>CANGFE010000008.1 GCA_947453155.1 Beijerinckiaceae bacterium | reverse complement strand
GTTCGCCTGCGCGGTTCCAGTCGAGATCGGAGAGATGGACCATGCCGTCCACATCGCCGTCGAGGCCGATGAACAGACCGAATTCGGTCTTGTTCTTGACTTCGCCTTCGACTTCCGTGCCGACAGGATACTTCTGAGCGAAGACTTCCCACGGATTGGCGAGAGTCTGCTTGAGGCCGAGCGAGATGCGGCGCTTGACCGAGTCCACTTCGAGAACCTGCACATCGACTTCCTGGCTCGTCGAGACGATCTTGCCGGGATGCACGTTCTTCTTCGTCCACGACATTTCTGACACGTGGATGAGGCCTTCAATGCCGGGCTCGAGTTCAACGAATGCACCGTAGTCGGTGATGTTCGTGACGCGACCATGGAAGCGCGATTCAAGCGGATATTTCGCTTCAATGCCCTGCCACGGATCATCCAAGAGCTGCTTCATACCGAGCGAGATGCGATGCGTGTCGTGGTTGATCTTGATGATCTTCACGCGCACCGTCTGGCCAATGTTGAGCACTTCGGTCGGATGGTTGACGCGACGCCATGCAATGTCGGTGACATGCAGCAGGCCGTCGATGCCGCCCAGATCCACGAACGCACCGTAATCGGTGATGTTCTTGACCATACCTTCAATGACCTGACCTTCTTCAAGGTTGGCCACGATTTCATGACGCTGTTCAGCGCGGCTCTCTTCAAGAACCGTACGACGCGAGACAACGATATTGCCACGACGACGATCCATCTTGAGGATCTGGAACGGCTGCGGCACGCCCATGAGCGGGGTGACGTCGCGGATCGGACGAATGTCGACCTGCGAACGGGGCAAGAAGGCAACAGCGCCGTCGAGATCGACTGTGAAGCCACCCTTGACCTGATTGAAGATCACGCCGTCGACCTTCTCGCCGGCTTCGAAAGCCTTTTCGAGCTTGACCCAGCTTTCTTCGCGGCGCGCTTTGTCGCGCGAAATGACAGCTTCACCGAGCGCGTTTTCAATGCGCTCCAGGTAGACTTCGACAACGTCGCCGACCTTCGGGGCAGCATCGCGGCCGCCAACACCAGTGAATTCACGGATCGCCACGCGACCTTCGGTCTTCAGACCAATGTCGATGACGAGAACATCTTTTTCGATACCGACAACGGTTCCCTTAACAACGGAACCCTCGAAAGCTTCGTTTTCACCGTAGCTTGCGTCGAGAAGCGCAGCGAAATCATCGCGCGTCGGGTTGAGGCTCGAATCAGCGGAAATAGCCATAATGTCTCCTGAGATGCCCGAGGTCGGGCGGCCGGCAGGGTTAGCGTTGCGTGTGCCTTCGTGCATCCGGTTCTGAACGACGTTGCGAACAGAACTGCTTTTGAAAAGCATGCCGGCAAGCCGGAGCAGAAAGCGGGTTCAAAATGAAACCGGGCGAAGAGAAAGAGCCCCTCGCCCGAGATCGCGCGCGTTCTAGCAGGCAGACCCGCCCGATTGCAAGTTGATTCGATGAAATGGGGCTTTTCAGGCTTTTGACGTCTTTTCAGCCACGATTTTCAGCGCCGCCGCGAAAGCCTCTTCGACGCCAAGTTTGGTCGTATCCAGCGTGATCGCATCGGCGGCGGCCTTCAAAGGCGCGCTGGAGCGGCCGGAATCGCGCTCATCGCGCTTGCGGATATCGTCCAGAATGGCGGCAAAATCGACCTTTTCGCCCCGCCCGGCCAGTTCCAGAGCCCGGCGCTGGGCGCGGGTTTCGGGGGCGGCGGTGACAAAAATCTTCACCGGTGCGTCCGGGCAAATGACCGTGCCAATGTCGCGTCCGTCCAGCACGGCGCCCTCGGGGCGGGCGGCAAAACGGCGCTGGGCCTCGATCAAAGCGGCACGGACTTCCGGAAGGGCGGCGACCACGGAAGCCGCCTCCCCCATTTCGCGCCCACGCAATCTGTCTTCATCAAAATCGGTCAGCGCGAGGCCACGCGCCACAGCCACCGCATGTTCGACATCTTCCAATCGCTCACCGCGGTCGAGCACGCCCGCGGCTGTGGCGCGGTAGAGCAGGCCCGTGTCGAGATGGGGCACATTGAAATGGCGCGCGAGACGACGCGCCAAAGTGCCTTTTCCCGAGGCTGCCGGGCCATCAATCGCAATCAGCATGGCGCTCATGAAAAAGTTGCGCCGAGTTTTTCAAGTGCCGGACGGAAGGTCGGGAAGCTGGTGGCAATCATCGCCGCATCATCAATCGTCACCGGCTTGTCGGATGCCAAGCCCATGACCAGGAAGCTCATGGCAATGCGATGATCAAGATGCGTCTCAACTGTGCCGCCGCCCGCGACCTGGCCGGTGCCGTGCACGATGAGATCATCACCATCAATCGCATAAGACACGCCATTGGCGGCGAGACCTGCGGCCACAGCAGCGAGACGGTCGGATTCTTTCACGCGCAGTTCTGACAGGCCGCGCATGCGCGTTTCGCCTTTGGCAAAAGCCGCCGCGACCGCTAGCACCGGATATTCGTCAATCATTGAAGGTGCCCGATCTGCAGGCACATCCACGCCTTTGAGCTGCGAAGAGCGCACGCGCAAATCAGCGACATCTTCGCCGCCTTCAATGCGCAGGTTGGTCACTTCAATCTGGGCACCCATCTCCTGCAAAGTGGTGAGCAGGCCGATGCGCAAAGGATTCATCATCATGCCGATGATGGTGACATCTGAACCCGGCACCAAGAGCGCAGCCACCAGCGGGAAGGCTGCGGAGGACGGGTCGGCTGGCACAATCACTTCACGCGGTGTGAGGGTCGGCCGACCTTCGAGCGTGATCTTGCGGCCATGCGCGCCTTCTTTTTCGACATGCACTGTGGCGCCGAAATAGGTGAGCATTTTTTCCGTGTGATCGCGCGAGGCCTCGCTTTCAATCACAATGGTGCGGCCCGGCGAATTAAGTCCCGCGAGCAGGATGGCAGACTTCAACTGTGCAGACGCCACAGGCGAGCGATATTCAATCGGTGCGGGCTCGCCCGTGCCTTGAATGGTGATCGGGCAGCGCCCGCCCTCGGTCTCGCTGATGACCTCGACACCCATCAGGGCGAGAGGATCTAGAATGCGGCGCATCGGGCGCTTGCGCAGCGAGGCATCGCCATCAAAGGTCGCCTTGATCGCATGACCGCCCACGACACCCATCATCAGTCGCGTGCCGGTGCCGGCATTGCCGAAATCGAGCACCTCTTTGGGGGTGAGCAGGGAGCCGAGGCCTGCCCCTTCGACCCGCCACTTGCCATCGCCCAAGCGCTCAACCTTCGCCCCCAGAGCGCGGCAGGCGGCGGCGGTGCGCAGCACATCATCGCCTTCCAGCAGCCCCTCGATAGGAGTCACGCCCTTGGCGAGCAGGCCGAAGATGATGGCGCGATGGGAGATGGATTTATCGCCCGGCGGCTTGAGGGCGCCCGAAAGGGGTTTCGAGCGGCCCGCCGTCATCGGCTGGGCGGGTCCATGGGAGGAATGGGAAGCCAAAGGAACCTCGGAACTGCGAAGAGATTTCGTTGCGTCCGTAGCACGCCGGGCTGGCCAAAGTCACCCAGAGAGCGCCCAGAGCTACTTCTCATTTGACAGCCGCCCGAAGCCCGACTAACCGGAGCGCGAAACATATGCCGCTCATTCAGTCCTCAGCCAGAGGCACGGCGGCCTTTTTAGGGGCTCATCGAACGTGGCCAAACCCGAACTCGGCAGCAAGCGTCAGTGCCAGTCCTGCGGCGCGAAATTCTTCGACCTGAACAAGGATCCGATCTCTTGCCCGAAATGCGGCGCAACCTTCCAGGTGGCGGCTCTGAGCCGCGCCCCGGCGCGCGCCGCCTCGCCGGTGGATGATGACGAGCAGCCTGAAGTTGTGGGCGCCGAACTCGTCTCGCTCGAGGAAGCCGATGCCGTCGACGACAAGGTCGTGGTGCCGGACGACGATATTGAGATTGAAGACGATGGTGCGGATGAGACCTTCCTTGAAGAGGAAGAGGGCGATCCGGACGATGTCGCGGGCCTCATCGACAGCGATCTTCAGGACGACGAAGAAAGCTGATCTTTCAGGGGTTGTGATGGGGCGGCGATTGGGTTACACAGCCGCCCACTGAACGAGCGCTGATGCGCATCGTATAAGTTCTTGCCGCCCGCGGCACTTGGCCTCCCCAAGGGACAAGACGCGGGCTGATCTTGAAAAAGGTCAGGGCAAAAAACGTGGGGCCATAGCTCAGTTGGGAGAGCGCTTCAATGGCATTGAAGAGGTCGTCGGTTCGATTCCGTCTGGCTCCACCAAATATCCCGATTTGAACGCATCGACCAAAAGCTCACGCAAGACCCTCCCTGATCAGTGTCCAGTGACTACGGAACAGCTATTTCGGACTCAGTCGCAGATCAGCACATTGTTGAAAATAAATCGGGAGATTCTGGAATGGCGCTGAGCCTGAAATTCCGCCGGTTCGGCAGATCAATTTACAAAATCCTCTGCGCAGATCGATACGTTGGCTTTTCCTATTCCCAGCTCGGAGAAGATCGAATTCTGCGCGAGCTTTTTCCCAGAAAGCATAAAGGATTTTATGTTGATCTCGGAGCTTATCACCCGACGCATTATTCAAACACCCAGCTCTTTCACGAGCAGGGTTGGCGCGGCGTCAATGTGGATGCCAATCCGGATACAATTAAGCTATTTGAAAAACATCGTCCTGAAGACGTTAATTTGAATGTTGCAGTTTCCAATGAGCCTGGTCGAGCGCTTTTTCATCGACCAACAACGGGCCATTCTCCCTATGGAACGATTGATGATGGGATGAAGGATCATTTTTCTAACGAATCCAAAATGGTTTCGCACGAAATTGAATCCATCACTATCAATCAAATTTTTTCTTTGCATGTTCCCGCGGAACGGGAAGTTGATCTTCTGAACATTGATCTTGAAGGTATGGATGAGAAAATTATTTCATCCATGGATTTTTCAATGAAGAAGCCCAAAGTCATTTGCGTTGAAATTCATAATTTTGATTTGAATTCTCCCCTTCAGAATGAAGTTTATTTGAAGTTGACGAGGAGTGGGTATCGCCTCGTGGCTGTCTGCCTCGCGACCGCGATTTTCCAAAAGTGTGATTAAAGCTTTGCAATCAGCTCACAAAGACTTGTCCGACACTCAGGTGGCGGACAAGTCCCGTTGGTTGCTAACACAATTTCCGCTTCTGCTTGAGAAAGAGAAGTATTGCCTATCATTGACGCTCAGAGACTTGTCTTCTTAAGGCTAGTCTCTCGCTCGCGCTTGTTGGCGCGAGGGGGCGCGGATGTTTCGTAAGTCTTGTGTTTTGTCCATTTTGGCTCTCCCGCTGGCGCTTGCGCCTCTCGCGAGCTTTGCCAGCGAGCCTCCGCCTCCTGCCCCTGCTCCGGCTAAAAAATCTGAGCCGCCGGGCTTGCGAGGCAATACGCTTCCGCAATGTTTAGCGGGGCAATATGTGGCCTCGATGATTTGCAAATGGGCGCCGCCAGGCTTTTATCTTGAACACGGGATGAAATATCCCGTGCCCTGCCCGCCAGGCATGACATCGCCAGCGGCTTCAAAAGCGAAAGCACATTGCGTCGCGGTTTGAGCGTCCGCCATGGGAAAGCAGTCAGTGAAAATATCGCTCACTGACTGCCTGTTATGATTGCTTTGCGAACGCGATTTTAGCCCCGGCCCTTTTTGACTGCATAGGTCAGCCAGAAATAGGTGGCCAAGCATACGAGGGCCAGACCGCCGCCGAACATGGTTTGATTGCTCGCGGCAACCGCCGAGGGGGACCATTTCGTCGCAAAGACCAGCAGAGCGCCGAGGAACACACCACAGAGAGCGGGTACTTTCTGGTTGTTCAGGCTCTCGAGCCGGGCCTTAGCATCGCGTTCTTCCGCACCCAGGCCGCTCGCGCGCTCAAGTTCATCTTTCTTGGCCAGATAATCGTCACCAAGAATTGCCATCATATCTGCATTATCAAGCGCAGGCATTTTAGACCTCCCCAAAAATGGTTGGCTTTTGTTCTTCAACCATTGGGGTCAGTCTAGGGGATTGGATCGGCTAAGAAACGGCCAATAGACCACAAAGGCGTTCACTTTTTGCGTGATGACGCCCAAAGCCGCCTCATTTTCAGGATCTTGAGTGACGAAACTACAGATTCATGATGCTAATTTATGCCAGCATTATCATCGAAAATATAAGCCTCGCTGGCGCGCAAAAAGATCGCCAATCGCTCCCAGACGAGAGCTCGTTCGAGATCGCCATTGCAATGATGTTGAAGTGCGAGGGTTGCGGCCGCGCGATGATCGACAATCATGTCATCATGCAGATGAAGCAGCATGTCCGGCTCAGAAAAAGTCTCGATATGCTGCATATGCTTCCTCACAGAGTGAGAGATGCGCCCACATCGCTTACGTCAGTTTTCAGCTTTGGATCTCCCCAGATGCACGCAATAGTTGAGAAATATAAGTAGAGCGCAGATGCAGCATTTGCCTCGCAGGCGCAGCAAAGAATAGGCGAGACTATTTATGACCCGCAATCAGTTCATTCTTTATGCGGCTTTGTTGGTGGCTCTGATCATTTTGAGCGAATGGCAGGGTAGCCCGCGCGGTCTCAATATTTATGAGTTTTGGAATTTGATCAGGCCGTGAGGCGTTACGCCTTTAGAGAGCCCTGCATCAATTCAGCTGACGCAAGGCCTGCTTTTCGACGGCTTCGAGAAATTCAGCAATCATCGTCCAGACGAGATAATCTTCCTGTCTTCCACGCTCGAGATGGCTGCGGGCGAGCTCATAGGCGTCTTTCGCGGAAAACTCGGCCTTGGCCGGCGGTTTCTTAGGGACGCTGAGGGCGCGTTGGATCAGGCTATGCATGGATCGGCTCGCGCAGAGGAGGACTCGTGACAGGAATACGCGCGAGGGGCCCCAATGGATGTCTAGTCAATTGGTCTGGCATCATTTTGACCCTGCGGCAGGGCAGGATCAGGGGGATTTGAAAAACCGCCTTTGGCGCCGTTTTTTAAAGGCAGCTCTCTGGAGTGTGGGCCATGTCAGATGTGAAGCCGATCGGAACTGAGCATATTGTGACCCCGGTCTTGCCCGTGGCGCAGACAAACCATGTCCATCCGCGCGTCACCCCGCCAGCCACCATTATGCACTTGTCACCTGTGGCTGTTACCTTGGCACATCAGGTTGGGGCTAAGAAAAGCGCCGATCAGATCTTTGCCGAGCAGGACCGGAAAAAGCTGGTTGGCCTGATCAAGCGCATTCTGAAGGATGAAAACGTCTAGTAGACGTAAGCTCCGCCAGAGGCTTAGCTTGCTGAAACCCGTTCAGCTGCATGTCGGAGAAAAAGTTCATGTCTTGGCGATTGATCCTCGCGCCCCGTTTTATTCCTTTCACTCTGGCGGTGGTTCTGGCCCTGGGCGGGTTCTGGTTGATTGCCTCTGGCAGCCAAACCATTTGGGCTCTGGCGATTTTTTTGCTGGGCGCTGGTTTTACACTCCTTGGCCTGCATGATTTGTTTCAGACGCGCCATGCCGTGCTGCGCAATTATCCCATCGCCGCGCATTTGCGCTTTTTGCTCGAAGCCATCCGCCCCGAGATGCGACAATATTTTTTCGAGGATGAAAAGCACGGCATGCCGTTTGGCCGTGACAAGCGCGCGATTATTTACCAGCGCGCCAAGATGCAATTGGATAAGCGCCCCTTTGGCACGACCTATGATGTCTATGCCGATGGCTTTGAATGGATGAACCATTCGTTGGCGCCAAAACCTTTGGCCCCATCTGATTTTCGCGTGCGCGTTGGCGGGCCTGATTGCGCGCATCCTTATGCGGCATCGGTTTTCAATATTTCAGCCATGAGCTTTGGCGCTTTGAGCCCCAATGCGATCCGCGCTTTGAATGAAGGCGCCCGCAAGGGTGGCTTTGCACATGATACGGGCGAGGGTGGCTTCAGCCCCTATCATCGCTCGGGTGGCGGTGACATTATTTGGGAATTGGGTTCTGGTTATTTTGGTGCGCGCAATGCTGATGGCACATTTTCGCCGGAGCGTTTTGCTGAAACAGCCGTCAATGAGCAGATCAAAATGATCGAGCTCAAATTGTCGCAAGGCGCCAAACCCGGTCATGGCGGCGTTTTGCCGGGCGCCAAAGTCACGCAGGAAATCGCGCAGACGCGTGGCGTGCCTGTGGGACAGGATTGCATTTCGCCCTCCAAACATCCGGCCTTCTCGACACCCATTGAAATGATGCAATTCATCGGTGAGCTGCGCCGTCTTTCCGGTGGCAAGCCAACCGGTTTCAAACTTTGTGTTGGTCACGAATGGGAGTTTTTGGCTGTCTGCAAAGCCATGGTGAAAACGGGCATTTATCCTGATTTCATTGTGGTGGATGGCGCGGAAGGGGGCACGGGGGCGGCCCCGCTCGAATTTCTCGACCATTTGGGCAAGCCTCTGCGCGAAGGGCTTTCTTTCGTCCACAATGCTTTGATCGGCATTGGTGCACGCGAGCGCATACGCATTGGCGCCAGTGGCAAAATCGCGACGGCTTTCGATATTGCGCGTGCTTTTGCTTTGGGGGCTGATTGGTGCAATTCGGCGCGCGGCTTCATGTTTGCGATTGGCTGTATTCAATCGCAATCTTGCCATACGGATAAATGCCCGACAGGTGTTGCGACGCAAGATCCCTTCCGTCAGCGCGCCTTGGTCGTGCCCGATAAGGCGCAACGCGTCGCCAATTTCCATCATGCAACGCTGGAGGCTTTGGCGGAATTAACGGCGGCTGCCGGCCTTGATCATCCAGGGGGCTTCAAAGCGCAATTCATCTCGCGCCGCATTTCGCCCAGCGAAGTGGTTACATTCGCCGATCTCTATCCCAATTTGCGCAAGGGTGAATTGCTCACGGGCACGAAAGACACCCGCTTTGCCCATGCTTGGGACATGGCCGATGAGGAGAGCTTTGCGCCGCGCGCGATTTGATCAGCGCGGCTCGCTCATGCGACGAACTTTGGCGACAATCTCCGGCTTGGTGGCATAAGCGCGCGCCACCACGCCGGCAATTTCTTCGCCTGTGACCAGCTGCACTTCCATATTGCGCTTGCCCGCATCGGCTTTGAAATCAGCATCTGCCATCATTGTATTAAAGGCGGCGCGCAAAGCAGCCAGTCGCTCTTTGGGAATATCTGGCGGGGTGATGAAGGGGCGTCCGGCCAATTGCGGCGCGAGCAGCAATTCAGCAGCAGCGCGATCATCATCTGTTTTCAGATAATCAAAGATCAGAGGCACATCTGGCAATTCAGGATGTTTTTTGAGTGCCAGCTGCACGAGAAAATTGACCTTCTTCTGCGCAATCCAATCCGGCTTGGTCGTTTTGAATGTAGACCAGAACAGCGCCGGATAGCCTTCAATCTCGCCACGCTCTAAAGCCAGCATGGATTGTCCAGCACCCGCATAACCGGTGATGAGGCGGATTTTGGCGCCCGCCAGATCACTCATCGCATAAGCATAATTGGCGCTGATGGAGCCGATCACACCCGCCATGATTGTCTCGCGCTTTTGCAAATCGGAAAGCGTCTTCGTTGCTGATGAATGCCACGTGAAAGCCAGCGCGACTTCACTATTGGCTGAGCCGATATAGCCAAGTTTTGTCGCATCAAATTGCTCGCCACCCGGTGTGACCAAAGGCTGGAAAGGCACGGTGTTTTGCACCTGCCCAATCACGCTGCCATCTTTATTCGCAATCTTGGCGAGATAATTGGTGGCGACAATGCCGCCTGCACCGACCATTTGTTTGACGACAATATTGGGCCGCCCAGGAATATGTTTTCCCATGTGATTGGCAACAAGGCGCGCATAGGCATCATAGCCCGAGCCCGCTTCCGAGCCGATCATCATGTCGATGGTCTTGCCCTTGTAGAAAGCCTCGGGGCTTTGTGCATGCGCAGCCGATATGGATGCGGCGGCTATGATGCAGACAGCTGCAAGGCGCATGAATATTCTCCCCAGAGATCAATCAGCCTGCGGTGTAATTGCCATATTTAATGAGGTTTTCTTTTTGCTTCTCATTGCGTGGGGGAAGCTTGAACAGTCGTGCCGCTGTGCCGCCCAGAATATTGTGTTTGGCCTTTTCCGACAGGAAGGGCAGATCATAGATCGTGCTCGGCAAGTCGAAATCCCAATGCGGATAGTCAGACGCATACATGAGCTGCGTTTCGGCATTCATCATGCGGAAGGTTGTTTCCAACGCTTCCATGTCCTGTATTTCCATCGGCTGCGTCGAATAGAACATGTCGCGCATATAGTCCGAAGGCTTCTTCTTCAGAAGCGGGGCTTCTGACGGGCGCATCATATATTCATGGTCGAGGCGCTGCATCAGGAATGGGATCCATGCGAGACCCGATTCGATCCAGATCACGGGCAGCTTTGGGAAGCGTTCGCCCATCCCATTGATGACCCAATTGGTGCAGTGAAGGATGTTGTAGAAAGAGAAGCCGAGCGCATGCACGCTGATGAATCGGTTCAGGCCCTGAAACACGGGCTCGCCCCAGTTGGGACCGGAATGAAAAGCAAGCGACAGGCCGCGCTCTTCAATCGCGCGATAGACTTTCATCAGCGCATTGTCATGCACCGGCAATGTGCGCACGGTGGTCACCATGAATCCAGTGACGCCCTTGCGGCCACCGAACGTTTCGACCTGACGCAATGAGGCTTCCGGATCTGACAGCGGCAGAGCGAGCTGCGTATAGAAGCGGCCGTGATTTTCCGGCAGCACGACTTCGGTGAGCCAACGATTGTAGGCCCAGCAGAGTTCGACTTCCATTTCCTTCTGCGGATGCAGGCCGACGTTCAGCATGCCTGTCGGGAAGAGGCAGGAATAATCGACGCCCATCGCGTCCATCCAGCGCTCGCCCAGCTGCACGTCGCGCAAGCGGCCTGGCTCTGTCTTCTCGGTTGAACGTAGCGGATAGCGCGTGACGCGCCCGCCCATGTCCTGATAGCCGATCTGTGTCGGCAACAAAGCCTGCACGCCATTCTTGAGGCGCCCACCCATGGTGAGCTGCTTCAGCACGTCATTTTCCATGAAGGGGAAGATGTCGCCGAAATTCTCGTTTTCATAATGATGCGCGTCGCAATCGACGATCATCATCTCATCATATTTTCGATCACGGGCCTGTTCAGCGGCGTGCGCCAGCAATTTGCTTGTGTTGAGTTCGTCCACAGTGACGCGGCGGCCGCGGTCAGCGATCAGGTCCATCTAGTCCTCCCTAGGGGCCTTTTGGCCCCGCGCCTGTCTTCGGCGCTTGACGGTAAGCCTAGAACCGGCCCGAGACCGAGGCAAGGGCATTGCAGGCCCCTACAATCGGGCTATCATTGCCGGCAGAAACAGAGCGCGACAGACGCTCGCCACTAGGGAGGAAGATATGCTCTCACGACGGGAGGCTTTGGCCTCACTCGCCGCAGCACCCGCCATGGGTCTGGCCGAGGCGCAAGCGCAAAACCAGTTTTATGCGGGCAAGACGCTCAACATTATCGTCGGCTCCTCGACAGGCGGCTATTACGACACGGCGGGTCGCACCATTGCCCGCCATCTGGCGCGCTTTATTCCGGGGCGCCCCAGCATTGTCGTGCAGAACCAGCCCGGCGCTGGCGGTCTCGCCATTGCCAATAAGCTGGCCCATACGCTTGATCGCGATGGGCTCTCCATCGTTGTGATGAGCCGCGCTCTGCCGCAATTGGCATTTCTGAATGACCCCAATGCCAATTTCGATCCGCTGAAACTGACCTGGCTCGGCTCGCTCTCGTCCTACAAGGACGATGCCTATCTGATGGTGGTGAACGAGAATTTTCCCGCGAGCAATATGGCGGAACTCGCCAAATTGTCGAAGCCCGCGATTTTGGGCGGCACACGAGGCGGCTCGACCAACATTACGTTCGCGCTGATTGGCAAAGATATGGTCGGCATGAATGTCGATGTTGTGCGCGGTTTTCCGGGCGCCAATGAAATCTGGCTGGCGATGGAACGCGGCGAAGTCGACGGGCAGATTGTCGACATCAGCGCGATCATGGTGGGTCGTCCGCAGCTGTGGGCGGAAAAAAAGCTGAAACCCCTGATTGCTTTCGGCCGCACGACGCGTTTGCCTGATTATCCGAATGTGCCGATTGCGCGCGAATTGGTGAAACAGGGCGATGATTTTGCCTTGCTCGATTTCGCAGAACTGCCTTTCTTCATGGCGTTGCCGGTGGTGGCGCCACCAGAAATCCCTGCCGATCGTGCAGCGATCTTGCGTAAGGCTTTCATGGATATGGCGATGGATGAAACCTTCCGCTCAGAAATGCTGAAAGCCGGCATTATGACGAGCCCGGTCGATGGCGCTTACGTCCAAGGGCTTTTGGAAAAAGCGGCCAAAACGCCAGAGCCTATTCGCCAGCGTTTTGCCAAGCTGCTTGCCGACAAGTGAGGATAAGAAATGTCTGATTATGTTTTGCTCGACATTGTCCGCAAGGGCCAGGTTGCAACCATTGAACTCAAGCGGATGGAAAAGCATATCCGCGAATTGATGCGCACTGAAAAGCGCGGTGGCGCGCAGCGTGCGAGTGAAGTGGCCCGCGCTCTGACAGAATTGCGTAATGATGACGAGATCCGCGTGATCGTCATCACGGGCAAGGAAGATGTCTTCACCATCCCGCCCTCGTCTTATGGCCATCACGGCAATCCGGGCAATGATTGGGACATTATGAGCGGCGTGACAAAAGCCGTCGAAGCCATGTGCACGATTGAAAAGCCGGTGATCGCCAAAGTGAATGGCCATGCGGTTGGCTTTGGCGCCAATCTTGTTCTGGCCTGCGATTTCATCATTGCGCGTGAAGATGCGATCATTGCCGATCACCATATGAGCGCAGGCGACCTCGTTATTGATGGTCAAATGGTCGGCTCAGCAGACCATTGCATGGTGACAGGCGATGGCGGCACAGTGTTCGCACCACTCAAAATGCCGCTCGCCATGGCCAAAGAATATCTGATGCTGGCACGTCCGTTTACCGCCAAGGAATTGGCGACTATGGGTGTCGTCAATTACGCCGTCCCGGCAGCAGAGCTCGATGCCAAGACGGATGAGATTGCGCAGCGCTTGTTAAAGCGCAATGCCTATGCGCTGGCGATGACCAAGCGCGTTCTCAACAAGCAGGCGATGGCGCAATTCAACCAATCGCATGATGCGTCGCTGGCCTATGAATTTTTGAACTTCTACATGCAAACGCCGCAGGCCAAAGAACTTGGCAAGGGGCGTGGCGAGACAAAGCTCTGATCAGCCGCGCGGTGTTGCGCGGTTGACCATCATGGTGGCGATGGCGAGGGTCGAAAACCCGGCCGACCCCCAGAAGACAAGCTCGGGATGCCCGAAATCCATGAGCCAGCCATAAAGCGCCGGGCCGATAATCTGCCCGCCGCTATAGCCTGTCGTCACAAAGCCGAACAAAGTGCCCACACTCACGCCATCAGTGGCAGCATGGCGCACCGAGACGTCGCGCGAGGCGTTGACGAGGCCGCGCATGGCACCTGCCGTTCCCAGCAGAGCAATCACGATCCAGAAGGGCAGCCCGCCGATCCCTGCCGTGAGAACCAGTACGCCTGACAGGCCAAAACAAAGCGCGAGAATGAGTTCGTGGTTTTCGATCTTGTCCGCGAGCCAACCACCCGGCAGCACAGCCGCCATTTGCAATCCTTGATAGGCCGTCAGCGCCATGGCGGTGACGGTCACGGGTAGTCCGTAAATTTCTTTAAAGGCGACGACGGAGAAATGAACCATGCCGGAATTGGCGGCTGACGAGAGCACATAAAAAGCAAAGAGCAGCAGAATTTTCGGTGAGCTGAGCAGCTGCCCCCATGAATCCTTCTGTTTCGATTTCGTTTTGCCTTCGCCCGACAGAAGCGCTGTCAAAAAGAAAATAGCGATCGCCAGGACCATGCCCACAAGGCCCACAAGAATAGCAGCTGTGCGCCAGCTCAGAAAAGCTGAAAGCAGAACCATCAAGGGCGGGGCTGCCAGAAAGCCCAGATTGCCGGCTAGCGAATGAGCCGAAAGCGCGCGCCCAATACGCGTTGTGGAAATGCGCGCGCTGAGGATGGAATAATCAGCCGGATGAAAGACGCTTGATCCAGCGCCAGCCAGAAGCATGAGGGCAACCAATTGCCAATAGTCCGTGGCAAGTCCCGCCAGCGAAATACAAAGTGCGTTGAGGAAGAGCCCGCCTGCCAGAACGCGTTGCCCGCCGATCCGGTTGACGAGAAAACCAACAGGCGTTTGCAACAAGCCTGTTGTCACAGCATAGGCCGTGATCATGAGTCCCAGCTCGACATAGCCGACATTGAAATCGGTGCGTAGCTGCGGAAACAGCGGCGGTAAGGCGAGCATGTAAAGATGGCTGAGCAAATGAGCGAAGCTGATGAGCCCGATCACTTGAACGTCTTGTCTGCTGTCTGCCTGTGCCGCCATCGTCATTTTAAAGTGCCTCGAAAATTTCGACCATCTTTTTACGCATGGCAGCGTCTGGCAGACGTCCCATGCCGGCTTTTAAATTATCGGTCATATATTGGGCTTTATCGGTGCCGGGGATCACGGCGGTGATCGCGGGATGCCCTAAAAGCCATTTCAGTGCAAATTGCGCCCAGCTCGTACAGTCGATGTCCTTTGCCATCTCTGGCAGCGGCTTGCCACCGACCTTCTGAAAGAATTTGCCGCGCCCGAAAGGCAGGTTGGTGAGAATGGCGCAGCCTGCATCAGCAGCCGTAGGAATGAGCCGCTCTTCTGAGTTACGATCCACCAGCGAATAATCGATCTGGAAGAAATCCGGCTTTTGTTTTTTCACGCAAGCTTCCACCGCATCATAATCACGGTCGAAAGAGGAGGTGACGCCAATATAGCGGCACAGGCCTTGTGATTTCCATTCGCGCAGCAGATCGAGCGGTTGGTTGGGGTCGCGTACATTGTGCAATTGCATGAGATCGAGCTTGCTGACGTGCAGCTTTTTCAAACTCGCCTGCATTTCCGCGATACTGGCGTCTCTGTCAGCCACACGCACTTTGGTGGCGAGAAAAATTTTTTCACGCAGGCCTGAGTCTTTCAGAATGTCACCAACACGCTCTTCCGCCTTGCCGTAAGAGGGTGCGGTATCAATCAGTCTCGCGCCGCCAGCGACAAGCGTTTTCACCACATCGGTGCGCTCGGAAAGTTTTTGCGCGTCATTTTCAAAATCGAAAATAATTGCCGTGCCGATGCCGACGCAAGGCAGCATCTCGCCTGATGAGGGAATCTTGCGCGCGAGCAGGCTTGCTTGGGCAAAAGCCGGGACGGTTGAAGAGAGCGCCGCGCTGGCAGCCAAAGACATGATCTCGCGCCGATTGGGCGCGTCAAAACGCTTCATCATTCTTGCCTCCCTTGTGTCTGTTTGATCAGACTTTCCTGTTTACGGCCCAACCACACGGCAAGACCAGCCCATCCGGCCATGATCGGAATGGCGCATCCTGCGACCGCCAGAGCCGAGCCCGTGAGCGCGGCTAGACCGGCAAAGGCCCAACTCCAGACAACATCGCCGCCGCGAAACACCACCGTGTCGATGAGATTCTTGGCTTTATATTTCTCCTCTCGCGCGACAGAAGTGAAGAGGATTTCGCGCGCTGGATTGGAGAAAGCAAAATTGAGCGTGCGTTGCAGCGCTTGAAAAGCAACAATCGTCCACAAGCCAGGCGCTAGGATCAAGGCGACAAAGCCCAATCCGAAAAGAACGGGCAAGATGGCCGCCCCCGGTCCCGCGCCAAGGCGTTTGATGATCTGGCCTGTCGCCACACATTGCAGGCCGAGCGTCATTAGATTGGCGATGAGATCCATGCCGGCAAAAATGCGCGTGCGCACAGCTGGATCCTCGGAAAGGCTGCGCACGACATCTTGCTGGATGAAATAGAGGAACGTGCCAGCCAGCGAGAGGAAGGCCACCCAAAGCGCAATGCCCATCAGATAGGGCGAGCCAGCAATGAGGCGAAAGCCCGAGAGCATGCCGCCACCCAGAGCCTGTGTTTCTAGTTGCTCGTCCATCGGCTCGCGCTTTGGCGCGGCGCGCTCAAGGCGCAAGGCGCAGAAAACGGCGAGTTCGAGCAATACGCCTGCTGCAATAAGCAGATTGACCGGGCCGACAAGGCCCGAGAGACCAACTGTCAAAGATGATCCGAGCAATGTACCAGCCGTGCCACCGGCCGCAATAAAACCAAACAGGCGTTTGCCTTGTTCGGTCGCAAACAGATCGGCCATGAAGGACCAGAAGACCGAGACGGCAAAAAGATTGAATACGCTCACCCAGACGAAGAAGACGCGTGCCGTCCATGTCACTTCGATCTTGAAATAGAGAAGTGCCCAGAAGGTCGCGATGTTCAGAATGAAAAAACGATAGATGAGCGGAATGAATTTTTGTCGCGGCATTTTCGCAACCAGCCCCGCATAAAGCGGGGAGGCAGCCAGCATCACGAAAAATGTCGCAGTGAAGAGATATTGCAGCGTATCGCGGCCTGCCGCGATGCCCATTTCATCACGCAATGGCCGCAAAATGAGATAGGCTGCAAGCAAGCAGAAAAAATAGAGAAAAGACCAGAGCGTCGCACGAATTTCATCGGGCCGAATATCGGCAAATCGTGACATCCATGAATGGAGCATGTTGCGCCAGCTCTCTTGTTTCGCATCGACCCGAAGGCTGATGAAAATCTAGCTGGCACAGCGGCTTTTGTCATCAGGCACGCATCAGGGCGGTCTTGGCCGGATTATAATAGGCGACCGTCTCAAAGCCCGTCGCTGCAATGGTCGCCACGACCTTGCCGCCCACTTTGCGCGTATAGGTCGATCCGTTCAGCGTCCATTCTTTGGCCGAGCCTGCCAGATAGAGCGTATCCGCACCTGCACCGCCATTCAGGCTCATTGTGCCGCTCTCGGCGGAATAGACCTGGTCGCTGCCCGATCCGCCTGTGACGCTCGAAACCTTGCTGCCATAGGCAAGGCTCACATTATTCTTGGTTGAGCCGATGGAGCTGAACGCACCTTCGCGCAGATCAACGACATTGCTTTTCGTCATGGCGCTCAAATCGAGTGACGCGCCTTGTGGGGTCCAAAGAGTTTCCAGCCCCGCCCAACCATCGGTAAAACTCGTAGTCTGGCGCTTGGCCAGCGCCTCGGCATTGGTCGGGCTACGGTTGGCGCCGTAAAGATATTGCAGCGCTGCAATGTCATAAGCCATGAGCGTTTGCGGATTGGCCGAAATGCCGCTCGCGCCATAATAAGACATGATCGTATTGCGCCGATTGTCATCGGCCTTGGACAGATAAGGCCCCGGCGTGCCACCGCCGCCTGCATTATAATTGCCGGGATGTTTGAGGCCCAATGTGTGGCCAATCTCATGCAGCAAAGTGAGCAGGCCATAGGAGCCGTTGGAGAAAGTGTTATTGGTCGCCTGATCATTGGCGAGCATCAGATATTGCGCATGGCTGCCGCTGCGATTGGGCAAATAGGCGTAGCCCGCACTCGTCCCGCCTTGATTATTTGTACCGAAAACAATATCCGCCTGTGTGGGGTCTGTGACCAGTTCAAAGCTCTGGTTGATCACACCGGAAATATAATCAAACGCCTCCTGCACAGCCTGCTTTTGCGTATTGGTCATCACCGCCGCGCCATTGGCTTCGCTTCCCGTAAGCCGTGTCAGAAAGCTTGAATCCATAAAGGCATATTTGATCGCGCGGCCAACGACATTTTGTAATTCTTTGACGCCTGCTTTGACGACATTGGCCGTCTTGTTCGCCACGCTGCCCGTGGCATGATGCCAGACATTGGTGCCGCCCATTAGTAAAGCATCGAGCTTTTTGTCGCCGCTGGTTGTCGGCAAAATATCGGTTTTTGGTGCGGCTTTGGCCTTGGCCACATTTTTCAAAAGAGCCAAAGATTGGGAGGCTGTCGTCAAAGCTGAAAGCGAAGTCATGGCGCAATCCTTGAAAAGAATGCGCCATGCTGAAACGTGGCCGTCTTGAAAAGTCTTAACGCGCGTTCATAGGCGACGTTCTTTTGATCAGAATGATGAGCGAGTGATTATCGCAATGCCGTCAATTCGAAGTAACTTTGCGTCAGACTTTGTCCCACGTGTCGAAGACAGCAGCCTGCCCATATTTTGCGCCTTGCGCATCGGCGACAGTCCAAAGAATCACATTAGAAATGCGAAAACGTTGCCCGCTCGCGCTGATGCGAATACCTGAATAATCGTCAATATAGCCTTTGAGCGCTGCCGTTTCGAGCAAGCGCTGACGCTCTTCGCGCAGCATAGGCTCGGCCGTCAGGCGCGAGGGCATTTGCGTGAAGCACGTAAAATCCATTTCCCAGAGTGTCAGCGCCGTCTGGTTTCCATAATTCAGAACCGGATCATCTTGCGTACCATGGGAGAGCAAAGCGAAAGGCGCTGCAAACAGCGCCTTTGCATTTTCTGCCTCATCACCGGATGCCGCAATCAAATCTCGTCCTACGCAAGCGCGGAACGACGAGATCAGCCGCACGCTTTGCGCAATGACATCCGGCCTGCACCAAATATCCTCTGCATTCATCAAGCCATTCCTGCCTTGATGCGTTCTGGTGTGAGCGGTGCACGGCGCAGACGCAGACCTGTGGCATCATAGATGGCATTGGCGAGTGCCGCAGCGGTCGGTCGTGAGGAGGCTTCGCCTGCGCCCGTTGGCGCCACATCGGGCCGGTCAATCAAGATGACATCGATCTCGAGCGGACGATCGGTGATATCGGCAATGCGATAGCCGTTCCAATCCACGCTTGTGACATTTTTAGTGTCGAAGGTGACTTCTTCAAACAGAGCGCGGCTGGTGGATTGGACAATATTGCCTTCAACTGCACTGCGGATGAGATCCGGATTGACGATCTGTCCGCAATCATGCGCCACCGTGATCTTGCGCACTTTCACGCGACCCGTTGTTTTGTGCACTTCGACTTCGGCAACAGTCGCCACGCGCGTGCCTGCTCGCACCGCATAAGCAATGCCCTGCCCGATCATCACATCGCCTTGTGTCTGCTTGCGCGCGGCGGTGCGTTTCTGCCAGCCCGCTTTTTCTGTTGCAGCTTTAATCACCGCCACATCGCGTGCGTCTTTAATATAGCGCAGACGGAATTCGACCGGGTCTTGGCCCAACGAATAGGCGACTTCATCCATGAAGGATTCGACCGCAAAATGAACCTGTGGCCCGCCGGGATCGCGCAAATGCGCTGTGCGCAAGGGCGAGGCACGGTCGAGCAGAGGCGGGATGATGTTCGAGACTTTCTGGAAAGCCTCGAAATCATAATTTTCTTCCGGCGGCCCGAAGATCAGCACGGGCTTGAGTGGCAGTCCGAGCAATTGGCCTGCCAATGTATGTGACGGGTCGCCTTCATTGTTGAGGAAGTCGCGTTTCGAAAATGTTTTCGAATCGAACTGCCAGCCGATGATGCGATTGTCTACATCCAGCGCCACGCGCGACTTGTGCACGCTGGCTGGTGCTTTCGGATCCCAGCCATGGCCTTCATGGCGCATGCTCTGCACGCGTACAGGTTTGCCAACAGCTTTGGAGAGAACGGCTGCATCCATTACGACGTCGCCGGAATCATTGCGCCCATAAGAGCCCGGACCCACCATGGAATAGCAAATGACTTTTTCCGGGTCGAGCCCAAGCAACATGGCCACACCGTCGCGCGCATAATGGGGCTTTTGCGAACCCGTCCACATGCGCACGCCATCGGGCTTCACATCGACAAGGCCGCACGCCGGTCCCATGGGTGCATGAGATTGAAACGGCCATTCATATTCGGCCTCAATGACGCGCGCAGCCTTTGTGAAAGCGGCTGCGACATCGCCTTTTTCTTTATCCACGTCACGCTTGATGACATTGGCTTTGCGAATATGCTCATACAGTTTTTCATGCGTCGGGAAGGGCGCGAGTGCATCAGACCACGTCACCTTCAACTGGCGCGCAGCTTTCACCGCATCCCATTCACGCGGCGCAACAAGTCCAATGAAGCCTTTGTCACGCACGATCTGGACGCCCGGAATATCTTTGACAGAAGATTCATCGACTGCGACGGGGATGGCACCTGCCACAGGCGGACGTATGACGCGGCCATGCACCATGCCGTCGACTTTCATATCGACCAGATAATCCATTGTGCCGAGAATTTTGCCGTCCACATCGCGTCGGCGAATACCGCTCTTGCCGACAATGCGATAATCCTTAGGCGATTTCGGCTTGGCGCGGCCTTTCACTGACAGATCGCTGCCAATGATTTTGTTCCATTCAAGCGTTTCGCCAAAATGCTGGCCGCCGATCAGCTCGCCATAGCCCATGCTTTTGGCGGGATCGTTCATCGCAATGACGCGACCGTTCTCTGTGCGCAATTGATCCAGCGGCAGGCCGAGTTTGGCCGATGCCATTTCCATCAGCACAAGGCGGGCTTCAGCGGCGGCCGCACGCATGGCGACACCGCCTTTCCAAATACCGGTCGAGCCGGAGGCGCCGCCCATATTGATGGTGACATGCGTATCGCCTTGCACAATGGCGACGCGCTCCAGTGGCAGATCGAGCTCTTCGGCGATCATCTGCGCCCAGCCCACATCCGTGCCTTGGCCCATATCGATTTTGCCGATCCATCCTGTGGCGCGGCCGTCTTTATCAATGCTGATATAGGTGGCGAGATTGTCGGCCTTCATCGGCAGGCGAGAGGCCATGGGGGCGGCTTTGGCCGAAATGCCAGGCAGCGCAATGGCAATGGTCAGTGCGCCTGATCCTGCCAGGAAAGCGCGACGGCTAGGGGCTCGGTTCATCATGTCCTCCCGGTGTTATTTTCTTGGGAGCCAGTGAGCCATGAATCGCGCGTCTGCGCAATTTGTATGAGAGAGGCGATTTCGGGCCTTTCGCCCCTTTTCAGCCCCGCCCGCTTGGGCATAGGCTAGCTCCGATAAAAAGATAACTCTGGGGAGGAGCCGATGACCCGAACGACGGGCGTTTTCCTATTTGCGAGCCTTTTGGCTCTGCCAGCCTTTGCGCAAAATGCGGGTGGCCCTGCGGCCAAGCCTGATCTGGCGGCGGGCCGCCAGCTTTACGAGCAATCCTGCGGTGTCTGTCACACCAAGCCGCTCATCACCTCGGGGCGTTTTGGCCCCGCCCTGTCGAAGGAAAATCTCGGCGGTCAGGCTGACGTGATGGCGGAAGTCATTTCCAATGGCATCCCGCAGCGGATGCCCGGTTTCAAGCACCAATATAATGCCACGCAGATCCGCGCGATTGTCGCTTATGTGCAAACGCTCGATCCCCCACCTCCCGATGCCAAGCCGACTGCGCGCACCACCGGCGAACGCCGCGACGATAATTGAGGGAGGCTGCCATGAAATATCTATCCACTGTCAGCGCCGTTGCGCTTTTCGCTTCTTTCGCTCTGCCGGCTCAGGCGGATTCTCTGCTCTCCGGCACGGTCAAAAATAAAGACGGCGCAGCCATGGCGGGCGTCACTGTCTCGGCCAAAATGGACGGCTCACCGATCACGACGACCGTCTTCACCGATCAGACCGGCCGCTATTATTTCCCCGATATGACGGACGGCAAATATCGCGTCTGGGCGCAGGCCATTGCCTATGACACAGGCAAAAGCGATGTCGCGTTGAATGGCGCTAAGTCGCAGGATTTCACGCTGCAATCTTTCGCCGATTTCGTGAAGCAATTGCCGGGCGATGAATTCTTGGCCGCATTACCAGAAGCGACAGCTGATGATGCGCGCATGAAAACATTCATCCGCAAAACCTGCACAGGCTGCCACACGGCCGCATATCCCTTGCAGCATAAGTTTGACGAAGCTGGCTGGAATTCCATTCTCGAAGCGATGAAGCGCTTCAATGTGTTGGGCGTGCATCGTGGCGATCATGAGCCGCCTAATGCTAGCATTGCAGGCCATCAGGAAGAATTGTCGCGTTATCTCGCGCGTGCGCGGGGTCCGGGCGATTCCTCCATGAATTACAATCTGCGCACACGCCCGACAGGCGAGGCCGCGCGCGCTGTGTTCAAAGAATATGATGTGCCGCTTGATCCCGATCTGAAATTGCCCGGCACTTACTTCACCAATGACGGCAGTGATTGGACCAAGGGCACACCGTCCGGCATGTTCGGCGGCTATGGCGTGCATGATGCCGAAGCCGATCTCGACGGCAATATCTGGTTCACCCATTCATGGCCGAGCCGTACCATCACCGTTGGTCGCATTGATGCGAAAACGGGTGCGTTCAAGGCGATCAAAGTCGATGAGCCAAACGGCTTTGCTTCGCAGACGCATGGCATTGTGCGTGACCAGAAAGGTTTCATCTGGTTCAACACGCGCCCCGGCTCGTCACCCGGCGGCAATCCCACAGGCCTTGCCAAGCTTGATCCGAAAACGGAGCAAGTGAAAGTCTATACGCCGCCCAAGCCGATGTCGGGCACGGCCGGCACGCTGGATGTGGACCCCAAAGGTTTCATTTGGGTGACAACGCCCGATGGTGTGTTGCGTTTTGATCCCGAGAAAGAAGCTTTTCTGGAATTCAAGTCACTCACCTACAAGACTGAAAAAGGTGTTGGCACCGTCTATGGCACAGCCGCGGATTCGGCTGGCAATGGCTGGTGGCTGGACATGAAATTCGACAGAGTCATGCGCGGTGATCCCGTCAATGGCCAGACGGGCGAGATTCAACTACCGCCTGTGCAGGCAGAAATGGATCGTCTGACGGCAGATGAAAAAGCGCTTTATGCGAAATATGTCGTGCCGGATTTCAACACGCCTTATCCATGGGCGCAGGGTGCGCGGCGCATGGGCGGCGACAAGAATCCCGATGGTGAATTTGTCTATGTCGGCAATTCCTTCGGTGGCAATCTGGCGCGGATCAATATCAAATCCAACAAAGTTGATTTGATCCCGCTACCCAATCCAGCAACACAACAGCCCTACCAGATTGCGATTGATAAGCGCCATCAGGTCTGGACCAATTTGTGGAGCACGGATGCGATTGCCAAATATGATCCGGCCAATTCGCAATGGACCTTGTTTGACTTGCCCTCACGCGGCACGGAAACACGTCACATTTCATTGCTCGAAAAGGATGGAAAAATCCAAGTTGTTCTGCCCTATTCGCGCACACGCCGCGTCGCTGTCATGACAGTGCGCAGTGAAGATGACATGAAAGCACTCGCGGCTCGCGTAGCGCGCTGACAGCTTGAAGGAGAAACAAGATGAAGAAAATAAAGACTATCCTCGCAGCAGCTCTCTTGGCCGCATTTGGTGCTTCTGTTCAGGCAGCCGATCTGTCTGCTGAATGGGGCAGCATCAAAGCCCCTGACATGCCTGCTTTGCAGAAAGCAACGCCCGATGTGAAGACCACGGCTTTGATCGTCATGGATTTCATGAAAACGTCTTGCACCGAGCAAGCACGCCCGCGTTGTGTGGCGACCATTGCGCCGGTCAAAAAGCTTCTCGCGGATGCGCGCGCAAAGGGCGTGACGGTTGTTTATGCCGTGACTGGCAATGATCCTGTCATGACCAATTTCTTGCCGGAATTGGCCGCACAAGCAGGCGAACCGATTGTTGCTGCGCGAGCAGACAAGTTTTTGGGAACCGATCTCGACAAGATCCTCAAAGACAAGGGCATCAAGACTGTAATTCCGGTCGGTACGGCATCGAACGGCGCGGTGCTTTACACGGCAACTGGCGCGGCCTTCCGCAATTATGATGTGCTGCTGCCGATTGATGGCATGTCCGGCAATAATGCCTGGTCAGAACAGATTGTCGCCTGGCAGCTGGTCAATGGCCCCGGTCTTGCCGATCGCGTCAAGCTCACCAAGACGGATATGATTTCTTTCTAAGAAATCTTGCGCCAGACATGAAGCGCCGCCCTGCTCCAGCACGGCGGCGCTTTTTGTTTTTAAAACGAGATCATATTCACGCGCGTCAGCGTCACGCCATTCATGATGCGTGCAGCATTGACCATGTGCCAAGCCGTATAGGCTTCGCTGAAGGCTTCATTCGAGGACATGCCATCCACCGGCACGACAACTTTGAAGCCGCGCAAAACCGCTTCGCCACCTGTGTGTAGAACAGATGTATGTGCGGCCGTGCCGGTAACGATTAATGTTTCGATCTTGCGGTCTTTCAGCATTTTTTCGAAATCGCTGGCGATGAATTTGTCAGGCCCGAGCGGAGGCAGAACCGGATCGCCATCACGCGCGGCGAGTGGAGCCAGAATATCTTTGCGGTCCGAGCCTGCGGTCGCCACGCTGTAGATCACCATCATGTTTTTGGCGCGTGCTTCGCCAAGCAATTTGGCAAGACCCGGCACTTGCGCGGCGCAGCGCGGACGGCGTTCCGGCGTGCAGGTTTGATTGGTGAAATCGAGCAGCAGCAGCGCGGTTGTTGCGGGATCGACTTTCGCCGGCTTCAACTCTGGTGCTGGCGGGAAAGCGAGATCTTTCCAATCAGAAATGGCATCCGCGCGCGCGGTTCCCACAAAGCCTGCACCGGCAATAAAAGCGCAAGCCAAAAGCTTTCTCATATCCATGGCATCCTCCCTTTCGGCTCTTGATCGGCCTTGGCCTCATGCTAGCCGCGCTTCTTGCAGAGTGAAAGCCCGCATTGCTTGCTCTGGGGGAGCGCTTTCCTCTAAGATCGCGTCCATTCAAAGGGCCGCATTGCCAAGAGCCCCGGGAGGACAAAATGACGGACGCCAAGAAGCAAGACATTAAACTCGCCACCGCCACTTTCCCGGACAAGGATCAGCTGCAAAAAGCCAGCAATGCCGAAATGGGCTGGGCTTCGGACGCCATGGCCGAAATGCTGCGCCGTCTCGACTTGCGCTATATCGCGCTGACGCCGGGTGCGAGCTATCGCGGCCTGCATGATTCCATGGTCAATTATCTGGGCAATCGCGATCCGCAAATGCTGGTCTGCCTGCATGAAGAACATGCGGTCGCCATTGCGCAGGGCTATGCCAAAGTCACCGAAAAGCCGATGGGCGTGGCACTTCATTCCAATGTCGGCCTGATGCATGCGACCATGGCGATCTTCAATGCTTGGTGCGGTCGCGCGCCCGTCTTCATGCTGGGTGCGACAGGTCCGGGCGATGCGGAAGAGCGCCGCCCATGGATTGACTGGATTCACACCGCCAAAGATCAGGGCGCTTTGATTCGCCATTACACAAAATGGGATGACGAGCCCCGCTCGGTTGGCGCCACGCTCGAAGCCATGATGCGCGCGCATCAGATTGCTGCCACAGAGCCGCGCGGACCGACCTATGTCTGCCTCGATGTCGCTTTGCAGGAATCAAAGCTTGAGGGTCCGGTCCATTTCCCCGATCCCGCGCGCCATCAGCCCGGTTGCGCACCTGCGCCTTCCGTTGAAGCTGTCGAAGAAGCCGCGCGTCTCTTGGTCAACGCCAAAAAGCCGATGATTTTGATGGGCCGCGTTTCGCGCTCGCAAGAAGATTGGGATGCACGCGTTGCTTTGGCTGAAGCTTTGGGCGCGCTGGTTTTGACCGATATGAAAACAGCCGCTTCATTCCCGACCGCGCATCCTCTGCATGCTTTCGAGCCGCGTTTCCGTCCCTCGCCCGCGACAACACAAGCGACAAAAGAAGCCGACGTTATCCTCTCGCTCGATTGGATGGATCTCAAAGGTCATTTCTCGCAAACGCTCGGCAAGAATGTGCCCGTTGATGCCAAAATCATTCATTGCTCGCTCGATGAATATCTCCACAACGGCTGGAACATGGATTATTTCGGCCTACCGGCTTGCGATCTCAAAATTCTCGCGTCGCCCAATGAGCTCATTCGCCCATTGATCGACGCGGTTCATCGTTTGCGTGGCACAAAAGAAAAGTCGCCAGCCAAATGGCCTGCACGCAACGCGGCACCACTGCCAAAGCCGCGCAGCGAAGGCATGATGGGTTTGAAAGATCTCGCCCTCGTCATGCGCGAATTTACCGAGACGCGTGACGTCACCATGGCTGGCTTCTCGCTCGGCTGGCCGTCAGAAACCGTCGATTTCAAAGGACCTTTGGATTATGTCGGCTTTGATGGCGGTGGCGGTGTGGGGTCGGGCCCGGCCAATGCCATCGGCACAGCGCTCGCGCTAAAAGATTCTGGCCGCCTCTGTGTGGGTGTCGTGGGTGATGGCGATTTCTGCATGGGTGGAAGCGCACTTTGGACCGCAGCTCATATGGGCATTCCGCTGCTTCTCGTGATTGCCAACAACCGCGTTTATTACAATGACGTCGCGCATCAGGAATTGATGGCCAAGAAGCGCGGTCGCCCGGTCGAGAATAAATTCGTCGGTCAGGAGATGAGTGATCCGCCGGTTGATCTCGTGGGTCTGGCGCGTGCGCAAGGTGTGGCGGGTGAAGGTCCATTTGCAACGGCAGCCGAACTTGCGGCCGCTTTGTTGCGTGGTGAAAAAGCCGTGCGCGAAGGCAAGCCCTATGTCATCGAAGCTTTGATCGATGTCGGCGCTCCGGGCGAGGGCAATCGCGGCCATACAGCGGGTCGGCGCGAGTGAAGTGACATCATCGGGCAAAGCGCTTAGCTTTTGCCGATGATCCGCGTCACCAATCGCATATCGCTTGATGAGAGCGAGATTGAAGAAAGCTTCGTCCGGGCCTCAGGCCCGGGCGGGCAGAATGTCAATAAAGTCTCGAGCGCCGTGCAATTGCGCTTTGATGCGGCAGCTTCGCCCAATCTCTCTGACCCAGTGCGCGAGCGCCTGATTCGCTTGGCCGGGCGGCGTGCCACCCGTGAAGGGGTGATTGTCATCATCGCCCAGCGCTTTCGGACGCAAGAGCGCAATCGTCAGGATGCTCTGGAGCGACTGATCGCGCTGATTGAAGAAGCTGCAAAGCCCGTGATCATCCGCCGCCCGACAAAGCCCACTTTCGCCTCAAAAATCCGCCGCCGCGAGGGCAAGGCTGCCCGGGGTGAGGTGAAGGCGATGCGCCGCAAGCCCAAGGCCGACAGCTGACGCGCTTTTGAGCGGGCTGTGGTATGGGGTGCACAGAATTCGACCCCAAGTTTCGGTAACATCATCCTAACCGGCGCAGGTCTAACATTCGTGACCCTCATTTCTGACCGAACCCATGGCTGATCCGCACCCATCCCGCTCTTTCGATGATCCCGCCCGCCAGGCGGCTGCTTTGCTCATTCGCTTGGGCGTGGCGGTTCTGGCCATTGGCGTGCCTGCAGGCTCGCTTATGTCGCGCCGTCTGATCTTCACGCTCATGCCGGTGGGCGCGGCGCTGATCCTCTTCGGCGTCCTATTGGACCCCAAGCGCGCGCATATGGAGCGGCTGACGAGCGCGATTGCTTCGCCGCTTTGCCTGATGACCTTGTTTCTCTTGGGTTGGGGCTTGCTGAGCCTGCTCTGGACGCCCTTCACGGCTATTGCTGGCGAGCGCTATTTCAAGACGGCAGGCACATTGCTCTTCGCCATGGCAACGGCCGCTGCTTTGCCGGCGCATAGCAAAACATCCAATCTTTATTTGCTGCCGCTGGGTCTAGGCCTTGGCGCTATAGCGACGCTCATCATTTCCATCATGGCCCCGCCCGCTGTCGCACAAGACATTGAAACCTCCACGCTGGATCGTGTCTCGCTCACCATGTGCATGATGCTCTGGCCAGCTCTGGCGGCTTTGGCTGTGCGTGATCGCTGGATGTCGGCGGGACTTCTGGCTGTTGCCGTTTCTGCGGCGATTATTGCTGTGTGGATGCCGGCCGCCCTTGGCGCTTTGGCGGCGGGCGCAATTGTCTTTTCGCTGTCCAATTCATCGCAGATGAAAATCGGGCGCGGCATTGGCATTGCCTTTGCCATTCTGATCTTGTTGGCACCCGCCATGCCTTTTGCATTGGCACCCATTCTGCGCTCGAGCACACATGCTTTCGCAGTTTCGATGCAGACAGCAGAGGCTTTCTTTACGTCGGAAGGTCTGCGACTGCTCGCAGGTCATGGCTATGATACGGTGGCGCGCGGCTTCCAAATGGGCTTTTTGCCTACCGCCATGCCGCGCAGCGTCATTTTCGAAGTTTGGTACGAGCTTGGCATCATTGGCGCTGCGGCGCTTGCAGCTCTTGTTTTTCTCGCCTTCCACGCAACAGCCAAATTACCAAAGCCCCTGACAGGCTTTCTGCAGGGCGCGCTGGTCTGTGGTGGTGTGATTGCAATCTCTGGCCTTGTGACCGCGCAGATCTGGTGGATCACCATTCTGTCTGTGGTCGGTATTCTCTTCGCGCTGGTGGCGAAGGGTCAGTATCGCACTGAGCGCCCGAGTGCGAAGAGCATTAGTGCGAACGCGTTGCGGCCCCAAATTTAACGGGCGTTGCGCTTTCGCCAAATTGCGTCGCGAAGAATGTGTGATAGGTGCCCTTCGCGGCAATCAATTCCTCATGCGTGCCATTTTCAACGGCGCGGCCGTTTTCAATCACACAGATCCGGTCTGAATTGACAATGGTTTGCAGACGGTGCGCCACGACAATGGTCGTGCGGCCATGGCGCAGGGAATCAAGCGCCTTTTGCACTTCGCGTTCGGATTCGGAATCGAGCGCAGCGGTTGGTTCATCCAGCAGAATGATCGGCGCATTTTTCAGAAAGGCGCGCGCAATGGCGATGCGCTGGCGCTGGCCGCCCGAGAGTTGCGCGCCCTGTTCGCCGACATTCGTGTCATAGCCGGTGGCAAAGCCGATGATGAAATCATGCGCATTGGCCATCCGGGCGGCATTGATAATTTCCTCGTCGCTCGCGCCCACTTTGCCCATGGCAATATTGTCGCGAATGGTGCCGCGGAAGAGGAAAATATCTTGCGAAACGAAAGCGATTTTGTCGCGCAGCGACGCCAAATCAACATCCATCATATTCTGGCCATCAATGGTGACGCGTCCATCTTCCGGCCGGAAGAAGCGCTGAATCAAAGCAATGATGGTGGATTTGCCACCACCTGACGGGCCAACCAAAGCGGTTGTCGCATTGGGTTCAGCGACGAGATTGATGCCATCCAGCACGCTTTCGCCTTCGCGATAGCTGAAGCGAACATTTTCGAAAGCAATGCGCCCCGCTGAGACACGAAGCTCCGGCAGGCCCTCCTGCGGCACTTCCTGGGCGGGCGTATCGAGCACTTCGTAAATCATGCGCGCGCCGGTCAGGCCGTTCTGAATATCGAGATGCAGACGCGCGAGCTTTTTGCCGGGCTCATAGGCCATCAGCAAAGCGCCGACGAAAGAAAAGAACGAGCCCGGATCAGCGCCTGCAATCGACACACGCCAGGACCCGTAAAAAATCACCGCGCCAATCGCAATGCCGGCCACCGCATCGGAGATCGGGCTTGAAATGGCTTGGCCCATCGCCATGCGATTGACTGAGCGTTCAACTTCGCGCACTGCATCATTCATGCGCCTGCGCATGGTATTTTCGAGATTGAAGCTTTTGACGATGCGAATGCCCTGCACTGTTTCCTGAATCGTTTCCAGAATAACAGCCGAGCCCGCGAAAGAACGGCGCGCCGATTGGCGCACACGGCGGATCAATCGATTGAGCGCATAGCCGCCTACCGGCATGATCGACAAAGCAATCAGCGCCATCACCGGATCTTGCACAATCATCACAATGATCAGGCCGACCAGCGTCAACACATCGCGGCCGGCACCCGTGATGACGACTTGCAAAGCATCGCGCACGCCGCTCGCTGCGCCGCCCAGATGCGTCATCAATTCGGTCGAATGGCGCGAATGAAAGAAGCGCATATCCTGCTGAAGCAGGTGTTCGTAAAGCCGACGCTGCACGCCCGCCACAATGCGGTTGCCCGTGCGGGCCAGCACAACTTGATAGCCCCAAGTGGCGAGACCGCGCACAAAGAACAAAACAGTCACGCCGCCAGCGAGAAATTGCAGTGTCTTGAAACCCTCGCCGTCGACCATGTGGTTGAGCACGGGCTTCAGCATCCAAGCTGAAAGCGCGGTCGCGCCTGCGCCAATGCTCATCAAAAGTGCGGCAAGCAGATAGGAGCGAACATGCTGGCGACCATGCTCCCGCACCAGCCTTTTGAGCAGGGCGAGGGAGCTATATTGATCGCGGTCGGCGGACGTTTCTGACATGCCCCACGTGCTAAAGGCCCCCGCCTGTCAGGGCAAGGAGTTTCCCCTCACGCGGTTAACCCTGAGGGAGGGCCTATTTTCCCGTCCCCTCAAGGATAAGCTTAGCCCGTTCAATGACTTCTGGCCGGGCTGCGACGATCTTGTCGGCCACCGCCTGTGACTCTTCGCCCGACAGGGGTGAAATATCGAGGCCCATTTTATTGGCTTCGCCAAGGAATTGGGGGTCCTTCATCGTATCCATAAAGGCCTTGCGCAAAGCCTTCACGCGCTCCGGCGGGACTTCGGGCGTGGTGACAGCGGAGCGCGAAATGGCCGTATCGGCCGAGATGAAGCGCAGCACTTCGCGGTCGACCTCATTGGTGGCCAATTCGAAGAGCAGCGGCACATCGGGCAGGTCTTTGGCGCGCTGCAGGCCGATCTGCACGAGAATATGAACCTTGCCTTCGGCAATCCATTTCGGATTGAGGCTCTTCCAGGAGGCCCAGCTGTTCGAGCCGCGCCCGCCGACTTCGCCTTTTTCCATGGCGAGATTGACATCATTGCCGCCCGGATAACCCGCGACGATTTTGAATTTCGTGCCCGCCATCGCATTGAGCGCTGCCGGATAATAAGCCGCAGGTGTTGCTGTGCCAGCTGCGCCGACGATCAGCTCTTGCGTTTTTACCTGCTCGATTTTGGTGATGCCTGTTGTGTGCCAGGAATTGATGACATTGGGCGTGTCGGTCGTGTTGCCGATGAAGATCAATTTGCGCGTGTCGAATTTTACGCCCTGTCCGCCGATCGCTTGATGGGCTGGCATATTCTGCATCAGCATATGCAGCACCGTCCCATCGCGTGGCGCAGCTGCCGCCATATGATTGGCAGCAGCAATGCCGACACCGCCTGGCATGTTTTGCGGAACAATGGTGGGCTCGCCGGGAATGAGGCGATTCATGTGTCGCGCGAGCAAGCGTCCGCGCGTGTCGTAATCGCCGCCCGGTGATGTGGCGATGATCATCTGCATCGTCTTGCCGTGATAAAAATCAGCAATCGCATCTGCGCGAACCGCACTCGTCACCGTCAGGCCTGACAGCAAGATCGTGGTGTAAATAGCGGGTTTCTTGAACGTACCCATGGCTGAACTCCTCCCCGATCTTTTCTTTTAGTCGCCCTTGATACCCGCTTCGCGGATGAGCTTTGTCCAGCGTTCAATATCGCTGCGCACTTTGGCTTCTTGTTCTGCGGCGCTGTTTTTAGGAACCTGTCCACCGCTCTTGGCGAAAAGCTCCTGCACATCAGGCATGGCCATGACTTGCGCCATGGCAGCGCGCAATTTCGCAAGCACCGGTTCCGGCGTGCCAGCGGGTGCGAACAGACCAAACCAGCTTTCCATATCGAGCGGCGCCACATCCGTTTCAAAAACGCTCGGCACATTGGGATGGGAAGGCTGGCGTCCCTTTGAGGACACAGCAAGTGCCTTCACCGTGCCCGCATCCACTTGCGATTTAGCAGCCGACGAAATGTCGAAGAACAGATCAACGCGACCGCCCAGAATATCCTGATAGGCATCTTGCGATCCGCGATAGGGTACGTGGGTGAGCTTTGCATCCGCCAGTTTCAGCATGACAGCACTGGCAATATGCTGGCCTGATCCAAGGCCCGCTGAGGCATAGGTCATTTTTTCAGGATTGGCCTTGGCGTAGGCGATGACTTCTTTCAGATCTTTCATCGGCAGGTCTTTGCGCGCGACCAATGTGTAAGACCAGGTCACGGCCATGCCGGCGAGTTTGAAATCCTTGATCGGATCATAGGGCAGATTGTCATAGAGGCCCGGATTGAGCGCCATATTAGAAAGAGCGCCAATCATCAGCGTATAGCCATCGGCCGGCGCTTTGGCCGCCGATTGCGTGCCCACGCGCGTGCCCGCACCCGTACGATTTTCAACAATGACCGATTGGCCCAGGATCGGGCGCATGCGGTCAGCCAGCACACGGGCCACGGTGTCAAAGCCGCCACCGGGGGGCTGCGGAGCAACGATTGTGATGGTGCGGCTCGGCCAATCCGTGCTGCCTTGCGCCATCACGGGTGCACTGGCGAGGAGCGCGGTGCAAGCAAGAGTCGCGGCCATGGGCGCGCGGAACCAGTTCGACATATTAACCTCCCGGCGGGGTGCTCATGTCCGGCCCCCTTCGCTGTCGGGGCTGATCATGACCGCAGAGACGCTAGCCTTCAAGCTCTTCGCGCATCACTTCGAGTTCAAGCCATTCTTCTTCCCAAGCCGCAATCTTCTTTTCGGCTTCGGCCAACAGGGCAGAGTTTTTATCAAAGCCCACGCGGTCGCGTTCATAGAGGCCGGGCTCTGCCAATTTTGCCATCAACAAATCACGCTTTTGCTGCATTTCTGCAATGCGGCCGGGCAAAGTTTCCAGCGCATGTTTATGCTTGAAGGAGAGCTTCTCTTTCTTCGGCGCAGTGTTGGTGCGCTCCGTCTTAGCGGGGCTCTTGGCCTTTTGCGGCAGGCTGCCAACCGCACTGACGCCTTGGCCGCGCTGATTGACCATGTCGGAATAGCCACCGGCATATTCAATCCACTTGCCGTCGCCTTCTGCGACAATCACTGATGTTGCGACACGATCGAGAAAATCACGATCATGACTGACAACAATCACCGTGCCTTTGTAATCGGTGATCATTTCCTGCAAGAGGTCGAGTGTTTCCAGATCGAGATCATTGGTCGGCTCGTCAAGCACCAGAAAATTCGAGGGCAACGACATAGCGCGCGCGAGCATCAGGCGGCCGCGCTCCCCACCAGACAGGCGTGAGATTGGGGTGCGTGCTTGTTCGGGTGTGAAGAGAAAGTCCTTCATATAGCCGATTACATGCTTCTTCTCGCCATTGATCTCGACATAATCGCCGCCGCTATTGGTCAGCGCATCTTTCAAAGACCATTCCGGCTTCAATGTTTTGCGGCTCTGATCCAGCGTCGCCATTTCGAGGTTAGAGCCCAATCGCACCGTGCCGCTATCAGGCGCTAGCACGCCTGTCATGAGATTGAGCAAGGTGGTTTTGCCAGCCCCATTCTGTCCGACAATGCCGAGGCGATCGCCGCGTAAAAGACGCAGCGAAAAATCTTTGACGATGGCGCGATCACCATAGCTTTTGGAAACGCCTTCCGCTTCCAGCACGAGCTTGCCGGAAGTGCGTCCTTCACTGACGGAGATTTTCACGTCCCCAACAGAATTGCGCGCTTCGCGGCGCTCGCTGCGCAAATCTGACAGGCGCGCCATGCGGCCCATATTGCGCTTGCGTCGCGCGCTCACACCGTGGCGCACCCAATGTTCTTCATTGACGATGAGACGGTCGAGCTTGTGGCGCTGGATTTCTTCTTCTTCCAAGAGCTTGTCGCGCCACGCCTCAAATTCGCCAAAGCCGCGGTCCAGTTTTCTGGTGCGTCCGCGGTCGAGCCAGACAGTGGTGCGCGACAGATTTTGCAGGAAGCGACGGTCATGGCTGATCAGAACCATTGCAGAGCGCAGCGAGGCGAGCTCGGTTTCCAGCCATTCGATGGCGGGCAGATCGAGATGGTTGGTTGGCTCATCGAGGAAAATGAGGTCCGGCTCGGGCGCCAGCACGCGGGCGAGCGCGGCGCGGCGCGCCTCGCCGCCCGACAAATGAGCGGGGTCTTCCTGGCCGGTCATGCCAAGCTCATGCAGCAAATATTGGCAGCGATAGGATTCGTCGCTGGGTCCAAGGCCCGCCTCGACATATTCCAAGACGGTGGCAAAGCCCGATAGGTCCGGCTCCTGCGGCAGGTAGCGCACCGTGGCATCGGGCTGGAAAAAGCGTGTGCCGCCATCCTTTTCGATGAGACCGGCGGCTATTTTGAGCAAGGTCGACTTGCCCGAGCCATTACGCCCCACAAGGCAAGTGCGCTCGCCGGGGCCCACCGAAAGCTCCGCCCCCTCCAATAGCGGCTTGCCGCCAATGGTCAGCGTGATGTCCTGAAGCAGGAGAATCGGAGGAGGGGCCATGAAAATCAGGTTCCGGGGAGGGTCGCAGAGCGCGCGGCTTCTCCATACAGGACCAGGCCGCCTGATGCCACCGCCTCCGCGTTAACGCGGGGCTCATGAGATTGCGCAAGATTGCCACCACGGGCGCGATTCGCCGGAAGGACAGTTTGGAATGGCTAAAGACCAGGTGATGGCGGCGCTGGCCGCGCTTGAGGCCCATCGCGTCGAGATTGGCCACCAGACAATAGCTGGCCTCTTTGCCGCCGATCCGACCCGCTTTGCCCGCCTGAGCTTGCGGTTGCACGATCTGCTTTTCGATTATTCAAAGCACCGGCTGAATGATGCGACGCTCGCTCATCTGATCACGTTGGCGCGCGCCGCGCATCTGGAAGACAAGCGCGCCGCGTTTTTTGCTGGCGAGAAAATCAACAACACCGAGCACCGCCCCGCGCTGCATATGGCTCTGCGCAATTTCTCCGGCAAAGCGGTGATGGTCGATGGGCGTGATGTCATGCCCGACATTTTCGCCATGCGCGAAAAGCTTTACGCTTTTGCGCGCGGCGTGCGCGATGGCTCTGTGCGCGGGTCAACCGGCAAGCCGTTTACGGATATTGTCAATATCGGCATTGGCGGTTCGGATCTTGGTCCTGCTATGGCTGCACGCGCCTTATCGCCTTTTGGCAAAAAAGGTCTGACAACGCATTTCGTCTCCAATGTCGATGGCGCTGATCTCGCCGACACGCTGGCTAAGCTTGATCTCGCAACGACACTCTTCATCATCTCGTCCAAAACTTTCACCACGCAAGAAACCATGGCCAATGCGCAAAGTGCGCGTGCGCGTGTGGCTGCAAGCTTGGGTGAGAAAGCGGTCGGCGATCATTTTGCGGCCGTCTCCACCAAACTCGATCTCGTCGAAAAATTTGGCATTCAGTCGGATCGTGTTTTTGGTTTCTGGGATTGGGTCGGTGGGCGTTATTCGCTCTGGTCGTCGATTGGTCTCGCATTGGCCATTGCCATTGGTCCCGAACATTTCGATGATTTCTTGCGCGGCGGGCATGAGGTGGATGACCATTTCGTCAATGCACCTTTGCAGGAAAACATCCCCGTTCTGATGGGTCTGATCGGCATTTGGTATCGCAATGTTTGGGGTTTTTCATCGCAGGCCGTTATTCCCTACGACCAGCGCCTCGCGCGTTTCCCGGCCTATCTGCAGCAGCTTGATATGGAATCAAACGGCAAGTCTGTGACGCGCCATGGAAAGCCTGTGGCTTTGGCGACAGCCTCTGTCATTTGGGGTGAGCCCGGCACCAATGGTCAGCATGCATTCTTCCAGATGCTGCATCAGGGCACAGATATTATTCCGGTTGATTTTCTCGTCGCTGCCGAGCCGATTGAGGCTGATGGGCAGCATCACCGCTTGCTTTTTGCCAATTGCCTCGCGCAATCGGAAGCTTTGATGAAGGGCCGTTCTCAGCAAGAAGTGGAAGGCCTGCTGCGCAAACAAGGTCTGCCAGCTACAGACATTGCGGCACTTGCGCCGCATAAAGTTTTCTCCGGCAATCGCCCGTCGAGCCTGTTTCTCTATCACCGGCTTGATCCGCGCATGCTGGGGCGTCTTGTGGCGCTTTATGAGCACAAGGTTTTTGTGCAATCAGCGGTGTGGGACATCAACGCCTTTGATCAATGGGGCGTGGAGCTCGGCAAGGAATTGTGTAATCGTCTGGCACCCATTGTGATGGATGACAAAGCGGAGACGTCTGCGCTTGATGCAAGCACAGCCGGTCTCATCGCCTATCGGCGTTCACTGATCGCAGAGTAAAATCTTATTCGTCTTCGCCGAAACGATCGGCGACAAGGGCGTCGAGTGCATCAATGCAGTCTTGCGCTTGGGGGCCGCGTGCGCAGACGGTGATTGTCGTGCCAATGCCAGCGCCCAAAGTCAGAATGCCCATGATCGACAGGCCGCCGACGGTTTCACCGCAACGCGTAACCGTCACTTCCGCTTCGAATTGTTCAACACATTGAACAAATTTCGCCGTGGCCCGCGCATGTAGCCCTTTGCGATTGATGATGGGCATTTCGCGGCCAATGCCGTCGATGCAAGCGGGTGCGGGAGGGCAGGGCTGCCCGTCTTCGGTCGTATCCATCATTTCCCGTTCAGAATCCGGCTCGCGACAGAAATATATTTGCGACCCGCATCCTGCGCTTGAATGACGGCTTGCTCTAGGCTGGCCTCTTCACGCACCGAGGCGAGTTTGATCAGCATAGGCAAATTAATGCCAGCGACCACATCCACTTTCGGACCTTCCATAACGGAAATGGCGAGGTTGGAGGGCGTGCCGCCGAACATATCGGTCAACACCACGACACCGCCTCCCGTATCGACATGAGTCACCGCCGCCATAATATCTTTGCGGCGCTGCTCCATATCGTCTTCCGGACCTATGGTTATTGTCTCGATCTGCTTTTGCGGACCGACGACATGTTCCAAAGCCGCGCGAAACTCAGTCGCGAGATGGCCGTGGGTCACTAGGACCATGCCGATCATCAGGTTCACACTTCCTGCAACGTTTTAGCCAAGACTTAAGGCCAAGCCTTGGCCGAGGGACGCCATTTTGTGCGTTGCGAGCGAATTGGCAAGCAAAATGCGCAGGCTAACTTGCGCTCAGCATTAAATTTTCGCGAGGAGCTCAAGCGCTGCCACCTCCTTGGGCAGGCTGGCGGGGATCTCGAACTGGTTCAGCTCGACCCCCTCGACCTTGGTTTGGCGGCCCGGCCCGATCAGGCTTTCAGGCCCGCCGACGAGATCAATCACATGGGTGAGCCGCGCCTTGCCCTCATAGGGCAGGGTCAAAATGCCCGTTCCGCGCTGTTCGACCTGCCCGGCAATCAAAGGGTGGGGTGCGCCAAACAGCCGGCCCCCTTCAATGCTCAAGCCCACCCGATCATCAGCGACCAAACGCGCAAAGCGGCCCTCAGCTTCAGCTGCGGCTAAAAGAGCAAGCGTCAGGCTCGATTTGCCGCTTCGCGACGGACCGCGGATCAAAATCCCCGCATCCCCCACAATGAGCGCGCAGGCATGGATGGTGGGAAAAGCCGGCCTCATTTGGCGGCAGGCAGCCAGACGACAAAGCGGGCGCCGCGAATCTCGCCCATTGGACCGGTGCGATTTTGCGCCTCAAGTGTGCCGCCATGGCCTTCGGCAATTTGGCGCGAGATCGACAGGCCAAGCCCGCTGTTTTGCCCAAAACCTTGGTTCGGGCGGTCGGTGTAGAAGCGCTCGAAAATGCGCTCCATCGCATGGTCTGGAATGCCCGGCCCATCATCATCAACAATGATTTCGACACCATCCCGCCATTGACCATTGCGGCCAAGCGCTGGCGCATTGCGCAGAGCAATGCGCACATTGCCGCCCGCATCCGAAAAGGAGCGCGCATTTTCAACGAGATTGGTGATGATTTGTCCCAGACGTGAATCATGCCCCAGCACAAAATAATCAGCGCCCTGTCGCGACGCATCGCGGGGCGCAATATCGAGCGAGACTGTCACGCCATCATTGCGTTTGGCCTGATTGGAAAAATCCTGGATGGCTGACAGAAGTTTGACGAGATCAACAGGCTCGTAATCGGCACGCGCCAATTCCGCATCCAGACGCGAAGCGTCCGAAATATCGCTGATCAGACGGTCAAGCCTTTTCACATCATGTTGGATCACATCCAAGAGACGTGCTTTTGATTCCTCTGTCTTGGCGCGCGGTAGAGTTTCAACTGCGCTGCGCAAAGAGGTGAGCGGATTTTTCAATTCATGCGCGACATCGGCCGCAAAGCTTTCAATCGCTTCAATGCGGTTATAGAGCGCTTTCGTCATGTCACGCAGCGCGCCCGACAAATGGCCGATTTCATCGGCACGATCGGTAAAATCAGGAATTTCTTGGCGTGATTTAATGCCACGCCGCACCCGATCAGCCGCTTCCGCCAAGCGCCGCATGGGGCCCGCAATCGTGCCCGCCAAAAAGATCGACAGCAGCAGCATCACGCCGGCCGAGACTAGAAAGACCCGGAAAATCGCCCAGCGTTCGGAAGCAATGATCTTGTCAATATCACCGCCTTGCGTGGACAGCAAAAGCGCACCGCGCACCACGCGGAAGCGTTGCACGGGCACGGCGACCGAGACGATGGTTTCACCACGCGCATTGACGCGCACAATGGCGGTGGCCGCTCCATTCAGCGCGTGATCGACTTCGGGATAAGCGCGCCCATTGGCAGCGCCAATATCTTCATAAAGCGGCAATTCGCTGGACGAGAACCAGCGTTTGGTTTGCGCCCACCACCGTTCCATTACAGTGGCGGGGCGCTCTTCTTGTCCAGCCGCGGGAAGATCAAAACGCAAAATATTGGAGCGCGCGGCAAGTGAGCGGGAGTCGATCAGCAAATAGCCTTGCGCATCATAAATGCGCGCGCGCGTGCGGGTTGGCGAGACAAGACGGCGCAGCACAGGCCCGATGCGTTCGGGATTGATCGAAAATTCTAGCCCGCCATCTTCATCGCGATAGCCATAAGATTGGCCCGGCGCGAGCTGCAAAAGTTTTTCCGGATCAACGGCGAGCGAATCCGTTTCCACCGTGGCGGAAGCCGCAACGGCGGCGGCGATAATTTCGCCCTGCGTTTGCAGACTTTGCACACGCGCTTCAATCAGTCCGGCGCGAAACTGGTTGAGATAGAGAAAGCCCAAGAGCAGCGCGACAAGGCCGCCTATGTTCAAAACAACAATGCGGCGTGTCAGCGATGATGACAGGCGTGCACCGACGGATGCGAGAAAGCGGCGCAGACGAACGCGACGGCGCTTCTGCGCGGCATCGTCGCGCAGAGGCAGGGGGGTCGCTTCGTTCTTATGCGCCTCGACGCTCATCACTTCTCTTTTCGCACAGATGGCGGCTTGCGCCGCCATCTGGAACCCGTCCGGATGTCTTCAGCTTTTATCAGGCTTCTTTGAAACGATAGCCCACGCCGTAAAGTGTTTCGATCATTTCAAAATCATCATCGACCACTTTGAATTTCTTGCGCAGGCGTTTGATGTGGCTGTCGATGGTGCGGTCATCGACATAGACCTGATCATCATAAGCGGCATCCATCAGCGCATTGCGGCTTTTCACCACGCCGGGGCGTGTGGCGAGCGCTTGCAGGATCAGGAATTCCGTCACAGTCAAAGTGACAGGCTCGCCCTTCCAGGTGCAGGTGTGGCGCTCGGGGTCCATTTTGAGAAGACCGCGTTCTAGAATCTTTGCTTCAGATTCTTTTTGTGCCGCCGCTTCTTTCGGATTGGCACGGCGCAAAATGGCTTTCACGCGTTCAACCAGCAAGCGCTGCGAAAAAGGTTTGCGGATGAAATCATCCGCACCCATTTTCAAGCCGAAGAGTTCGTCGATTTCTTCATCCTTGGAGGTGAGGAAGATCACCGGCAGATCAGATTTCTGCCGCAGACGACGGAGCAATTCCATGCCGTCCATGCGCGGCATTTTAATATCGAAAATCGCGAGATCCGGTGGATTGGTTTTCAATCCATCGAGCGCGCTCGCGCCGTCGGTATATGTTTGCACGCGGTAGCCCTCGCCCTCGAGGGCGATGGAGACGGAAGTGAGAATGTTGCGGTCGTCATCGACGAGGGCAATGGTCGGCATGGTCGTTCAACCTGACTGGGCCCGGAAGCGGGCCTTGGCTGCGGATGATCACGTGGTCGCCATCCGCTCGGGTGAGAATCGGTGCATTTGCAGGCCGAAATGTGACGGCACTGCGGTAAAACTTGGCCGTGGCCGAAAGGTTCAACAGGCACCCCTTGGGGTCCGGCACTCCCCGCCTTTATATAGGGACGGGCCTATAAAATCACCCCCGTGGGCTCATGGAGACTGGCATGGCTGAGAATACTTCCGAGACCCCAGCCGGAGAGCCGCGCAAATTTGAGCTGCCGCCGGGCTATGACGGGCTCGCCGAGGCGCGCCGCCTGCTGCGCTCCATCCGGGCGGGCTCTCTGGCGACGCTCGACCCCTTTGGCGCCCCCTTCGCCTCGTTGATCAATGTGGCGACCGCCTTTGACGGGGCGCCTCTGCTCCTCATGTCGGGCCTCTCCGCCCATACCCAATATCTGCTCAAAGACCCCCGCGCCTCGATCCTGCTGGCTGAGACCGGCAAAGGCGACCCGCTGGCCCATCCGCGCCTTACGGTCTCCGGCAAGGCCCGCCAGATCGAGGGGGAGGAGCGCTTGGCCGCCCGCACCCGTTTCCTCGCCCGCCATCCCAAATCCGCCCTCTATGCGGATTTCGGCGATTTCTCCTTCTGGCGGCTCGAGGTCGACAAAGCCCACCTCAACGGCGGCTTTGCCAAGGCGGCGAGCTATACGGGCTCTGAGCTCCTGCTTGATGTCTCAGGCGCGGCAGCGCTGGCTGGGGCCGAGGCGGGCGCGATCAGTCACATGAATGACGACCATGCCGAGGCGCTGGCGCTTTATGCCGAAAAGCTCTGCGGGGCACCCAAAGGGCGCTGGCGGGCCTCAGGCCTTGATCCGGAGGGCATGGACCTCGCGCTGGGCGACCAGACGGCGCGGCTTGTTTTCCCCAGCCCTCTTCATGGCCCCGACGAGCTGCGAAATGTGCTGGTTGCCCTTGCAGCTCAGGCAAGAGGCTGACGGAGCGCACCATTGTGCACTGCACCCAAAACAGGCTTTGTGACGCCTTTGTGATCTGTGCCCTTGCCCTAACGGCCGCCGGGGAATAAAGGGTCCGCTCATCTATTCAAGTCAAACCGCGACCCTCTTCCGGCCCTTCGGCCCGGCGCGGTGCATCTGGAGACGGCGATGAAGCAGATCGGCACTTTCAACCCGGCGTTCGGAATCGAAAAATTCGGTTTCAAGAACCTTGGAACAGTCGCCTATAACCTCGAAGCTCCGATGCTCTATGAGGAATCAATCCGCCGCAATGAAGCGGTGATTGTGCCCGGCGGCGCCATCAATGCCGAGACAGGCATTCACACCGGTCGTTCGCCCAAGGACAAGCACACGGTTCGTGACGCCAACACCGAGAACGTCATCTGGTGGGAAAACAACAATTCCATCACGCCTGAGCAGTTCGACAATCTCCTCGCTGATTTCATCAAGCACGCTGAAGGCAAGGATCTCTTCGTTCAAGATCTCTTCGGTGGCGCTGACCCGGCCTTCCGTTGCAAGCCGCGCGTCATTTGCGAATTCGCTTGGCACTCGCTGTTCATCCGCAATCTTCTCATTCGCCCGTCGAAAGAAGAAGTGATGAACTACACGTCAGATCTGACGATCATTGATCTGCCGACCTTCAAGAATGATCCCAAGCGCCACGGTGGTAAGTCGGAAACGATTGTGGCCATCGACTTCACGCGCAAGATCATGCTGATCGGCGGCACCAGCTATGCTGGCGAAATGAAGAAGTCGGTCTTCACCTATTTGAACTTCATTCTGCCCAAGCAGAACGTCATGCCGATGCATTGCTCGGCCAACGTGTCAAAGGAAGGCGAAGTCGCAATCTTCTTCGGCCTGTCGGGCACCGGCAAGACAACACTCTCGGCTGATCCCAACCGCATCCTCATCGGCGACGACGAGCATGGCTGGTCGAAGGAAGGCGTCTTCAATTTTGAGGGCGGCTGCTACGCCAAGGCGATCAAGCTCTCGCGTGAAGCGGAACCTGAAATCTATTCAACAACGGAACGTTTCGGCACGGTGATGGAGAACGTCGTTCTCGATCCGATCACCCGCCTGCCCGATTTCGATGATGATTCGAAGACGGAAAACACCCGCATCGCTTACCCGCTCGACTTCATTTCGAATGCGTCGCCCACGGGTCGTTCGGGTCATCCGAAGAACATCATCATGCTGACGTGCGACGCTTTCGGCGTTCTGCCTCCGATCTCGAAGCTTGATCCGGCGCAGGCCATGTATCACTTCCTGTCGGGCTATACCGCGAAGGTCGCTGGCACTGAAAAGGGCGTGACGGAACCGGAAGCTACATTCTCGACCTGCTTCGGCCATCCCTTCCTGCCGCTGCATCCGTCTGAATATGGCAATCTGCTGCGTGAACTCATTGCCAAGCATCACGCTGATTGCTGGCTCCTCAACACCGGCTGGACCGGTGGCAAGGAAGGCACAGGCCGCCGCATGCCGATCCGCGTGACGCGTCGCCTCTTGACCGCAGCACTCGATGGTTCGCTGTCGAAGGTGGAATTCCGCACCGACCCCTATTTCGGTCTGGCCGTCCCCGTTTCCGTGCCGGGCGTTGAGCCGCACATCCTTGATCCGGTGAAGACCTGGGCCAACAAGGGCGAGTTTGCAGCGACCGCCAAGCATCTGCGCGAAATGTTCAAGAAGAACTTCGTCAACTTCGAAAAGCACGTTGACGAAAAGGTTCGCCAGGCAGCGCCTGTCTCGAAGATCGCTGCTGAATAAGCAAGCTATCTCTCTCGAAATTAAAAACGCCGCTCGCGAGAGCGGCGTTTTTTTTGTCATTGCGAGAGAAGCGAAGCAAACCAGAAGCCCCACATGCGGCCCCTGATTTGCTTCGTCGCCAACGCGCCTCGCAATGACGGCGCTTTATTGGATGAACAAGAACGTCACCGCCACAAACAGCGGAACGAGGATCGCGCCAGACCAGAGCATATAGCCAAAGAAGCTTGGCATATTCACGCCCGCCCGCCGCGCAATCGCATAGACCATGAAGTTGGGCGCATTGCCTATGTAAGTATTGGCGCCCATGTAAACAGCGCCGAGCGAAATGGCAGCCAAGGTCATCGCCATTTCATTCATGAGGCGCGCAGGGTCACCGCCCGCCAATTCAAAGAAGACAAGATAAGTCGGCGCATTGTCGAGGAAGGACGAGAGCAATCCCGTCAGCCAGAAGAAGGCCACATTGTCCGGACGCCCATTGGCATCCGTGATGAAGGCCACCAGTGGCGCGAAGGCGCCATTCTTGCCAGCCGCCAGCATAGCCATGACCGGCACGATGGTGATGAAAATGGCCGCAAAAAGTTTTGCGACTTCTTCAATCGGCCCCCATTCAAATCCATTGAGCTCGCGATCTGCTTTTCGGGTGAGAGCAATCGAGGCAAAGGTGACAGCAATCATCACAGCTTCGCGTACGAGATTCTGCAATTCCAGCTTCGTGCCATAAATCTCGAAAGAAATGCCGGGCTTCCACGTACCACTCAAGACAACGGCGCCCACAGCAAAGCCGATTAGAATGAGATTCGTGAGGCCAGTGACAGAAAGTTTTGAATCGGGCGTCGGATCCGGCGCGATGATGCCTTCTTTTTTATAAAGCCAACTGTCAATCACGAAGAACAGAGCCAGCAGCACCACGCAGGCGAACAAAGTCTCCGGCCACAAATGCGTCAGCGTCCAGCCAAAAGAGACGCCGCGCAAAAAGCCAAGGAACAGGGGCGGGTCGCCAATCGGTGTCAGCGAGCCGCCGATATTCGAGACGAGAAAAATAAAAAAGACGACCACATGAACATTGTGACGACGATTATCATTGGCGCGCAAAAGCGGACGGATGAGCACCATTGACGCGCCTGTCGTGCCGATGAGGCTCGCGATCAGAGTGCCAAATGTCAGAAGGCCCGTGTTGAGCGCGGGCGATCCGTGCAGATTACCGCGCAGAACAAGCCCACCTGCAGCGATGAACAAAGCCGTCAGCATCAGAATGAAGGGCACATATTCCAGCGCTGCCGTGTGAAACACGACATGCGCCATGGCGTCAAAACCATAGATGGCCGCCAAGGGTACAATGATGAGCGCGGCCCAGACGGCAGCAATCTTTCCATAATGGTGGTGCCACACGTCTGCGAAAAGCAGCGGCCCCAGCGCAATCGACAAAAGCATGCCGGCAAAGGGCAGGGCCCAGAGCAGTGAGAGTTTCGCGCCATCAAGAGCCTCTGCCGCGAAGGCAGGTGAGGCGAAAGACAAGCCAACAAACAGGGCTGAAATAAATTTCGTCACACGCAATTCCTCCGCCGTCATTGCGAGGAGCAAAGCGACGAAGCAAACCAGAGCCTCGTGTGAGGCCTCTGGTTTGCTTCGCTGACGCTCGCAATGACGGTTAACTTGTCTTGAATGATGCGCCTGATCAAGAGGTTCTCAATGCGCCTCATCCCAATTGGCGGCAGCCTTCGCATCGACTTGCAGCGGCACGGATAGCTGAACCGCCGGATGCGGCGCTTCTTCCATCACACGACGCACGATTTTGATCGTCGGGTCGATTTCCGATTCGGGCACTTCAAAGACCAATTCGTCGTGCACTTGCAACAGCATGCGCGCGGCAAGGCCTGCCTCTTCCAGCGCACCATCCATGCGCACCATGGCACGACGGATGATATCAGCAGCCGACCCTTGAATCGGCGCATTGATCGCCGCGCGTTCATTAAACGCGCGTTCTGATGGATTGGACGAAGTGATGCGCGGATAGTGGCATTTGCGCCCGAAAATGGTTGTCACCAATCCCGTCTCGCGCGCCTGTTTCTTCACGGCTTCCATATAGTCGCGAATGCCCGGAAAGCGCTCGAAATATTTCTTGATGTAAGCCCCAGCCTCTTCGCGCGAAATGCCGAGCTGATTGGCCAGACCAAAAGCCGAAATGCCGTAGATGATCCCGAAATTGATCGCCTTGGCGCGACGACGCACATCGGAGGGCATGCCTTCAATCGGCACACCAAACATTTCAGAGGCCGTCATCGCGTGAATGTCGAGGCCCTCGGCAAAGGCGCGGCGCAATTGCGGAATGTCGGCGACATGGGCGAGAATGCGTAATTCGATCTGCGAATAGTCGGCAGAGAGAATCTTGCGGCCCGCATCAGCAATGAAAGCGGTGCGAATGCGCCGGCCTTCTTCATTGCGCACGGGAATATTTTGCAAGTTCGGCTCGGATGATGACAGGCGACCGGTGGTCGTTTGCGCCATCGAGAAACTCGTATGCACACGCTTGGTGCGCGGATTCACAAAGCTTGGCAGCGCATCCGTATAGGTCGATTTCAGTTTGGCGAGCTGGCGCCATTCCAGAATGCGCGAGGGCAATTCATGACCCTGTTCGGCAAGCTCATCCAGCACGCTAGCTGATGTCGACCAAGCACCTGTGGCGGTTTTCTTGGCCCCAGGCAGGCCCATTTTTCCAAAAAGAATATCGCCCAGCTGTTTGGGCGAGCCGAGATTGAAGGACTCGCCAGCCAGCTCGTGAATTTCAGATTCAAGCCGCGCCATGCTTTGCGCAAATTCACCTGACAGACGCGAGAGAATGGCGCGATCAATGGAGACACCGCGCGTTTCGACACGCGCCAGCACGGGTGAGAGCGCGCGGTCGAGTGTCTCATAAACAGTTGTCATTTTTTCAGCCACAAGACGCGGCTTGAAAATACGCCACAGGCGCAAAGTCACATCGGCATCTTCAGCCGCATATTCGGTCGCTTTGTCGAGCGGTACGCGCGCAAAGCCGATAAAGTTTTTGCCTGTGCCCGCCACATCGCCGAAGGGAATGGTTTCATGACCCAGATGTTTGTCGGCCAGCTCATCCATGCCATGGCCGTTGAGGCCATTGTCGAGCACATAGGACATGAGCATTGTGTCATCATAAGCGACGACTTCAATGCCATGGGCTTTGAACACCTGCCAATCGAATTTCATATTATGCGCGATTTTCAGTACGCCCTGATCTTCGAGCAACGGGCGCATTTTTTCCAGCACGGCTTGCAGCGGCAATTGTCCGGCCAGGAGGTCATTGCCGCCGAAAAGATCGCCAGATCCTTCGCCGCGATGTTGCAGTGGAATATAGCAAGCCCGCCCCGGCGCGGTGGCTAAAGAAATGCCAACGAGATCGCATTGCATGGAATCGAGCGAGGTCGTTTCTGTATCAACCGCAAAAAAGCCCGTCTCATAAGCATCTTTGATCCAAGCCTCGAGTCGCGCCATATCCTGCACACATTCATAGCGGTCGCGCAGGATTGGTGATGTGGCGCCCTCAGCCAGACGCGCAGCAGCCAGCGCAGCAGGCGTTGATTCAGCAGGGCCACCAGACACGCTCGGCGTGGCAGGTGAACCACCTTCCGTCGGTGCAGTCATTGCGGCGACGGGTGGAGTGATGGTCTCGCCATTGCGGCCGCGCCAACCACCTGCGCCCAAAAGGGCAGGGTCTGCTTCAATCTCTGCCGCTTCGACGCCATAAATTTCAGCGGCACGTTTGGTGATGGTGGTGAATTCCATTGCTTTTAAAAATGCAATGAGTTCGCGCCCATCGGGATCAACCAAGGTCAGATCATCAATCGGCGTGACGGTCTCGACATCATCAACAAGCTGCACAAGCTGTTTCGATACGCGAATAAGATTGACGCTCTCTGGATCAGTCAAAGTCTCGCGGCGCTTGGGTTGTTTGATTTCACCCGCACGCGCCAGCAAACTATCAAGATCACCAAATTCTGTGATGAGTTGCGCCGCCGTCTTCACACCAATGCCGCGCGCACCGGGCACATTATCCGTCGAATCGCCGGCCAAGGCCTGCACATCCACCACGCGATTGGGTGGCACGCCGAAATAATCGACAACCTCGGCTTCACCAATGCGGCGCTCTTCGCGCGCACCCGCATTGCCTTTTTCACCCGATGCCGGATCAAACATGGCCACACTCGGGCCAACGAGTTGCATCAAGTCTTTGTCGGCTGAAATGATCAGCACATCCGCACCGCGTTCGCGCGCTTGGCGTGCGTAAGTAGCGATCAGATCATCGGCTTCATAACGGTCTTGTTCGATAGGCGTGAGGCCGAAGGCGCGCACGGCGCTGCGCATCAGCGGAAATTGCGGCACCAGATCTTCCGGTGGCTCGGAGCGGTTGGCCTTATATTCGGGGTAGAGTTCCTTGCGGAACGAATTTTCCGACTTGTCGAAAATAATCGCGAGATGAGTTGGCTTAATTCCCGCCGCACCCTCTCGAATGAATTGGAAGAGCTTGGTGCAGAACAGGCGCACCGCGCCCGTCGGCAATTTATCCGAGCGCTGGTTGTAGCGCGGGTCCTGCCGGATCGATTGGAAATAAGCGCGAAAGACAAAGTTCGACGCATCGACAAGAAAAATATGGTCGCCGGGGCCAATGGGCTTTGTCATCGGGTCAGTCTGCTCGCGCTTGTTCAGATGTTGAATGACAATAAAGGCCGGAGCCGCTGCCACCAACGAAAAAGGGCCGCATCAAGCGGCCCCTTCCCGTGATCTTTGTGAATGGATCAGATCGAGGCTGCGATCCACTTGGACAGCTCGCCCTTGGGCGCAGCGCCGACTTTTTGCGCAGCCAGCTGACCGTCCTTGAACAGCATGAGTGTGGGAATCGAGCGGATGCCGAATTTTCCGGGCACGCCCTGATTTTCATCGACATTCATCTTCACGATTTTCACTTTGCCAGCCATTTCGGCCGCGATCTCTTCGAGCGCGGGGGCAATCATACGGCAAGGGCCGCACCATTCGGCCCAGAAATCGACCACAACCGGCACTGTGGACTGAAGCACATCGGCTTCGAAATTCGCGTCTGTGACTTTCTCGGTCATGGAATCCTCTTTCAGTGAATCGCGCTTGAGTTGACCGGAACCTAGGAATGCGCCCGAGCCACGTCAAGGAGAGCCGCATCCAGCGCGGCGCTATCAACGTCTTCTGCAAGCGGCCCCTCGGTCCAGACAAGGATGCAGCGCACAGCTTTGTCGGGGTAGAGCGGGGCGACAGCCGCGCGATACATGGCCAGCTGCGCCAGATAGGCGCTGGGCATAGAACCGCCGCTATGGGGTGTGCCGGTCTTGAAGTCGGCAATCACCACCTCGCCCAAACCCACGCTCAGGCGGTCGATCTGGCCTGAAATGGCCAGTTTCTTCCCGTTGGGCAGGACAATCTGCCCCCCAACAGCCACTTCGGCCTGAGAATCGGGCCCGAATAGCGCCTCCAACCCCGGCAGGGCCAAAACGCCAAGCACCTCGCTTTGGAGGCGGGCGCGGCGATCGGGGGCGAGTTCCGCCCCCCTCAGGGTTAGAAAGCGCTCGGCCGCCTGTGCGCGGGCCTCGGGTGCCACCTGTGGCAAATATTGCAGCAGGGCATGGGCAAGCCGCCCCGCCTGGGCAGCCTGTTCGGCAAAGCTGGCAGGATCACGGGGCGCAGGCTCCAGTCGGTCGGCGGCATTGAGTGCATTGGAGGGCGAGAGCGGGCGTGCCGGCAGGGCCTCATGCGGGGCAGGTGTCATCGCCCATGCGGGAAGTGCCGTCTCGTCTTCGGTGACTGCTATAGTGGCACGCGCGCCAAGGCCCGCGACATCACCCGTCACACGGCGCAGCACACGCGCATCCGCTTCACCCCAGGGGGCGGGCACATCCATCAGGTCGGGCGCCAATGTGTCGGCGATCATTTTGTACCAGCAGCCCTCGCGCGCGGCTTGCTTGCCAAAGGCCGTCACATAGAGGCGCTCTTCCGCACGCGTCATCGCGACATAAAGCAGGCGGCGATATTCCTGCATTTGTGCATGGCGTGAGGCCTCGCGCGCTTCACCGAGCTTTTGCGGCTCATCGGCTCTCTTAGGCGGCCAAGCGAAAACAGGTTGATCTTGGCCGAGCTCCAGCAATTTCGGATCATGATGGTGCGAGGGCATGCTGCACGTGTCGCCCAGAAAGACGATCTTTGCCTCAAGCCCTTTCGACGCATGCACCGTCATCACGCGCACAGCATCTGTGCCTGCTTCCATGTCGCGTTTGATCGACAGGTCAGAGCCGTCCATCTGAGCGAGAAAGGCCACAAGAGAGGGCGCTTCATGCATGTCATGATCAAGGGCCAGACGTAAAAACTCATCCAGAGCATCGCCAGCTTCCGGCCCCAAACGCGCCAGCATGTCATGGCGTCCACGCCCCGGCCCGAGCAAACGCGCATAGAAGAAGAAAGGCGTGTCATGTTTGACCCACTTGCGCCAATTCTCAATCCGCGCAAAGGCCGCTTGATGCGCGTGCGTTTGAGATGCCGCGAGCGCATCATAAAGCGATTGATTGCCGCGCGAAGGCGCCAGCATCAGAAGGTCATCTTCTGTCAGGCCGATCAGCGGTGATTTGAGAACACAGGCGAGCGTCAAATCATCTTCAGGCAAAAGCGCTGCACGCCCCGCCGCAATCAAATCCATGACAGCAATATGCTGTGTGAGTTTTAAGCGGTCAGCACCCGCTACAGGCACACGCGCTTCTTTCAAGGCGCGAATAATCGCATCAAAGAAAGAATTGCGATTGCGCACAAGGATCATCACATCGCCCGGACGAATAGGACGGCGCCCGCCGCTCTCTTTATCCTCGACGCTTTCCGGTGAGCCCGGCGCAATCCATGTCGCAATGGTCTTGGCAATGCGACGCGCCACCACAACAGCGGGATCACGCAGATCAAGCTGATCAACCGGCATTTTCCAATCGCGCGGTTCGGCGGTTGGGTCTGGTAAAACTTCCGGCCAGATTTCGACAAGGCCCGGCAAATCAAGCTTCAGCGCTTCATGCTGCGTTTTCAGATTGTCTGCAGATAGCCCCTCGAAATTGGCAGTGACCGAAAAAATATGATCGACAAATGCCATAATGGCGGGGCTGGAGCGGAAAGAGCTGCGCAGTTTGATCGGTTCGAATCTTTGCTCAGCCGCAGCCGTTTTGCGCTCGATCTTCGCCCGCATCGCATCAAAGAGATCAGGGCGCGCGCCTTGGAACGAAAAGATCGACTGCTTTTCATCGCCCACGGCAAAGAAAGTGCGCACCACCTCACGCTGTCCACGACCGGCTGTGAATTCTTCTGCAATGGATTCCAGAATGTCCCATTGCTCGGGCGATGTATCTTGCGCTTCATCAACAAGAATATGGTCAATGCCGCGATCAAGCTTTTCCAGCACCCAGCTGGCTTCCGTGCGCTTCAAAAGCTTGCGGGTGGCAACAATCAGATCGCCGAAATCAAGAAGTCCACGCGCTTCCTTCTCGCGCCGATAGGTTGAGATAATGGCATAGACGACAGCGACAAGCACTTTGGTGCGCGCAACCGTATGCGCGATGCGGCGCTTTTCGAGAAGCGGGGTGATGCGTTCACGTTCACTTTCAAAACGGGCGAGCAGGTCCGGATATATTTTTTTCAAAGCTGCCGAAATGAGCTTTGTATTGCCGAGCCCTTTGGGCTTGCCATCCTTCGTAAAGAAGAGATTGGCATAGGTGAGCGCGCGCAGATTTATGCTTTTCTGTGACAGTGCCTGACGAAACCCCGCGGCGAGGCTTTTGTCATTATCGTTGCTGCCAGATGATTCTAGCGTCCGGGCAATAGATTCCCATTCAGACGAAGCAATGCCGTTCTCGAGAATTTCATCATTGATGGCCTCGACACTGCCTTCGCCTTCAAGTCCGAGCTGTTGCGACAGGAGTTGAGCGAAAAGATTCTTGCCTTCCCCCTCATCAATCTCTTGAGCAAGAGTGACTATTTCCTGCTTGCCAAGGGCTGCCTTGATCAGATCATCAAAGACTGAATCGCTGGTTTCCTGCGCCAGTTTTTGCAAGGCAAGCCCGAGCGGGCTTGTTGCATCATGCAGCGCTTGTTCGAGTGTCTGCCGCCGAGCCTGTTCCAGCAAATCTTTGCTGCGCTCTTCTTCGATCACTTCGAAGCGCGCGGCGACATTGGCTTCAAAAGGAAAGAGATGCAGAAGCTTTTCGCAGAAAGCGTGGATGGTTTGAATTTTCAAACCACCGGGCGTTTCAACGGTGCGCGCAAAAAGACGACGCGCGAAAGTCAGGTCAGAGGCTGCGGGCGCGGGCTCACCCATTGCGACAATTTCAGCCGCGAGCTCATCATCTGGAATACGCGTCCATTTGGCGAGCTTTTCAAAGACGCGGATCGACATATTGGCCGCGGCTGCTTTGGTGAAAGTCAGACAGAGAATACGCGCGGGCGGCACGCCATTGAGCAGCAAGCGCACGACGCGCTGCGTCAACACATGGGTTTTGCCCGAGCCTGCATTGGCTGACACCCAAGCTGAAAGTTTTGGATCAGAGGCCAGAATTTGTGCGTCGAGTGTTTGTTTGGGGATGATGCGCGTGCTCATGCCTCGCCTCCATCCTCGCCAGAACCTGCCGACCATTCTTTCACGCGCGCCAGATGATCATAGAGACCAAACCGGCTCGTATATTGCGGATAGGGGCGCGGCGGATAAGGCGTGGTGGGATCACGGAACTGGTTGAGCAGTTCAATCAAGCCATCAAAATTGCTTTCCACCACATCGCGGAAGTCGCCGCCATCGGCAATCGGATCCGATTTGACCGGATCTTTGCCGCCCACTTTCACATGCATCGCATTGCGCACATCGAGAGGGCCGACATCTTGAAACGCGCCTGCCTCGACCATTTTCACTTCAAGCGGCAATTGCGGTGCAAAGCCGGCCTTGATCATTTTCTTCGTGCTGATCGAGCCGCTCTTGTAATCAATCAGCTCGGCCATGCCATCCTGCATGCGGTCAATACGGTCGGCCTTGCCGCGCAATTCAAAGACGGACCCATCGGCGAGCGGAATAGGCAGCACGCCATAGCTTTCAACTTTGCTGTCGGCGAGATTCGTGCGGCGTGTATTTTCCCAAGCAAGCCAGCCTTCGAGGCCCGCTTCAATGCGCGGCCAATTGAAGGCGCGATAATTGGCGTCCACCAGCAGGCTCGCCAATTTCTCTTGCGCGAGCGCGCGCAAATCGTCGAGTGCATGGGGCGGCAATGGCCCGCTCGGATGGCGCTCAATAAATTCAGCGAAGAGATCGTGCAATTGCGTGCCGGCTTCGCGTGCTCCCGGCACGGCACCCAGTTCTTCCAGCGGCAGAATTTTCAAAATATGGCGCGCATAGATGGAATATGGATCACGACGGAAAGTTTCGATCTCGGTGATCGAAAGCGTTGTCGGGCGTAAATCCAAATCAGGGCGTGGTTCGGGGCGACCCATTGTCTGTGTATGTTCGGGGCGATCCAATTGGCGCACAAGCGCCAGCAGCGCATCACCTTTTTTGCGCGCGGGTTTGAAATGGTCTCCCGCCAAAGCCTCAAGCCGCTGCAAGAAGCGTGAGGGCACGGTTGGTGAGCCGCCCCGTTTTGATGCGCGCGAAAGAATAGCGTGGCGCGTGCCCAAAGCTTGCACGAAATCATGCGCAGTCTGGCCGATGCGCCGCTCGGGCGGTGTGAGGTGAAGCTCTGCGCGCATCGGGCGATTGAGGAAGGGCCCCGTCTCCACCTGCGGCGGCCAGATGCTTTCATCGAGTCCTGCCAGAAGCATAAGATCGGCATGGATCAAGCGGGCTTCGAGAAGGCCCAAGATTTTGAGGCGCGGATGTGCACGCGCAGGGCCCCGCACAATGGCCTCGCGCATGATGAAATCGGCGAGTGCTGCATAATCCTCGGGGCGCAAAGTCGGCTCGCCCGTCGATTTTTCCGCCAATTCGCTGAACACCTGTTCGAAGCTCTCATAGCTTTCGTCCAATGTCAGGCGTTCTGTGCCCGCAGGCAGGGTGAGTTTGGCAAGGCAGGCGCGATGGGCTGCAATATGCTCTTTGAGCGGCGCATGCCCTTTTATGCCATGCAATGGCTCAAGCGCCTCGCATAAGCGATGCACGAGCAAGGCGATGGCGTTCCAATCTTCATCATTGATTCGTTGAACAGCCGGATGCGCATGGCGATCTGCAGCGGCTACGCGCGCTTGTGCGAGCATCGCATCGATATTGTCGCGATTCTCGGCGACACCACGCAAGACGCCGATTTCTAACAGGCGCGCGAGACGCTCCAATTCGGCACGCGGCAGGCCAAGACGCACCAATGGATGTGCCAGAAGCGCCAGCCATGCAACCGGTTTGCAGGCTTCGCCAAAACAGGTGAGGACCAAACGCGCGAGCACGCCATAGGGCGAGCTCGACAGCGGCTCGCCGCCGGAATCATCAATATCAATATTCCAGCGTTTCAATTCAGCACGCACACGCCGCGCCAAAGCGCGGTCTGGCGTGACTAAAGCAACGGTTTGATCGGGTGAGTCCGCCAAGGCTTTGCGCATAGCGAGCGCCAAGGCCAAAGCCTCTTCGCGCTCGTCTGCTGCGACAATCATTGTGAGATCGCTGAGTGCCGCAGAGAGATCTTGGTCGCGGCCGTCTTGCGCAAGCCAGTTCTGCCACGACTCTGTCGTATCAGCGGGTAAGAAAGCTTGGGTCAGCAAATCCATGCGTTTTTGAAGCGCAGCATCTGGCTTGCCCAGTTCGTCAATGCCGCTGCGCTCGACTTGCAAGACAGGCAAGAGCCGATGCAAAGCTGCTTGCGGATGTCCCCCAGACGGCTCGAATTTTTTCTCCTGATCGCCACCAATCAAAGACCAGGCGGTATCATCCAGATTTTTATCAAGCCCCGGCAGAACAACTGCGCCATTTTCAAGCTTGGCAATGGCGGCCAAGAGCCGCGCTGTCGCGCTATTCGTACCAGTCGAGCCCACCGCAATCACAGGCTCTTTGGGATTTGCTTTCGCCAGCCGTTCAATCTCGTGATTGATCAAAAGCTGCTGGCGCATGGCCGCATCGACACGGCCTTGTTCATCGCGAATTTTCGGCCAGGCTTGCGAGGCGATTTTCAGAAATTCGATGGTGATCTTCCAATAGCGATCGAAAGATTCAGGCGCCAAATCTTGCAAGCGCTCCCAATCAACACCTTCGACAATCAATTCATCAATGAGGCTCGCCAGATCACCCGCCAGATGCCAGGCCTGTGCCGGCGCTTGGGCCACCAGCAAAGGCTCGCGTCCATCTGTCTGGATGGCTCCATTCTCATAGCGCGTAATAGCGGTGCCCAATTGCAGCGCCCATCGATGCACAAGCTGCATGAGGATCAGGCGCCGCTCAATCGGCGTCATGGCATCCGGCACGCCTTCAACGGGCATGTCGAGTTCCATGTCGAAGATCAGACCTGTCTCGATAGCCTCCAGCGAGCCCAGCGGCACAATTTTCGGCAAAAGGAGCGCGGGGCCAGCCAGACGCGCAATCAGTTCTTCGCGCAATGCGCGTGCGGCGCGGCGTGTCGGCACATAGATGGTCGCAGAGGAAAGTGCGAGCGGATCAAGCGGCGCGCGAATGGCAGAAACAATCTCGCCAGCAATCAGCTGGTCAGCGAAAGTCGCCAGAAAATTCACACCGGGCGGGATGGTGAAGACATGCGGAGCGCGTGCCATGTTTCACCTCATTGCTTTGTGCGTGCGATGGCAGCTTCCGCCTCACCAATGGCGGCAGGCGTGCCCACATGCAGCCATTGGCCTTCAAGAGCCAAGCCGCAGAGGCGCCCCTTTTGTGCCGCTTCAAACAAGAAGGGCGCAAGGCGGAACACATCGCGCGGGTCTTGCGCGAAAGGCTCGGTCTTGATGATACCCACGCCCGAATAGACGAAATCCGCGACCTCGCCCTCGGCGCGTTTTGTTGCGCGACCATCGTCGGCGAGATGAAAGTCACCATCCCAGTCCACACCGACAGAATTTTTCCGATCAGCCAGCAGCAACAGCGCATCCATCCGCTGCGGGTCCCAGAGATCGGTCAGGCGCGCAATATTCGACATGGGACCCTCGAGCCAAAATGCATCCGTATTGCAAAGATAGCAGGGCTGGGTGTCAAAAAGTGTCACAACCTTTTTGATGCCGCCGCCTTGGTCGAGAAGTTTTTCGCGCTCGTCGGAAATGATGATTTCCGGATTCTTGCGATCTTTCAGATGGGCTTCGATCTGGTCGGCCAGATAATGAACATTGACGATGGCGCGGCGCACGCCTGCCTTTTCGAATAGATCAAGGCAATGGTCGATGAGGGCCTTGCCTGCCACTTTCACCAGAGGCTTTGGGATTGTGTCGGAGATCGGCCGCATCCGCGTGCCAAGCCCCGCGGCAAAGACCATGGCCGTGTCGGGCCGCCCGTTCATGCCTCGTCCTTGGCAAGCACGGAGGGCATGTTTGTTTCAAACCAGTCGCGGATGGCGGCCAGAGCTGGATGGGCGAGGTCTTTTTGCAGATAATGTTTTACGCGCGGAATATGCGCGAGATAGTTCGGCTTGCCATCGCGCTTGTCGAGACGGGCAAAAATGCCGAGCACTTTGGTTGCGCGCTGCGCGCCCATAATGGCGTAAGAGCGGGCAAAAGCTTCAAAGTCGAAGTTCGCATCATCGGCTTTACGCTGGCGCAAATATTGGCCGAGCAATTTCATCTCGAGCGCATCGGAAACGGTGACGCGCGCATCCTGCAAGAGCGAGGCGACGTCATAAGCAGGATGACCGATCACGCAATCTTGGAAATCGATCATGCCGATTTTTTTGACGCCCGCGCGCTCGGGCAGCCAGATAATATTGGGCGAATGATAATCGCGCAAAACCCATGTTTGCGGCCCGTCGACAATTTCCTGCAAAGCCTCGCGCCAGAGATTGCCGAAAATCGCGCGTGCGCCCGAGGCTGGAAACGCTTTGGCAATATGGGGCGCATACCAATCAAGGATCAGCTCAACTTCAATGAGCAGTGCATCCATATCATAGGGCGGGATTGTATAGGGCGCCGGAACCATATCGATGGTTTTGGGCATATCGAGCTTGTGCAATTCCGCCAGCGCAAGAGCGGCCGCTCCATAGCGCTCAGGAATGGGGCCGTCAGCATCAACAATGCCCTCGCCCCCGAGGTCTTCCAAAATGGCCAGACCATTGGTCGCGTCTTTTGCGAACAGATCGGGCGCCGAAAATCCTTCGAGCAATAGCCCGCGCTGGATGGCGAAAAAGGGAATGACATCTTCGGCCAGATGCGCGATTTGCGAATAGGGTTTGCCGTAACGCACCGGCGGCCCGTCGGGTCGCTTGGGCGAAATCATCAAAATACCTTTGGTGCCATCGGGCTTTTTCAGCCGCTCATAGGCACGCGTGGAGGCATCGCCCAACATGAACGCCCGCTTGGCTTCTGACCAGCCGGAACGTGCGAGCAGAGCATCCACGGACATAGCGCGCGACAGGCGTGCCGCAAATGTGCCCGTGCCGGTGAAGACAACTTTGCGAAATGCGTCACCCTTTTGCGGATTGAGCAGAAGCGCGACATCGAGCCGATCTTGCGGCAATTGATTGCCTGCGCGCTCCGCCCATTCAACGAGAAGAAGCGCGCCTTCTGCTGCTTCATCCCAGCCCAATTCAATCAGCTCATCGGGGGATTTGATGCGGTAGAGATCGGCATGAACAATCGGGAATTTCGGGGCGTCATAGACCTGCATCAAAGTGAAGGTCGGGCTTGGCACTTCAAGCTGTGGTTCGCCAACCAGCTCGCGGATAAGTGCGCGCGCCAATGTTGTTTTGCCGGCACCCAGATCACCCGACAGCGTGACGAGATCGCCCGCGCCGGTAAAGCCCGCAATGCGATGCGCCAGCAAATTGGTGGCGGCTTCATCGGCAAGATCAAATTCGAAACGGGCCGTTTGCGGCTGCGTCAAAACGAGACTCCTTAAGCTGACGCTGCTTGTGTCACGTCTGCGGCATGATCAGGGAAAATGCAGGTCACAATTGTGCCTTCACCCGGCGCGGATTGGATTTGCACTTCGCCACCATGCAATTCCACAAAGGAGCGCACGATGGAGAGACCTAAGCCGACACCGCGATGGCGTGAACCCACCGTATGCGTGTGGAAGCGATCAAAGACACGATCCAGAACTTCGAGCGGAATGCCGCGACCCTGATCGGAGACTTTGAAGACGATTTCGCCCGGTCGACGCAAGGCTGCCATGGTAACAGTTTGGCCGGGCTCCGAGAAACCAATCGCATTGGAAAGCAGATTGAAGAGAACCTGACGAATGCGTTTTCCATCAGCACGGAAGGCGCCAATATCGTCGAGTGCCACCACATGCAGGCTGATGCCTGATTCCGCGAGACGATCCTGCAAACCTTCAGCGGCTGCGGCGATGGTTTCGCGAATATCGACATGTTCCAACGACAATTCCATCGCATCCGTATCAATGGACGCCAGATCAAGAATGTCATTGATAATAGCCAGCAGCGCCGCCGAGCTTTTCAGCACATAGCCCGTATATTCACGCTGCTTGGCATTGAGCGGGCCGACTGCGCCTTCGCCGAGCAATTGAATGAAGCCGATGATGTTGGTCAGCGGCGAGCGCAATTCGTAAGACACATGGTGCACGAAATCATTGCGCAGCTTTTCCGCCTCCAGCAGCGCTTGATTACGCTCGGTCAAAGCGCGCTCGACGGAGACGGTGGCCGTCATATCAATGAAAGTCACCAGCGTCGCACCGTCTGGCAGCGGGGCTGTCATGCAATCAATGATGGAACCGTCTGTGCGCGTCATGCGGCGCTCAAAGCCGGTGCGCGCGTCTTGCAGGCCAGCGATCAGGCTGCGCAGATCATCCCAGTCCTGCGTGCGGTCATGCAATGACATGCAGGCGCGCATGACATGATCGAAATGCGGCTTTTCCGCTAGGAAGGCAGCATCGCAATGCCATAGGTCGATGAAAGCCGGATTGAACAATTTCAAGCGGCCGTCTGTGCCAAACACAGCGACACCTTCTTTAAGTGAATCGAGCGTTTCGCCCTGCACGCGCATCAGCGCATTGTAAGAAGACTCGAGCGAGAAGCGTTCGGTGACATCATCGAAGAGATAGGTCACGCCGCCTTGCGGATTGGGATTGATGACCACACGCAAGGTGCGTGCGCCGGGCAGATACCAAACCTGCTCGAGCGTCTCGACAGATTGGTAAGCGCCCATGAGAGATGATTTCCAGCTGCGGAAATCGGCCTGTTCGGGCAAGCGGCCTTCGGCGCGCAAACGGTCGAGAATTTCGGGATCGGTCGGCGCAGAATCGAGAAAGGCCGGATCCAGATTCCACAATTGTCCATAGGCCGTGTTGTGAAAGACGAGGCGGCGCGCAGAATCAAAAATGGCAACACCGGTGGTGAGTTGATCCAACGTGCGCCGATGCGCATCCATCTGGCGGCCAAGATCAGCGCGCATATGTTCGAGATCGGATACGTCGCTTGCCAGACCACCGGAACCAAACTCCGTCGGCACATCGGTGACATCGAGCATGCGGCGTTCGCCGGCAACAATGGCGGGCACGCGCCCACGCCAATTTTCAATGCGCGCACGCGCTTGCGCGAGTGTCTCGCGCACTGGCTGGTCCAAGAGCTCGATGCCTTGGGCAAGCACATCTTCGCGCCGCGCAGCTTCAACCGCATGCACATAGGCGCGGTTCACCCATGTCAATTTGCCTTGCGTATCGCGCAGCCAAGCGGGGCCGGGTGCTGCATCGAGCATGGTGCGCAAGCCATCGCGCTCTGACGCGATATGCGCCGAGGCCTCTTTCAGCTTGGTGAGTTCGAGACGGTCGCCTGCCACATCGCGAATGCGCAGCATGGCGCGTCCGGCCACGGGACGGCCTTCGGCTTCGAGATGACGGCCTGACAGAGTGAGGAGCGCAAGACGAAAGGCTTCGCCGCGTTGGCGCAAGCGTTCCAGCGCGCGTTCCAAAGGTTGAGCGGTTTGCGGCGTCAGCCAAGCGCCAAAAGCCAAAGCGCGCTGCGCTTCAAGGCCGGTGATGGCTTCCGCATCGCCTTCAATGGTGGGCTCGTCTGAGGGACCGCTCCACCGAATGATGATCTGGCTTTCAGAACCCGCAAAAGCTTCCGCACGGTCGAGCCTTTGGCGCAGGCGCTCGAGCTCAAGCCGCAGGCCAGTTTCGCGTTGGGCGGCGCGGCGTTTTCCCGCCATATGGATCAAAGTGCCGGCCGTGGCAGCAAGGCCCAGGGCCAGAACGCCCGCAGCGCCGAGGATTTCTGGTTGATCGATCAGGCCTGCCGGAGCGGCATGGGCCGGTATGGATAGAAGGGCTGGGATCGGCCATAGCGCACTTGCGGCGCACAGGGCCTGACGCCAGACACGTGTCCCTTTCTCCATGCTTGCAGCCTGTCCTTCGCGTGTCGTGAGGAATCGCTTTGAGGCGGCGCATGGAAGATGCGCAGCAGAACGCAAGACTGACTGATTCCCGAATCAAGGCACTTTAGC
>CANGFE010000007.1 GCA_947453155.1 Beijerinckiaceae bacterium | reverse complement strand
GCCCCGGAGTTTCCTCCGGGGCTTTCTTTTTGAGGAGATGTCCGATCAGCCCTTGGCGCGCTGACGGATCATGAATGTGTCGTAGTTATATTCTGCGAAGTTCCACCAGAGATATTCATCGCCACGGAAGCCCATGTAGGAATCATGCACCTTCTTGAACTTGGCGTTCTTGGAGACGAGATCAGCGTAAACCTCATTGGCCGACTTCCAGCAGGCTTCCATGATTTCCGGCGAGAACGGACGGAACTTGGTGCCAGCTGCATTGAGGCGCTTCAGAGCCGGCACGTTGCCCGCATCATATTTCGCCTGCATTTCGACATTGGCGTAAGCCGTCGCCGCGCGAAGGATCGACTGATAGGTCTTCGGGAGAGCGTTGAACTTGTCGAGGTTGGAGCAGAAGTTGATCATCGCGCCACCTTCCCACCAGCCGGGGTAATAGTAGAACGGTGCAACCTTGTTGAAGCCGAGCTTCTCATCGTCATACGGGCCGATCCATTCAGCCGCGTCAATCGTGCCCTTTTCGAGGGACGGATAAATATCGCCGCCAGCAATCTGCTGCGGCACAACGCCGAGCTTCTGCAAAACCGCGCCACCGAAGCCGCCGATGCGCATCTTGAGGCCTTCGAGATCCGACGGCTTGCTGACTTCTTTACGGAACCAGCCACCCATCTGTGTGCCCGTATTACCGGCGACAAAATTGTTCACCTTGTAAGGCTCGAGGAATTCATTCATCAGCTGCTCGCCGCCGCCAAACATCATCCAGGCATTTTGCTGGCGTGAGTTCAGACCGAAGGGCACGGCCGTGCCGAAAGCGAAAGTCGGATCCTTGCCCCAGTAGTAGTAGAGGCAGGTGTGGCAAGCTTCCACCGTGCCGTTGGACACAGCATCAAGCGCCTGCAGCGGGGGAACGATTTCGCCGCCGGCAAAAACCTGCATCTGGAACTTGCCGTCAGTGGCATCAGACACATATTTGGCGACCGTTTCAGCCGCGCCATGGATCGTGTCGAGCGAACGCGGGAAGCTGGTCGTGACGCGCCATTTCACTTCCGGTGCGGACTGGGCAATGGCGGGGGCTGCGACAGCCGCCGTGCCTGCAGCAGCAAGGCCAGCGGTCTTCAAAAACTGACGACGTTTCATAAATTCCTCCAATAAGCTTCGCCGGTGCATCGCGCCGACGATTGGGGCCATCAAGCACCAAAGGCTTGGGTCCGTGCAACGGTAAAGAGCACAGTCTTGGCTCGGAGCAATGCCCCTTTAGTCATATGGAAAGCGGTCTCCAAACCGCTACCCCTCAGATTACGTAAAGACCGGGACAGCCGATCACGCTGTGGTGACAGCCAATCCTGATCCAGTCTTGATAATTTAGGCGCGATCTCAGGGTCGAGAATCGAATGGAAGGAATGACTTATGGCGAAACTTGCCTTCATCGGCCTCGGTGTCATGGGCTTTCCCATGGCGGGCCACTTGGCCGCCAAGGGCCATGAGCTGACAGTCTATAACCGCACCGCCGCCAAGGCGCAGGATTGGGTCAAGAAACATGGCCATCGTGCTGCCGCGACTCCGGCCGAAGCCGCGAAAGGTGCCGAGATTGTTTTCGCCTGTGTGGGCAATGATGAGGATTTGCGCGCCGTGACGGCTGGGCCCGACGGGGCCTTTGCGACCATGGCCCAAGGCGCGATCTTCGTTGACCACACCACAGCCTCTGCCGATGTCGCGCGCGAATTATATGCCAAGGCGGCAGCCCTTGGCATTTCCTTCATCGACGCGCCCGTTTCGGGCGGTCAGGCGGGCGCAGAAAACGGCGTACTGACTGTCATGTGCGGCGGCGACGATGCGCCTTATGCCAAGGCCGAACCGGTGATTTCTGCTTTCGCCCGCGCCTGCCGTTTGATGGGCGGCTCAGGCGCCGGGCAGCTCACCAAAATGGTCAATCAGATTTGCATCGCAGGCCTGGTCGAAGGTCTCGCCGAAGGTTTGCATTTCGCGCAAAAAGCCGGGCTCGATCCGCTCGCCGTGGTCGATGTGATTTCAAAAGGTGCAGCACAAAGCTGGCAGATGGAAAATCGCTCCGCCACAATGGTCGCCGACAAATTCGATTTCGGCTTTGCGGTGGATTGGATGCGCAAAGATCTCGGCATCTGCCTAAGTGAGGCGCGGCGCAATGGTGCGCATTTGCCTGTCACGGCGCTTGTCGATCAATTCTATTCCGAAGTACAGAAAATGGGCGGCGCGCGCTATGACACGTCAAGCCTGATCAAGCGGCTGAACAAGTAAGCCGTTTCACCTCTCCGCGCAGCACCGGCAAAAGCTCAGCTTCAAACCACGGGTTTTTCTTGAGACAGCCCGTGTTGCGCCAGGAGGGATGCGGCAGCGGAATGACGCGCGGTTGTGCTTGGCTATAGGCACGCCAACCCCGCACAACCTCCGTCATCGGCAATTTGCTCGCGGCCAAACCAAAACGCGCGAGATGATAATCCTGCGCATAGCCGCCCACCGTCAGCACGGTTTCAATCTGCGGCAGCAGCGCGAACAGGCGATCGTGCCAATGTGCGCGACATTCACGCCGCGGCGGCAGATCAGCGCCTTGCGCATCATAGCCAGGAAAACAAAAACCCATCGGCGCAAAAGCAATGCGCGACGTGTCGTAAAAGGTCTCGGCATCCACGCCCATCCAATCGCGCAAACGGTCGCCCGAGCGATCATCAAACGGCAATCCGCTGTAATGCACGCGAATACCCGGCGCTTGGCTGGCCACCAGCAAACGCGCGCTGGCTGAGACCCGCACCACGGGGCGCGGCTCATGGGCCAGAGCCGCGCCTTTGGGCGCATCCCGGCAGATGCGGCAGGCGCCGATCTCGTCCAAAAGGGCATTCAACCGTGCTGAATTGGTCATGATCTCGCGCTGGCGAAGAAGTTTTTACAGGTGAGGGTTAACGCGCAAGGCGCCGCCACAGCAAGTGCAGCGCCCAAAAGAAGCCCCTGCGCGCCACCAAAGACATTCAGAAAACGGCCTTTTTCGGGGCTTTCGCGCCACCCCGCTCACCCCCCTGCTCGGCGAGAGGGAAAAGCCAAAAGTTAAAAGGCTCATTTTCAAGCCAAAACCGCGTTAAGCTTTACCCGTCATTCTGAGGGACAGACCAAGCCGACATCCGGCCCAACAGCGTGCCTCATGAGTGAAGCGTTCAAAGATATGATCGAGCCAAACAGCGGGAAGAATCCTGCTGCTTTCGCGCGTCGGTCATCGCTTTCCGCTGGCTGGCGGCATGTGCGCGAGAAATTCATCGCCTCGGGCACCGGCAACCGCTCTTTCGACGTCGAGCTTTTGCGCCTTTTCGCTCAAAGCCGCATGACCTCTGTGCCTGCCCTCGCCTTTATCGCGCTGTCGGCTGCGGTCATGTCCTTCATGTGGACGCCCGAAGTCGATGTGGTGGTTTGGCTCGGCATTGTCTGGTCGTGCCATCTGGTCTCCTACAAGACCGCGCGCACTTTGATGGAGCAGCCCGAAGCTGAACTGCACGTGCAAGCCTGGCGTCGCCGCTTCGTGGCGACCGAGCTCTGCCACGGCCTCGCCTGGGCCATGCTCACGGTTCTCTTTCTGAACGAGCCTGACGCAACGGCGCGCATTTTCGTGCTCTTCGTCTTGCTGCTGATTTCAGCTCTGACCTCGCTCATCTCCGCAACTGTCCCGATGGCCGTCTATGCGGGCCTGATGCCGACAACCATTGCGGTTGTCCTCTACATGCATCCCGTCTGGCAGGAACAAGCTTGGCCCGTCGCGCTCATGGCCTGCGGCGCGCAATTCTTCTTCCTTGTTCTGGCCCAACGCCTTTATGCCACCAGCCTCTCGTCTCTCTCCTTCCGCTTGGAGAAAGACATGCTGATTGCTGAACTCGAACAGGCCAAAGCCAATTCGGACGAAGCCCGCCGCCGCGCCGAAGAAGCCAATCTCGCCAAATCAAGTTTCTTGGCCACGATGAGCCATGAACTGCGCACGCCGCTCAATGCGATTTTGGGCTTTTCCGAAGTCATGAAGAATGAGTTGTTCGGCAAACATGGTGTTGCCGCTTACAAAGATTATTCGAGCGACATTCACTCGAGCGGCCAGCATCTCTTGATGCTCATCAATGAAATTCTCGATCTCTCGCGCGTTGAAGCCGGTCGCTATGAATTGCGCGAAGAGCCCGTATCGCTCGCTCATGTGGTCGAGGAATGCCTGCATCTTCTCTCATTGCGTGCCGAACAGCGCGAGATCACCATCACGCGCGCCATTGAAGCGCAATTGCCACGTATCTGGGGTGACGAGCGCGCGCTGCGCCAGATCACGCTGAACCTGCTCACCAACGCGATTAAGTTCACGCCATCGGGCGGACATGTGACGCTGAAATGCGGTTGGACGCAGTCGGGTGGGCAATATATTTCAATCCGCGACACGGGGCCGGGCATTCCCGAAGATGAGATCCCGGTTGTTCTCTCCTCTTTCGGTCGCGGTTCGCTCGCACAGAAAAATGCGGAAGAAGGCTCAGGCCTCGGCCTGCCGATTGTAAAAGGCCTTGTCGATCTGCATGGCGGCACCTTCCACATCCAATCGGAATTGCGCCAAGGCACGGAAGTCACGGTGATCTTGCCAACAGAGCGCGTGATTGAAGCCATGGCGCAGGTCAAGCCTGCGCGCCCGCGTGACGCGCGCACACAGCCCCGCAAAGCTGCCTGAGTTTTGACTGGCGCCGGCGCGCCAGCACCCTATTCTCTCGGCTTGAAGAAACCGGAGAGACCCCATGCGCTCACTGCTGCTCCTTTGCGCCACGCTGTCGCTGGCCCTGTCTGCGCAAGCGCAAGAGGCCAGCCCGCCACCGCGTGAACGCCCCGCACCCGTGGCTGCGAGCGAAAAGCTCAAACCGCTCCCCGCCAATGCGAGCACCAAACATCGTGTGGGCGAGATCAATTTCACAGCAACTGCCGGCACGATCCGCATTTTCGAATTGCAGCAAGGCAATCCGCTGGCCGACATAGCTGTCATGTCGTTCACGCGCGATGCGACCAATCTCGCACAACGACCCGTGACTTTCGTCTTCAATGGTGGGCCGGGCTATGCGTCAGCCTGGCTTAATCTTGGTGCACTGGGTCCGTGGCGTTTACGCATGGATGAAGAGGCAGCCTTTCCATCCGCGCCACCAACATTGACTGACAATCGCGAAACATGGCTCGACTTTACCGATCTTGTTTTCATTGATCCGCCATCAACAGGCTATAGCCGGATTCTGGGGGGTGACGATGTTCGCAAACGCTTTTTCTCCGTTGATGGCGATATTGATGTTCTGGCGGCCACCATCCGCCGCTGGATCGAAGAGAACGGCCGCGCGGCTTCTCCCAAATTTATTGCGGGCGAAAGCTATGGTGGCTTCCGCACGCCCAAAATTGCGCATGCTTTGCAAACCGACCAAGGTTTTGGGGTGAACGGTCTGGTGATGATCTCGCCCGTGCTCGATTTCTCGCGCTTCAATGCGCGCAATGGGCTGATGGATCATGTCGCTCGCCTGCCCTCTTATGTCGCCACCGTACGACAATTGCGCGGCGAACAAGTCTCGCGCGAAAATCTCGCCGAGATTGAATCCTATGCCCGCGGAGAATTCCTCGCCGATCTCATGCGCGGCGTGAAAGACAAGCCTGCGCTTGATCGTCTCTCGGAACGCGTCTCTTCGCTGACAGGTCTTAACCGCGATCTGGTGCAACGCCTCGCGGGACGCATCCCGACGCAAACCTTCTTGCGCGAGATTCATCGCAAGGAGCACCGCATTGGTTCATCTTATGATGCGACGGTGACGGGCTTTGATCCTGCGCCTTTCTCGCCGCGTGGTGAGGCCGATGACCAAATGCGCTTAGGACTTCATGCGCCGATCATTTCGGCCATGGTCGGGCTCTACCGTGACAAACTCAATTGGAATGTGGAAGGCGCGCGCTATGCTTTCCTGAGCGAGCAGGCGTCTCGCTCATGGGATTGGGGACGTGGTGGCGCAGAAGCCGTGTCGGACCTGCGCAAAGCTTTGGCGCTTGATCCCAAAATGCGCGTGCTGGTCGTGCATGGACTTACCGACGTGGTGACGCCCTATCTCGAAACACAAATGGTGCTCGATCAAATTCCCGATTACGGCGCGCCTGAGCGGGTGACGTTCAAAGTCTATACGGGCGGGCACATGTTTTATTCACGCGATGAAGCACGCACAAAATTCCGCGATGATGCGCGTGCGAACTATAAGTAAGCAGCAAAAGCGGGAGTGGCGCGCGATCAGCCCTTAGAAGGCACTTTCGCCTGATCAAACGTCGCCATGTCGCGATGACAAGCAAGAGCCGCCTTCATCACACCAACTGCAAGCGCCGCACCTGTGCCTTCGCCAAGGCGCAGACCCAAATCGAGAAGCGGCTTCTTGCCAAGTCGCTTCAGCACGTCCGCATGCGCACCCTCGGCAGACAAATGCCCTGCGACGCAATGATCAATCGAGGCCGGATTGAGTGCGTGCAAAATAGCCGCCGCTGCGGTGACGACATAACCATCCAGCACAACGGGGATCCGCTCCAAACGCGCCGCCATAATGGCGCCCGCCATAGCGGCAATCTCGCGCCCGCCCAAGCGGCGCAGAACTTCGAGCGGATCAGACAGGTGGCCCGCATTCAGCGCCACCGCGCGCGCAACAGCATCCACTTTGCGCTGGTAACCCGCCTCATCAATGCCCGTGCCGCGCCCGACCCAATCTTCAGCCTTGCCACCATAGAGCGCGTGATAAATCGCGGCCGCAATGGTCGTATTGCCAATGCCCATTTCGCCCAAGCACAGCAAATCTGTGCCACCCGCAATCGCCTCCATGCCGAAAGCAAACGTCGCCGCACAAGCGGCCTCATCAAAAGCGGGCTCTTGCGTAATGTCGGGCGTAGGGAAGTCGAGCGCCAGCTCGAATACTTTCAGACCAATGTCATAGGTCGCACAGATCTGGTTGATTGCAGCCCCACCGGCCGCAAAATTTTCCATCATGGCGCGCGTCACTTCTGGCGGAAACGCCGAGACACCTTGCGCGACCACACCATGATTGGCGGCAAACACCGCCACCATGGGGCGCAAAATCGTCGGCTTCGCTTTGCCCTGCCAGGCGGCCAGAAATTCGACCATCTCTTCCAATCGGCCGAGTGCACCGGCGGGCTTGGTCAATTGCGCATCGCGCGCGCGCACATCCTCGACCATCGGGGTCGCGGCTTGCGGCATCTGGGGGAAGAGATTGCGAATGTCGTCGAAAGGCAGGCCAGTGGCGGACATGAGAAACCCGTTTTGAAAAGGATGGCCGCTGTTTAGGGGCTTTGGTCGCAGAACTCAAACTCCCCTCGAGACCCCGACTCATGCCATCACTGAAACCATGATCTCGCTCCCCTTGCGGCTTCTGGCCGATTTCCTCGCCTGCCTGCGCTTTTATTCGCGGCTGCCCGTCCCCGTTCTGCCTTACGAGGCCGAACCCTATGCCATGCTGGATTTCGCCACTTCGGTCAGGGTTCTGCCCTTTGCGGGCTTTTTCATCGGTGGGCTGGGCGGGCTCGTCCTCTGGGGGGCCTCGCTTCTGGGCCTGCCGCCGCTGATCGCGGCGGCCTTCGCACTGTCATTTCTGCTGCTCGCCACCGGCGCCTTTCACGAGGATGGGCTGGCCGATACGGCCGATGGTCTGGGCGGTGGCATGACCGTGGAGCGCAAGCTCGAGATCATGAAAGACAGCCGCATCGGCACATTTGGCGGGGCAGCGCTCATCATGTCGCTGCTTTTGCGGACATTGCTCATCGCCGAGATCACGCAGCGCTTTGGCGCACCCGCCGCCGCACTCGTCATGGCCGCCTCCGGTGGGGCCTCGCGGGTCGCAGCGCTCATGCTGCATGCGCTTCTGCCCTCAGCCCGCAATGATGGCGCGGCTTGGGCGGCGGCCAAGCCCCTGCCATCCACGCTCATTCTCTCGACTTTGCTGGCAATTGCTGTCGGCCTAGCGCCGATGGCCTTGGGTATGCAGCCTGAGCGCCTCGCGCTCGGCCTCGCTTTGATGGCCTTTTCAGGCTTTGCCATGGCAGGGATTGCCCAGCGCCAGATCAAGGGCATGACGGGCGATATTGCCGGCGCCACACAACAGGTTGCGGAAATCCTGTTTTTTGCCGTGCTTGCCAGCCGTTTCGCCTCTATATGACGATCCTATGAGCGAAATCCAAACACCCTGCAAACAAGTCTGCCTCCTCGATTTGCAGGGCGAATATTGCATGGGCTGCTATCGCACACGCCAAGAAGTCGGCGATTGGATGCGCATGTCTGATGATGAGCGCAGCGCCGTGATGGGTCAGCTCGACGCGCGCAAAGAGCGGCTCAATAGCCCAAAATAGAGGCGATAAAGCGCAGCGAGACGAGCAGCAGGAATGTGCCAAAGGCCAATTCCAGATGCCGCTTCGACAAAGCATGGGCAATGCGCACACCAATCGGCGCTGTCAGCACACTCACTGGCGCGAAAGCGGCAATGCCAATCAGCGAGACAAAGCCAAGCGACAAAGGCGGCAGCATGGGCTTATCAAGCCCGGCGAGCACATAGCCAATCGCACCGGGGATCGACACCAGCACGCCCACACCAGCGGATGTCGCCACAGCTTGATGAATCGTGCGCCCGTAAAAGGTCAGGAACATAGTTGAGAGCTGGCCGCCGCCAATACCCATCAGCGCGGACAGCATGGCATTGATGAAACCAAAAACGCGCAGCGATGCGCCTTTGGGCACATCATCACCGAGATTCCATTTCAGATTGAACAGCAGGCGCGCAGAACTGACGCTCGCAATGCCGACAAAAACGAATTTGAAAACATAAGGCGGCGCATAGCGCGCAATCGCACTGCCGACCAGCACCCCGATCACGGTCGGAATCGCCCAGGCCTTCAACACATCCATATCAACAGCCCCGCGCTCACGATGCGCGCGGAACGAACGAATGGATGTTGGAATGATGATCGCGAGTGACGTGCCCACCGACAAAGGCATGCGAATTTCTTCCGGCACATTCAGCACGCGGAAGAGTTCATAGAGAACTGGCACGATCAACGCCCCGCCGCCCACACCAAAGACGCCCGCCAAAATGCCGGTCACTGCACCCGCCGCCGCCAATGAGCCGACGAGAAAGAGAATTTCGTTGAGATCGTAACCAGCGAGCATGGGGCCCCTGCGGGATGTGACAATGGTCCCGCTTCATGGGGCATAAGCTCAGCTGCTGCAAGTCCCGCGCATTTAGTGCACCGCCGCAATGCCAGGTTCGGGCAGATCTGGTGCCGGGATCATTTCCGCGTCCGACAGGCCCGGCGCGGCCGCGCAAATGGCGGCACAGGCGGCCAGAGATTCGCCGCAGGCCAGCACTTCATCCTCATGATGTTCAGCGCAAGCCAAAGCCGCGCGCTCGGCAATTTCCACACAGACGCGCAAAACCATCTCCTGCAAATCAGGTAGGCGCTGCAGACAATCGGCACTGAGTTTGGTGACGCGCAACGCTTCTGCAACGGCTGTGATCATCTTCTTGTCAGCCAGAAGCTTGGCATCATGCCCTGCCCGCGCGAGAATCGCGCCGCAGGCGTGGGCTGCATCCTGACAGGCTTCAATCTTGGCCTGCGTTGCCGCGTCGAAAATCATCATCCCACCCCTCTGCTCTGTCTCATCACAAAGTGCAGAACGAATGAGGCGGCTTAAGGGTTGCAAAAAGGCGGTTAGGCCGGCGCCGAAGCAGAGCCGTAAAGCGCATCTGTTGTGCGCGCGACATGGCTCATCGCCTCGCGCAAAACTTCGACACCCGACCCGCGCAAAGGCGCTTTGGTCGCAATCGTGCGGCGCCACAATCGCGCGCCGGGAAGCCCCGTGAACAGGCCGAGCATATGGCGCGTCATATCATGCAGGCGATAGCCATCTTTCAACCGCGCTTCGATATAGGGAAAGTAAGCTTCCACCACTTCAAAACTATCGGCGAAAGGCGCAGGCGCGCCAAAAACAAACGGATCCACTTTGAGCAGAAGATCCGGGTTCTGATAGGCTGCACGCCCCAGCATGATGCCATGAAGTTTTTCGAGATGCGGCAGCCCCTCTTCAATCGTGGCAATGCCGCCATTGATCGCCATCGGCAAATTCGGGAAATCCGCTTTCAGCTGGTGGACAAGATCATAATCAAGCGGAGGAATGTCGCGGTTTTCTTTCGGCGAAAGTCCCTGCAACCACGCCTTGCGTGCGTGCACGATGAGCGCATCAACACCTGCTTGCGTCAGCGCCTGTGTCATCGCCCACAAAGCTTCACGCGGCTCTTGGTCATCCACGCCGATGCGGCATTTGACGGTAACGGGAATTTTCACCGCCGCTTTCATCGCCGCCACGCAATCAGCCACCAATTGCGGTTCGCGCATCAGGCAGGCGCCGAAAGATCCATTCTGCACACGGTCTGACGGGCAGCCGCAATTGAGATTGATCTCGTCATAACCAAATTCTTCGCAAATGCGTGCAGAAGTCGCCAGCGCTTGCGGGTCCGACCCGCCGAGCTGCACAGCGACCGGATGCTCGACATCTGAAAAGCCCAGAAGCCGGTTGCGGTCACCATGAAGGATCGCGCCCGTCGTCACCATTTCCGTATAGAGTAGCGCATGGCGCGACATGAGACGGTGCAGAACGCGGCAATGCCGGTCCGTCCAGTCCATCATCGGCGCCACAGAAAAGCGCATGCTATGCGGAAGCTGGCTCACGCGCTCAATGTCCGTGATCGTCGTCTTCAGAGGCTGGACCCATGGCATGACGCATATAAGCGGGCATGTCTTCTTTGATATGGGCAATCTCGGCCATGGCCTGCGATTGGCCAGCCATGCCCCGCTCCGCTTCAGCCAGAACGGCATTCACTGTTTCGCGGGTCAGAAGACCGCGCAGCATGAATGTGGTCATGACGGTCTTGATCGTATGGCTCAAAGCTTCAACGCGCTGTTCAAGCGCAGCAATGCGAACGGCTTCGTCCGACATGTTTTCCTCCAATTCCCGCGCATCGCAATGAACCATGAGCGGGGCAAAAGAATTGTCCTTGGGCCCACCCCTCTTTGTCCGAGGTCAAGGCCGAGGCATCTTGCCTCACATAGAACGAACATGGCCCGAAGTCACGTGAGGGACCGCGTCTGACGGGCACGGAGGAGATCAAGATGGCGATCAAGGACATTCTTTTCCTGCTCGATCCAGAGGGGGAAGCCCAACCCGCCGCCCCCTATGCGACGGCCTTTGCTGACAGCCTGGGCGCACATCTCACCGCCGCAGGCGTGATCTATGAAATGCTCGTTCCGTCTGGCTTCACGGGTGATTATCCCGCCGACATTATGGCGGCGCTGACCGAGCAATCGCGTGAGCGCAATGCAGCTTCTTATGGGCAAATGTGCAAAGCCGGCCCCGCAAGCCTGCGCAGCGAATTGGTCGAGATCGACGCGATCCCAGGGGAAGCGCGTTATGAACTTGCCCGCCTTGCGCGCCATTTCGATCTGACCATCATCGGTCAATCCCGCGAGCGCAATGGCGACGACGCCTTGATGGCGGAATCCGCCTTGTTTGAAAGCGGGCGGCCTGTGCTCTTTGTCCCGCGCAGCCAGACACGCGCGCCCAAACTCAATCGCGTCGTCGTGGCTTGGGATGGCAGCCGCACTGCCGCCCGGGCCCTTGCCGACGCGCAGCCTATTCTGGAAACCGCGAGCGCAATTGATGTCGTCAGCATTTCTGATCCACGCCTCGGCTATAAGGAACTCCCCGGCTTCAATATCACCCGCCATCTCTCGCGCCACGGCCTCAATGCGGAATTGAAACGCCTGCCCATGTCAGGCGATGTCGGCGAGACCCTGCTTTCTTATGCAGCAGATGCAGATGCCGATCTTCTCATCATGGGTGGTTATGGACATTCGCGACTGCGCGAAATCATTCTTGGCGGAACGACGCGCACGATCATGCAATCCATGACCGTGCCGATTTTCATGTCGCATTGAAAATCAGGCAAGCGCCGGCGCAACCCAAGCCCCGGCCAGCGCTGAAAGCAAAAGACAAGCATCATGCGCCGCCAACGCCCAGCGTGGCGGCGCTGTTCTTTGCAGCCACACCGTTGCGGCGGCTGTGGCGAGACACCAACCGACAGCCAAAACCATCAAGCCCGCGGCAAAGCCTACTGCGTCGCCAGCTTGAACCAGAAGCAAACGCGCAAGAACCACCAGCGTGAGACCTGCCAGAGCTGTCCCGGCTTCGCCCAAAATTTTCGTCAGCAAACCAATGCCAAAACCGGGCGCATACATGGCCACCACATGCCAAGCGAGAAGGCCCGTCACACCCGCAGCAGATAATCCGCAAGAGATCATCGCAGAAGGCGAGGCCAGCATCAGAGCCGTCATCCCAAACCAAGCGGCCGCTGCAATGACGGTCGGCGCCAAAGCATCGCGCAGGCGAAAAGCGCTTTCCTCTTGCATGGGCGACACCGCCGCCTCATGCGGACCCCACACCATCGCAAGCGCCAACACACCCACTTGCACAAAAGCCGCGGCCAAAGCTGCTGGCACAAAAGGTGTGAGCGGCAGGAGGCGCTCACCCGTCATCAACAGACCAGGCCCCACCAGCCCCGCCAATGCGCCGGAGCCAAAGACAACGCCCAACAACATGGCGCGGCCCATCACGCCACCACCCATCGCTGCTTCATGCCGATAGAAAAGCCCGAAGCCCTGCGCCACACCGAGCCAGAAAGCGCCCAAGCAGAAGGGAATGAAAGCGTGCACTGTCAGCGCCCATGCCAGCACCAGCCCGCCCGCAATGCCATGCGACGCGCCAAGCGCAAAAGAAGCGCGCCGACCAAAAGCATCCAGCAAAAACGACGCCGGAAAGGTCGCAACCGCAGCACCGATCAGCATGGCCATGTAAGGCAGGCCCGCCCATTCCGCGCGCGGGGCCATCAGCAGGCCCGCGAGTGGCAAGATGCCAAGCGTCAAAGTTTGCGCGAGAACAGACAGCGCAAAACCAGCTGATAGCAAGACAGGCCCACGCGCTTGCGCCCCTTCCACCGGCATGCCGGGCGGGCAAAAGCACACCAGCCTCCCCGCGCGCGCTGCAATTTCTGGCAGAAGATTTTTCACTTCTTCACATCCTCATCAGAGAGAATGCGATGCGCTGGCCCTTCGGAATCTTCATATTGGCCATTCTTCAGCGACCACATGAAAGCAAAGAGCGCGGTCATGCCAAGCGCCAGAGCAATGGGAACGAGATAGATGAGCACATTCATGCGCGGTGCTCCTGAGTAGCAACCGACAATGGCGCCACCGGCGCACGTTCCGCCTGATCTTTGCGCGCCACCCCGCGCATGCGCAAAGCATTCAGCGTCACAATGATTGAGGAACCCGACATAGCCGCCGCCGCAATCAAAGGCGTCACATAGCCGGCAATGGCGAGCGGCACGGCAAAGGTATTGTAGAGGACAGAAATCCACAAATTCTGCCGCATCAAAGCACGCGATTGGCGCGCAATCTCGAGCGCTTGCGCCACGGGGGCAAGACGATCCGACAGGAAGACCGCATCGGCTTGGGCTTGCGCCAGATCAGCCGCTGTGATCGGCGAGAGAGACGCATAGGCAGCCGCCAGTGCCGGCGCATCATTGATGCCATCCCCCACCATAAGAACTTTACGCCCCTGATCGCGCAAAGCTTCAATGGCCGCGATTTTCTGCGCGGGGTTCATGCCCCCATCCGCGCGCTCAATTCCCAATTGACGCGCGAGCGGGGCCACGGCTTCCGGCCTGTCACCCGAAAAGATGCGCAGATCAAACCCGCGCTGCCGCAAAGTCTCGACAATGGCAAAAGCATCGGGGCGCAGGCTTTGGCGAATTTCAATCGCCGCCCGTTCCTCGCCAAAGCGCACATAAATCAGCGAGACATCGGCGCTCGACGGCTGATGCACATGCGCATCACAAAATTCTGCACTGCCCAAGCGCAACTCGACACCATCCACCAAAGCACGAACGCCCGCGCCTGCAACTTCCTCAACACTCTCAAATGGCGCAGCATCAACAACCAACCGTGACACAGCCAGAGCCAGCGGGTGACGGCTCGACAAAGCCAGACGCGCGGCGCGGCGCAACAGCTCAGGTTCCAGCGCGCCCGCATTGACGACATTGGGATCAGGCAAAGTCAGCGTGCCCGTTTTGTCGAAGACAATCGTGTCGATCTCAGCCAGCCGCTCCAGCGCATCAGCATTATTCAGAAAAATACCAGCGCGGAACAAATGCCCCGCCGCCACCACCTGCACCGCCGGAACAGCCAGCGCCAGCGCGCATGGGCATGTGATGATCAAAACCGAAATGGCGATAATGATGGAATGATGGGCACCAGCGCCCATCAGCAACCAGAAAATCAGCGTGGAAGCAGCCGTCACATGCACAATCGGCGCATAGACGCGCGCAGCACGGTCCGCCAGCCGCATATAGCGCGAACGCGCTTCGCCCGCTTTCTCAACGAGGCGCGCGACTTCATCGAGCATCGTGCCTTCGCCTGCGGCGGTTACTTCGACCGTCAACGCGCCCTCGAAATTCATCGAACCAGCATAAACGCGCGCTCCCTCGCCCACACGCGCGCGCATCGTCTCGCCTGTCACCAAACTCGTGTCGATCTCACTCGAACCAGACAGGATCACGCCATCAGCAGGCACGCGATCACCGGGGCGCACCAAAATATGATCGCCCTTATTCAAGGCCGACACAGGCACAGCGGTGAGCGCGCCCTCCGCGTTCAAGCGCTGCGCCACCTCGCCCTTGAGCGCGGCAAGATTTCCCGCCGCAGCGCGCGTGCGCTTGCGCATGGCTTGGTCGAGATAGCGGCCTGCCAGCAAGAAGAGCAGAAGCATGATAGCGGAATCGAAATAGGCTTCCTCCCCATGCAGCGCCGTCTCCACCACCGACATGGAGAGCGCAAGAAGAATGCCGAGCGAAATCGGAAAATCCATATTGAGTTTTCCAGCCCGCATGCTGGCAAGTGCGGAGCGAAAAAACGGCTGGCCAGCATAAGCAGCAGCCGGCAAAGCAATCAGCGCCGAGAGCCAATGGAAAAAGTCACGCGTCTCCGGCGTAATGTCTGTCACATTGCCCGACCAGACCGAGACGGACAGCAGCATGATGTTCATCGCCGCAAAGCCAGCAACACCGAGGCACTTCAGCAGCCATTGCGTGCGGCGCGTCTCTTCCTGCTCGACGCGGCTTTGCTCAAACGGATAGGCGCGATAACCACCCTTGGCGAGCGCCGCCACAAGCGCGCTGGCATTGGTGGCTTCCGGCTCCCAGACGAGGCGCAGACGATGCGTGGTGAGATTGAGGCGGGCCGAAACAACCCCCGCCACTTTCTGCATCGTGCCTTCAATATCATCCATGCAAGTGGCGCAATCGACACCATCCAGTGCAAGATCCATCGATGCGCGCCCCTGCTCTGCGGAGCGCACGAAAGATGAAAAATCGACTGTGGTGAGCGCGTCAGACATTTACTTCACCGCCGCAACATCAATGCGATTGACCGAACGAAACAAAATCGCGCCTTCTTTTTGCGCTTCAATCTGGACATCCCAACGCCCCGCTACAACGGGGGCAGAAATGCTGAAGCGGCCATCACCCGCGGGAGCCAGCACAACCGACACATCACGGCGACGATCTGCCGGATGCATAAAGGTCGCACGGATCGCCAGACCCGGCGTAGCAACACCTGCACCATCGCGCTGCGTAACGGTGAGCAAAACGCCATCTGCCTGCGGATCGACTGTCGCTTCCACTTTCCAGTTTCGCTCGGCCTGTTCGCGCGCAGCTGCAATTACCTCATTATATTTGAGCCCATCCTGATAGGGCTTATCCGCCTCAAGACCCGAGAAAGTCTGGATGGCCGCACGCGCCATATAAAAATTGACGCAAAACACTGTGCCGAAAAAGAGAAGCAGCATCGCCAGAACATGACGGCCCTTCAGGGTGAAACCTGTGGTGGTCATTGTCGTCATTTCCTCTCGTCCTTCGGCATCATGAAATGATCTTTCACCCGCACCTGCGTGCCTGAGCGCACATCCATCAGGCGGAATGAAATATCGCGCTTGTCGTCATCATGGTCATGCCCCGAGCGCAAAGCGCTTTGCGGCAGAGTGACGAAGATCCGCTCTTCCAATGTCTGGTCAGGCCCGACAACAAAGATCGGCCATCCCGAATCCGCACGCTTGCCAGACGCAGACGCCACTTGCTCGGGCGCAAATCCATCAACGCGAATTTCAAAAGGCCGATCTTCTGGAATCTTATTGGACAGCCGCACCGTATAGGCGTTGCGAATACCCCCATCAGCGAGGCGCACGAAAAGCGGGTTGCGATCATGAATGACGGCGAGGCCGGAATCATGACGCGTCGCCAGCACAGCGATCATCGTGCCGCCAACAATGGCGATCACGGCGGCATAGAGAATCGTACGCGCACGGATGAAGCGGGTCTTCAACGCCGGCAATCCCTGCATGCGCCGCTTCACATTGATGTCTGTATCATAGCCGATCAGCCCCTTGGGGCGAGCCAGTTTCTCCATCACCGTATCGCAAGCATCAATGCACAAGCCGCATTGGATACAGTCGATTTGCAGACCATCGCGAATATCCACACCCGTCGGGCAGACATAAAAACACTGGTGGCAATCCACACAATCGCCCGCCGGCTTTCCGGCTTCGTGCAAGACCGCGTTCTTCTTCACCGAGCCGCGCGGCTCACCGCGATCATAGCGATAGGTGACATTGAGCGCCCATTCATCGGTTAGCGCCGCCTGAATGCGCGGCCACGGGCACATATAGGTGCAGACCTGTTCGCGCATGAAGCCCGCGAAAAAATAGGTCGTGAATGTGAGGATCGCAATCCACGTATAGGCTACAACTGGACCTTGGAAGGTCGCAAGCTGATAGACCAGCGTTGGCGCATCAGAGAAATAAAGAACCCAAGCACCACCGGTCCACCAGGCGATCATCAGCCAGGCCCAATGTTTCAGCACAGCTTGCGCGAAAGTTTCTAAATTCCACGATTGGTCCGCCTTGATCATCCGCGCGCGGCGATCGCCTTCAATCAGGCGCTCCACGGCAAAGAACAAATCGGTCCACACGGTTTGCGGGCAGAGATAGCCGCACCACAGGCGCCCCGCCATCGCATTCATCAAAAACAGCGTCACAGCGGCAAGGATCAGAAGACCCGTGATGTAATAAACTTCCTGCGGCCAGATTTCGATGAAGAAGAAATAGAAGCGGTGGTGATCCATATCGATCAGCACAGCTTGTGAGGGCGCATTCGGGCCCCGATCCCACCGCACAAAGGGGAGGAAATAATAAATGCCGAGCGTAACGGCCAGAATGATCCATTTGATATTGCGAAAGCGCCCGCTGACAGCAGCGGGATAAATTTTCGTGCGGGACGCATAAAGCGAGGACTCGACGCCTGAAGCTTCGAGCTCAATCTCCCGCGCCTGTTCTTGTTTGACGCTCATTTGTTCTCAACTCGCCACGAGTTCAAGGTTCGGGCAGATATGCGAAAGGCCGCCGGAAAATGTTCCGGCGGCTTTATTCTCAGCGCGCGCCACCTAGCGTGCGCACATAGACTGCAAGTGCTTTGATCGTGCCCGCATCAAGGCGATCACCCCAATTGGGCATCATGCCGCCACGGCCTTTGGTAATGCCCTCAACAATCGTCACTTTGTCGGAACCATAGAGCCAGATTTGGTCGGTCAGGTTCGGCGCGCCGAGTTCCTGATTGCCCTTGGCATTATCGCCATGACAGGCCGCGCAATTGTCGGCGAAGACTTTCTGTCCCGCTTTCAAATCGACGCCCTGGTCGACAGGCAGTTTTGACAACGAGCGCACATAATCTGCGACAGCTGAGATTTCTATTGGCTTCAACACGCCATCACCAAAGGCGGGCATATTGCCTTGGCGCGTGTTCGGATCGCTGGAGCGAATGCCATGCGTGATGGTCGCCTGAATTTCCTCCAGCGTGCCCGTGCCCCACATCCAATCATCATCAACCAGATTGGGGAAAGCCTTCGAGCCGCCACCACCGGTGCCGTGGCAAGGCGCGCAATTGTCACCAAATGCCGCTTTGCCCTGCGCACGCGCGAAGGTCAGCATTTTGGGATCTTTCTGGATGTCATCGAAACTGGCTTTAGCGAGCTGCGCCACCATCGGCGCACGCGCCGCCACTAATTGGCTGACTTCAGCCGTTGCTTCCGCACGGGACGAATAATTGATCACGCCCTTGGTGAAAGACGTGGCCAGTGGGATCGCCGGATAGACGACCCAATAGCCCAGCGCCCAAACAATGGTGGCGTAAAAAATATACAACCACCATTTTGGCAAAGGCGTATTGAGTTCGCGGATACCATCCCATTCATGGCCTGTCGTGGCCGTGCCGGTCGCGGCATCGATCTCTTGATGGTCATGCGAGGTGACGCTCATGGCTCAGTCCTCGTTCAGCGGGAGACGGGAAGCGCGGTCGAAAGACGACTGCATGGAGGGCCACAGCGCATAAGCGATGATGCCCGTAAATGTGATGCACACGAGGACAAGGCTGATGATCTGTGCATCTTGGAGAAGTAAAGACATGTTCATCTCGGATTACCTCAGATTGGCTTTGCCATCGTAGAGTTTGAAATCGACCTGCGTGCCGAGCTGCTGCAGATAGGCAATGAGCGCATCGGCTTCCGTGATCCGGCCCTTCTCGCCATAGGCACGCGCCTGCGCTTTCGGATAACGCTTCACCAGATCAGCGGCATTGGGGTCATCATCCACGGCTTGAGCCTTGGCATCGATGGAAGCTTTCTCGATCATCTCCGGCGTATAAGGCACGCCTTCCATCGAGAGCACTTTCATCTCCTGATCAATATGTGTCAGATCGACATCGGTCTTGGCGAGCCATGGATAGGCCGGCATGATCGAGCCCGGCACAACGGCGCGCGGATTTTCGAGATGGCGGCGTTGCCAATCATCCGAATATTTATTGCCGACGCGCGCCAAGTCAGGACCATTGCGCTTCGAGCCCCATTGGAAGGGATGGTCATACATGCTCTCGGCAGCGAGAGAATAATGACCATAACGCTCTACTTCGTCACGCAAGGCGCGGATCATTTGCGAATGGCAAGTGTAGCAACCTTCGCGCACATAAATATTGCGCCCAGCCAGTTCGAGCGGCGTGTAAGGGCGAATGCCCTCCACTTTTTCAATCGTGCTCTTCAGATAAAAGAGCGGGGCAATTTCCACGAGGCCGCCAATCGAAATGACGATCAGCACACCGATGAGCAGCAGAATCGAGTTCTTCTCGAAGATCGCGTGCTTGTTCCAGAGTGACATGTGTCCTGCCCCCTTATTCAGCTGGCACGAGAGCGGGAGTCACGCCGGCTTCGATTTCTTCAGCCGGAGTAACAATGGTTTTGTAGAGGTTCCACGCCATAATCACGGCACCCGCGAGGAAGAGCCCGCCGCCGAATGCACGGATGATGTAGAAAGGATGCATGGCTTCAACCGTTTCGAGGAATGAATATTCCAAGAAGCCGAGCGCCGTATAAGCGCGCCACATCAGGCCCTGCATAATGCCAGCCACCCACATCGCCGAAATGTAGCAAACGATGCCGAGCGTCGAGACCCAGAAGTGCCAATTGACGAGTTTGAGCGAATAAAGTTTCGGCTTGTTCCACAGCCACGGCACAAGACAATAGATCGCACCAAACGACACATAACCAACCCAGCCCAGTGCACCCGAATGCACGTGACCAATCGTCCAATCGGTATAATGCGAGAGCGAATTCACCGCTTTCACCGACATGAGCGGACCTTCAAAAGTCGACATGCCGTAGAAAGCAACAGACACCACCAGCATGCGCAGCACAGGATCCGTGCGCAGCTTGTCCCATGCGCCCGACAGCGTCATCAGACCGTTGATCATGCCGCCCCATGAGGGCATCCACAGCATGATCGAGAAGGTCATGCCCAGCGTCTGCGCCCAATCAGGCAGTGCCGTATAGTGCAAATGGTGCGGGCCCGCCCAGATGTACATGAAGATCAGTGCCCAGAAATGGATGATCGACAGGCGGTAAGAATAGACCGGGCGCTCCGCACGTTTCGGGATAAAATAATACATAATGGCCAAGAAGCCCGCGGTCAGGAAAAAGCCCACTGCATTGTGGCCATACCACCATTGCAGCATCGCATCCTGCACACCGGCCCAGACGATGTAGGATTTCGACGAGAAAATCGAAACAGGGATCGTCGTATTATTGCCCAGATGCAGAACGGCAATCGTCAGAATGAAAGCGAGATAGAACCAGTTCGCCACATAAATGTGAGGCTCTTTGCGCTTGATGATAGTTGCAAGAAAAACGATGAAATATGTCACCCAGACAATCGTCAGCCACAGATCCGTATACCATTCGGGTTCTGCATATTCCTTGCCCTGCGTAATGCCGAGCAAATAGCCCGTGCCCGCAATGACAATGAAGAAATTATAGCCGAGCACCACAAACCAAGGCGCGAGATCGCCAGCAAGGCGCGCCTGACAGGTACGCTGTACGACATAGAAAGAGGTCGCCAAAAGCACATTGCCGCCGAACGCGAAAATCACCGCCGATGTATGCAGCGGGCGCAAGCGGCCAAAGGATGTCCAAGGCAGACCGAAATTCAATTCGGGATAAGCGAGCTGCAAGGCAATGATCAGACCGACCAGAAAACCCGCAATGCCCCAGAAGACGGAGGCAATGGTGGCAAATTTCACGGGGCCAAAATTATAATTCGGCTTGCCGTTGATCTCCTGCGCGGGCCGTTCAGCCGGGCGCGCATGATAGCGGTTCACAATCAGAAAGACGGTGGCGACACTCGCAATGGCAAAGAGTCCCGCATGGAACGCATATTCGGGCGTCCATGCATTGGCGGTGATAATGACCCACAGAACCGCAGAAAGAGCTGCGATCACTGCAAGGCCCATTTCTCCGAGCGTCATGCTCTTTTGACCGGGCAACAGCCCTGCCGATCCTGAATGTGCCATTTCATATGCCTCGGTGATTGTGGCGCGACTCGTTCTGGTCGCACCCTTGCGTCACGGAGCGACACTCAATCTTCGAAGCGGGAAGAACATTGATTCAAGTCAACCGAAGCCCCGACCATGGCATGATCGACGAAAGTCGAAAGGCTGGCGAAATGCAGGAAAACCCCAAGAAAACCCCATAAAAAAGGCGCTGCTTTTGTGAAAAGCAGCGCCTCAATCTCATCTAACTGCGTCAACCTGCCTCAGCCCCACCAGCAGCGGCGGACCAAGCGTCCCCAGCGATCATAAAATGTCCGGCAGCGACGCACGCGGGGCGGCGGCAAGGGGCGGTAATAGCGGCGCGGACGACGGCGATAGTATCTGGGCTGCTGGCCGTAGTAATATTGTGCCTCAGAAGCACCTTGCGCGGGCAGATCAGATTCGGCGGCCATCAGCGGATTGGCGCCTGTGGCATCCAGGGCCTGGAGCTCCTCCAAAAGGGGCAACGCCTGCGCCTCTGGGGCCAGCAGAGCCGTGGCGGCACCTGCTCCCGCAAGGCTGAGAACGGATTTGAGGAAAAAACGACGGTCCATTTTGGCTCTCTCCCATGGGCGCCCCGTTGGGGGCTCCCCGCCAAATCGGCGGGCCACCCGGCGGGTTCCTTGATTTATGGACTCAAGAATAGTCGATTACGGCGAGGAAAAATATTGATATGGCTCATTTTATGGCAACACTAAACGACACTTATTCCACTACTCCAGAAATGGCCGAAATCCTGTCCGATGGCAGGCTGTTGCGCCATATGGCGACTTTTGAAGGCGCTTTGGCACAGGCGCAGGCCGATGCCGGCCTGATTGATCGTAAAGTGGCCGAGACCATTTCCGCGGTCGCCGGACAGCTTTCCTTTGATGAGCCCGCCCTTTTTGCCGAGGCACTCAAAGGCGGCACGCTGGCCATTCCTTTCGTCAAGCAGCTCACCGCCGAAGTGCGCGCCAAAGATGCGGCCGCTGCGGCAAGCGTCCATTTCGGCGCCACCAGCCAGGACGTCATCGACAGCGCACTCGTTCTGCAATTGGGCGAAGCTTTGGTTCTGATCGATCAAGATCTCACGCGCCTGGCTGACGCTGCCGCCAAGCTCGCCCGCACCCACGCCAAAAGCGCCATGCTGGGCCGCACCTTGATGCAGCCCGCTACGCCGATCACTTTCGGCTTGAAAGCCGCGCAATGGTTGCTGGGGGCATCCGACGCACGCAGCCGACTGCGTGCGCGTGCTCAGGAAGCGCTTGTTGCGCAATTGGGCGGTGCGGCTGGCACGCTCGGTTCACTCGGCACCCATGGTGCGCCCACCGCGCGCCATCTCTTCACACGCCTTGCCGCGCTCAATGCTTATGAGCCAGCACGCTTCCCGCATGTCGAGGGCACGCCTTTGCCATGGCACACGCGCCGCGGTGCCCTGCTTGCGCTTGCCAGCGAACTCGCCATTGCCACGGGCCTTGCCGGAAAAATCGCGCGCGATATCGCGCTGATGATGCAATTTGAAATTGGCGAAACTTTCGAGCCAGCAGAAGCCGGACGCGGTGGCTCGTCCGCCATGCCGCACAAGCGCAATCCTGTGCGCTGCATGCTCACTGTCTCGGCCTCCCTGCGCACGCCGGGGCTGATGGCCACGCTTCTGTCGGGCATGGTGCAAGAGCATGAACGCGCGCTCGGCGGTTGGCAGAGCGAATGGGGCGCGCTTCCCGAACTCGTCAAACTCTGTGCGGGTGCGCTCGACAATATGGCGTTGACGCTTGAAGGTTTGAATGTCGATGCACAGCGCATGCGCGCCAATTTCGATGCGCTGCATGGTCTACCCATGACAGAAATGCTGGCGCTGGCACTCGCACCGCATCTGGGCCGTGCAGAAGCTTTCGCATTGGTCGAAAAAGCCGCGCGCGAGGTCAGTGCGTCAGGTAAAAGTCTGGCGGAAGTGGTGAAAGCCGATCCGGCTGCAAAAGCCCTGAGCGCAAGCGAGATCGACAAAATTCTCGATCCGCTCAACCAGCTGGGCGCCACGCAAGACTTCATCGAAAGCGCATTGGCGGGTTGGAAGAGGTAACCCAGCCCCGTCATTGCGAGGAGCGAAGCGATGAAGCAACCCAGGGACCTCACCTGCGACCTCTGGGTTGCTTCGCTACGCTCGCAATGACGGCTTAAGCCGTCACCCCATAAGCCGCAAAGCGCGGGATCAGCGCCTCTATCTCTTCCTTTGACAAAATAACTGGCTCGCCCATCTGACACGCCAGCATATATTGGCGCACGATCGTCTCGAGTTCATGCGCACGCCACAGGGCGCGCTCCAGCGTCTCGCCCACCGCAATCATGCCATGCGAGCCCAAGAGCACACCATGCGCCTCGCCCAGCCTCGCCACAACAAGCGCTGACAAATCCGCCGTGCCATAGGGCGCATAATCCGTGCAGATGATTTCATGCGTGTTGAACGCTGCAATCATATAATGGGCCGCAGGCAGCGGTTTGCGCAGCATCGACAAAGCCGTCGCATAAGGCGCATGCGCATGAACAATCGCGCCCACATCGGAACGCGCGCGATAAATATCGCGATGAAACCGCCATTCGCTCGATGGCGCGCGGGGCCCCGTAAACCGCCCCTTTTCATCGCCAATCCGCATGGAAGCCATCATATCGGGCGTCAGCTGGTCATAGGGCGTGGCGGTCGGCGTGATCAGCATGGACCCATCCACGCGCACCGAAAGATTGCCAGATGTGCCCTGATTGAGCCCTGTCCGGTTCATCTCCTGACAGGCGGCGAGCATCTCACCGCGGATAACGTGGACTTGCATCAGACCTTCCTTGACCTCACGGCCCACTCTTGCCAGACAGGGCCATAAACTAGTCCGGAGGATAGCATGAATACGCTCACGCTCGAAGCCGCCCAGAAGATCATCTCCGCAGCGCTGGCTTTCGCCCATTCCAAGAATTTCTCGCCGCTCGGCATTATCATTGTCGACGCGCGCGGCGCTTTGAAGGCTTCGGCCATCGAAGACAAATCCACGCTCATGCGTTGGAAGGTCGCTTTCGCAAAAGCCAGCGGCGCGATCAATATGGGCATGGGCACGCGCAAGCTGATGGGCTTGGCCGCTGACCGTCCCGCTTTCGTGGCCGGCGCCACACCGCTTGCGGAAATGGGCCTGATGCCGGTGCCCGGCGGCGTGTTGATCCGCAACAAGGATGGCGACGTTCTCGGCGCTGTCGGCGTGTCTGGCGATACATCCGACAATGATGAACTCGCTGGCATTGCGGGCATCGAAGCTGCAGGCCTTGTCGCCGACGCAGGTTAATCAGATCTCGAACTCTGGCGAATGCCAAGCGTTAGCGCGGCAGTTTCGCCAGAGTTCCTATCCTCGCATCTTGATGCCCACAGCATCGCCCTTTTCTTTGAACATGATGTGCACCGCTGGTGCCGCGATTTTTCTGGACGCCCCGGCGAGACACACGAGCCGCTCCACGCTCTGATCTGTCGCCTAAGCCTGCGCCTGTTCGTCGCTCACATCCTCATTCTCAATTTCGCGAATAATGGCTGTGACGAAAGCTTCCAAATCTTTGGGGGCGCGGCTGGTGATCATGCCATCATCCACCACGACATCCTTGTCGAGCCAGACACCGCCGGCATTTTCAATATCGGTTCGCAATGAGGGCCAAGACGTCAGGCTCTTGCCATCCACTGCATCGGCCTCAATCAAAAGCCAAGGCGCATGGCAAATGGCGGCAACAATTTTCCCGCCATCGATAAATTCCTGCACGAGCGCCACCGCATCATCATTGAGCCGCAAATTATCAGGATTCATCTGCCCGCCAGGCAAAACCAAAGCGTCATATTCATCCGCATCAACGGCGGCAATTTCGCAATCAACGGGAACCTTCGCGCCCCAGTTTTTATCGCTCCATCCCTTGATTTGCGATTGGCCTTCGGGGGCTGCAATCTCAACCGTGGCGCCAGCCGCGCGCAGTTTTTCCAGCGGCACCATCAATTCCGACTGTTCAAACCCATCGCTCGCCATGATGAGAATGCGCGCCTCTTTAATTGACGGCATGGACATCTCCTTTGCTCAATTGCAAAGGGAACTCATGGCGGCGCCTCATGGTTGCCGCCGGTTACGACACGCACCCAAGCCGGAAGCCAAACAGCAAAGCTCAAGCCTACCAGACGCCCGTATTCGCCATGGACGCCCAAGGCTCTGCGGGCGCGAGCGGCTCGCCACGCTGTAGCAGTTCAATCGAAATATTGTCGGGCGAGCGAATGAAAGCCATATAGCCATCGCGCGGCGGGCGATTGATCGTCACACCTGCATCTATCAAACGCTGGCATGTCTCGTAAATATTGTCGACGCGATAAGCGAGATGGCCAAAATTGCGTCCGCCCGTATAAATCTCTGGATCCCAATTATAAGTCAGCTCTACCAGCGGCGCTTTATTCTCGCGCGCACGCGCCTCATCACCGGGCGCGGCCAGAAACACCAGCGTGAAGCGGCCTTTCTCATTGTCGACGCGGCGGATTTCGATCATGCCGAATTTCTTGCAATAAAAATCCAGCGAGGCGTCGAGGTCGGTCACGCGGACCATTGTGTGCAGATATTCCATCATCGGGAGAAAGCTCCAGCTTGTGCCACTGGCCTGACATATAGGCCCTTCACGTGCGGGTTCCAGCAACTTTCTGGTCAAAAGGCCCCCAATCCGCTAGGACACAGACGATCAACCAGCACCCCGAATCGAGACGACCCATGAGCGTTGCTCACAGCAAAGCTGAAGATATGGCCCTGAAGCGCGCCGCCGCACTCGCCTCCATTTTTGCGAGCGCCCTGCTGACGCTGGGAAAACTTGTGGCAGGGATTTTGTCGGGTTCGCTCGCTTTGATTTCAGAAGCCGGCCACGGCCTCCTCGACACTGGCGCGACCATTCTCACTTATTTCGCTGTGCGCGCCGCCGACAAACCAGCCGATGATGAACACCATTATGGTCACGGCAAGATTGAAGCGGTTGCCGCCCTCGCCGAAACGGGCCTGCTCATGGTGCTCGCTGTGGGCGTGCTCTATGAGGCCATCCATCGCCTCGCCACCAAAGACCCCGGCCAAGTGGATGCAACTTGGCTCACCTTCGGCGTGCTGATCATTTCGATTGTTGTCGATTTCGTTCGCTGGCGCTCACTCAGTGCCATTGCGAAGCGCACCAAGAGCGATGCTTTGGCCGCGGATGCTTTGCATTTCTCCTCCGACCTTGTCGCCTCGACCTTGGTGCTCATCGGTCTTGTCGCCACCGAATATGGTTTCAAGCAAGGTGACACGCTGGCTGCCATAGGCGTGTCGCTCTTCATCGCCATTGCGGGTTGGAAATTGGGACGGCGCACCATCGATACGCTCGTTGATGCAGCCCCTGCTGGCCTCTCCGAGCGCCTGCGCCAGACCGTTGAAGCCATTCCCGGTGTTGTAGACATTGAAGTGCTGCGTCTGCGCCCCGCAGGCCCGCAGGTCATTGGCGAGATCGCAGTGGCTGTGCCCCGCACAATGCCCCTCGAAAAAGTCGCGCAAGTGAAAGTCGCGATTTTGAAAGCCGTTGAGCAAGATATGCCCGAGGTGGAACTCACCATCGCCGCCAATCCGCGCGCTTTGGATGATGAAAGCTTGTTGGAGCGCGTGCTTCTGATTGCTGCGCGCCGCCGCCTCGCCGTGCACCACATCACCATCCAGCGCATTGGCGACAAAATTGCCATCAGCCTTGATCTTGAACTCGATGCGCAAATGTCCCACGGCGCCGCGCATGATATTGCCAGCGAATTCGAGACCGCTATTTTGGATGAAATCGGTGCCGAGGTGGAAATCGAAACCCACATTGAACCGCTGGAATCGGACGAACTCGCAGGCGAAGATCTCGCTTTCGAAGCCACGGCCGAGATCAAACGCGTTCTGGTAGCGGGCGCGGCCAAAGACGGTATTCTCGAAGATGTGCATTTCGTGCGGGCGCGCCGCACAGCCTCAGGCACGGTCGTCAATTATCATTGCCGCGTGAATGCCGCACTCACCGTCCATGCCGTCCACGAGGCTGTAGACCGCCTAGACCGCCATTTGCGAGCCCATGTGACGGGTATTGTGCGCGTGGTGGGCCATGCAGACCCCCTGCCCACCTGATTTTCGTAAAAAAGGCTGACCTGCGGCCCGCTGAAGGCTATTCTCCGCGGCCATTTCAGCCCCCGGAACAAAAGCCCTATGCGCACCGATATTGCCCAGCCCGTTCGCCTTGCCGATTACCGCGCGCCGGACTTTTTGATCGACACGGTGCATCTCGATGTGCAGCTCGCTGGCGCGCAGACACGCGTCACCGCCACGCTGGCGATACGCCGCAATCCGCAAGGCCGCGCCGATGCACCACTCGTCCTCGACGGCGATGAATTAAATGTCGTCTCGGTCGCGCTGAATGAGCAAGCCCTCACGGTCAGCGAGATCGCCACGCCACAACGCTTGCAGATCCAGCGCGTGCCAGATGCTTTCACGCTTGTGACAGTCACGCAGCTTGATCCGGCGAGCAATACGAAACTCATGGGCCTCTATCGCTCGGGCTCGGCCTATTGCACGCAATGCGAGGCGGAAGGGTTCCGCCGCATCACTTACTTCCTCGACCGCCCAGATGTGCTCTCAGTCTACACAACCCGCATCGAAGCGGACCGCGAGGATGCGCCCATTCTGCTCGGTAATGGCAATTGCACAGAAACAGGTGCGGTGCATGGCACCAACCGCCACTATGCGATCTGGCATGATCCCTGGCCCAAGCCCGCCTATCTCTTCGCGCTGGTCGGCGGCAATCTCGCCTTGGTTGAAGATAGCTTCACCACACAGTCCGGCCGCAAAGTCACACTCGGCATTTATGTCGAACACGGCAAAGAAATCCGCGCCGACTATGCGATGGATGCGCTGAAGCGCTCAATGCGTTGGGATGAACAGGCTTTTGGGCGCGAATATGATCTCGACGTATTCAACATTGTCGCCGTGTCCGACTTCAACATGGGCGCGATGGAGAACAAGGGCCTCAATATCTTTAATGACAAATATGTCCTCGCCCTGCCCCAGACCGCGACGGATACAGATTACGCCCATATTGAAGGCGTGATCGCGCATGAATATTTCCACAATTGGACCGGCAATCGCATCACGTGCCGCGACTGGTTCCAGCTCTGCCTGAAAGAAGGCCTGACCGTTTTCCGCGATCAGGAATTTTCATCCGACGAGCGCTCGCGCCCGGTCAAACGCATTATGGATGTGCGCACGTTGCGTGCCGCGCAATTTCCCGAAGATGCTGGCCCGCTCGCGCATAATGTGCGGCCAGAGACCTATCTCGAAATCAATAATTTCTACACGCCGACCGTCTATGAGAAAGGCGCTGAAATCATCCGCATGCTGAAACTCCTCATCGGCGAGACAGCCTTCCGCAAAGGCATGGATCTTTACTTCCATCGCTGCGATGGCACGGCCGCTGTCGTCGAAGATTTCCTCGCCTGTTTTGAAGAGACTTCAAAACGCGATCTCACCCAGTTCAAACGCTGGTACACGCAAGCCGGAACGCCGCGCCTGAAAGTCACCTCGCAATATGACGCAGCGGCGCAGCGCCTGACGCTTGATTTTGAGCAATCAACTGCCCCCACCAATGGACAGAGCGAGAAATTCCCGCTCGTCATTCCCGTGGCACTCGGCTTGATCGATGAAAGCGGCGCAGACATCGCCCTCACCACAACGCCAGAGGGCACAGAAGGCGGCGCACGCGCCGATGAAACACAGCGCGGCGTGTTTGAAATCACACAAAACACGCGCCGCATTATTTTTGAGAAGGTTGCACGCCGTCCGGTGCCAAGCCTGCTGCGCGGCTTCTCTGCGCCCGTCAATCTCGACAGTCCGCTGTCGGATGATGATCTGCTGACCCTGCTCGCCCATGACCGCGACATGTTCAACCGCTGGCAGGCGGCGCAAACGTGTGCAACACGCTGGATGATCCGCGCCGTTGATGCCGTACGCCACGGCGGCACGCCTGATGATGCCAACAAGATCAGCAAGGCGCTGGCCGCTGTTCTCGCCTCTTATGAGACAGATCCGGCGTTCACAGCACAAGCCATGATCTTGCCCAGCGAAAGCGACCTCGCGCGCGAGATCGGGCAAGATGTCGATCCTGATGCCGTTCATTACGCGCGCAAAATCTTGCGCGCGCAGATTGGCCGCGCTTTGGCTGACGATCTGGAGCGCGTCTATCATGCGCTCTCGACGACAAATGCTTATTCGCCCGATGCTGCCAGCGCCGGCCGTCGCGCTTTGCGCAATGCCACGCTTGATCTTCTCGCGGCAGGCGCACCCAACAAGGGTTCACAATTGGCCAGCGCACAATTCCGCGCTGCCAATAATATGACCGACCAGATCGGCGCATTGAATGTGCTCGCCCTCATCCCCGGTGAGGCACGCGAAGCGGCGCTCGATTCCTTCTTCCGCGCCCATGCGAGCGATCCACTGGTCACAGACAAATGGTTCGCCTTGCAAGCGATGATCCCTGAAGAGGCGACATTGGCGCGCATCAAGCGGCTCATGAACCACCACGCCTTCTCGCTCACCAATCCCAATCGCCTGCGCTCGCTGATTGGTGCCTTTGCGACAGGCAATCTCACCCGCTTCAACGCCGCCGATGGCTCTGGCTATGATTTGCTGGTCGAGACCGTCATCGCGGTAGACCCGAAGAACCCACAAGTGGCGGCCCGCCTGCTCGCCGCCTTCCGCAGCTGGCGCTCGCTGGAAAGCGGCCGCAAGGCGCTAGCCGAAGCCGCTCTACAACGGGTGGCCGCCGTGCAAGACCTGTCGGCCGACGTCCGCGACATCGCCCAGCGCTCTTTAGGAGTCTGAAGAGTCGCCTGAGTCCCAGCCGGATTCTGCAAATCACGCCCCGCGCAAGCTGAACACGTAAAAAAAACCATAAACCTTTCATTAAGGTGTGGACAAAGTGATTCGCAGCGATTCAGATGGGAAGTGATTCGGGGCGTGGCGATGCGGCACATTGGCTCCCCCGAAGCGGACTTTGAGGGGGCCAACGCATGGCGCGTGCAAACGCAGCCACTTTTTCTGCTCGCGCAGAATTTGAGACGGAGACTGCGACAAGCAGAACTCCCATCGGCGACCTGTCTGCAACGCGCTTCCAACGCCAATTGATCCTGCCACTCACCGTCGTTCTCGCTGCCATCTGCCTTTCGGTCTTTGGCGTCCATGATGCGATTGAGAGCCGCAAAGCGGTTTATGAATCTGCCGTCGATGAAATCGACATGGTGGCCACAGGCCTCAAGGCTGAAATCAATCTGTTGGCGCGCAAAAACGAGACCGGTCTCCCCACTTTCACGCCACGCGTCTTTGCGCATGGCCGCGAAATCTATCTCGCCAATGAAAGCGGCGTGGTCATCAGCCACATGCCGAAGAGAGACGTCTCTGGCGCCAATCTGCAAGATGTGATGGGCACTACACAGCCGCTCACTTTCTTCGCCGACACCGCGGGCGCCATGCAAATCACGATGGCTGATGGACGCGAAGCCCTCGCGGCCGTGCGCACACTTGATGCACCTTATGGCCAGCTGGCTCTCATCCAGCCGATGCGCGATGTTTACGCCGCCTGGCGCATGGATGTTTTACGCGGCGCGCTATTGATCATCGGCTTCCTCGCTCTTATTGCGCTCGGCGCCCGCGCCTATCTGCGCGAATTCACGCAGCGCTCCGAAGCCGAGGAAGCACGCGCGGGCCTGCGCCAACGCTTTGATGCGGCCCTTGCGCGTGGCCGCTGCGGCCTGTGGGACTGGGACATTGCGCGCGGTCGCATTTATTGGTCGAGCTCCATGTATGACATCCTCGGTCTCGAACAGACCGAGGAGTTTCTGTCTTTTGGCGACGTCAATGCGCTGATGCATCCCGAAGATGGCGACCTTCAAGCCATGGCCGAAATGCTCGCTGCCTCGCAGAGCAATGCGCTCGATCATGCGTTCCGCATGCGCAATGCCAAGGGCGAATGGCTCTGGATCCGTGCCCGCGCGGAAATCATGCGCCAGGGTGCGCAAGCCAATCCGCATCTCGTCGGAATTGCGGTTGATATTTCAGATCAGAAGACCTTGATTGAACGCACCGCCACCGCCGACATGCGCCTGCGCGATGCGATTGAAACCATCTCCGAGGCCTTCGTGCTTTGGGATGCCGACAATCGTCTGGTCATGTGCAACTCAAAATTCCAGAGCCTGCACAATCTGCCAGCCGATGCTGCTATTTCCGGCACACCCTATGCCGATCTCATGGCAGCAGGCTCGTCACCCAATATTCAAGCACAAATTCCGCTGGGCGCGCGTCCTGTCTCGGGTGCGCGCACCTATGAAGCGCGCCTCACTGATGGCCGCTGGTTGCAGATCAACGAGCGCCGCACCAAAGACGGCGGCTATGTCTCGGTCGGCACCGACATTAGCAAGCTCAAGATTCACGAAGAGCGTCTGCTCGATTCCGAGCGCCGCCTGATGGCGACCATTGCGGATCTGCGCAAATCTCGCCAGACGCTCGAAACGCAAGCCCAACAACTCGCCGATCTGGCTGAAAAATATCTCGAACAAAAAGCTGAAGCCGAAACCGCCAACCGTGCGAAGAGCGAATTCCTGGCCAATATGAGCCATGAGCTGCGCACGCCGCTGAACGCAATCATCGGCTTTGCCGAAATGATGGAACATGAAACTTTTGGTGCGCTGGGCTGCGCCAAATATGTTGATTATTCGAGCCATATTCGCGAAAGCGGACAACATTTGCTCGGCGTCATTTCAGATGTGCTCGATATGTCGCGTCTGGAATCCGGCAAAGTCACGCTCCATCCGGAACGGTTCGAAATCGATTCCGCCGTCTCGCGCGCCATCGAAGCGCTGCGCTTGGCGGCTGAAGAAAAAAACATCAAGCTCGAAGCCGAAAGCCTGCCCAATACAAAAGTCTTCGCCGACCACAATGCGATTGAAAAAGTGCTCGTCTCGCTACTGCGTAATTCAGTGAAATTCACGCCCGAAGGTGGCCGCATCTCGCTGCGCTCGCGCGTCGATGACGATGAATTGGTGCTTTATGTCGAAGACACGGGCGTCGGCATTGCCCCAGAAATTCTGCCAAAACTCGGCCGTCCTTTCGCACAAGTCGACTCGCCCTTAGAAAATGGCAATAAGGGCTCGGGCCTCGGCCTCGCCATTGCCCGCTCGCTCATCGAATTGCATGGCGGCGCATTGACCCTTCGCTCAAGCCTCGGCGCCGGGACGATTGTGCGCATCCGCCTGCCAATCAATATGGCACGCCCCGCACAAAGCGATTTGCGCGTCGCCAGCTGATCAAATTTTTCCAAGAATATTTTCAAAAATCCCGCGCACCTGCGCGCGCGTTTCCGCGAGATTGCTTTCAAGCAAACGGAAATCAGGCAAATCCGCTGCAGCGGCGATCCGCCGCAAAACACCCGTCGCCATTTGTGCAGGATCAAAGGCGCCTTCTGTCGACAGACGGAACATTTGCATCAAAATCGTATAGAGCCGGTGCGCCGAAATCAGCCGCTCACCTTGTTCAGGACCAAGCAAACCGTCGCGCACGACAACGCGCAAAATCTCGGCCGTCTCGACCTGAACCATGCTGGGCCTCTCATGCGCATGGTTGAGAGCCAGATATTGCGCGATGAATTCAATATCCATCATGCCACCGCGGACCAGTTTCAAATCCCAGATCTGGCTATCACCCTTTTCTTGGGCAATCAGCGCACGCATATCAGCCACTGCTTTGCGCAGAGCCACCGGCTCGCGTTGATGGCCAATCACAGCCGCAGCCCCTTTTTCAAAATCCGCGCGCAAGCTTTCATCGCCCGCAATCGGCCGCGCACGCGTCAGCGACATATGCTCCCAGACTTCGGCCTCAGTCAGCTGATAATCAACAAAACTTTTCCATTGCGTGGCGAGCGGGCCTTTGCCACCCGATGGGCGCAGGCGCAAATCAACCTCATAGAGACGCCCACGCCGTGTCGCCACAGTGAGTGCCGAGACGAGGCGCTGCGTCAGGCGCGTATAATATTGCAAGGCATGCAGCGATTTTTCACCATCCGAGTCCGGATGGTTGGCGTCAAAATCATAGATGAGCACTAAATCAAGATCAGACGTCGCCGTCATTTCCCGCGAGCCGAGTTTTCCCATGCCCACAACAAGGCAACGCCCGCCCGGCACGCGCCCATATTCAGCAGCAAAGACCGCTTCCACTTGCGCCAGCGAGGCACGGATGAGGCTCGCCGCCAGTGCCGTATAGGCGGGGCCGGCTGCTTCTGGCGCAATCATGCCCGACAAAGTGCGCACGCCGATGAGGAAGCTCTCCTCCAAAAACATGTCGCGCGCATTGTCTAAAAACTCTTCCATGCGCTCGGGTGGACGCATGATATTTTTAGCACGCGTGTCATAGCTGCCCTCGTCGGACGACGAGGCAAGCAAGGCCGGATCAATGGCGGCATCCAGCACATGCGGGCGCTGCGCCACAACTTGCGCCAATCGCGGTGCGCCCCCCAAAATATCCCCGAAGAGATCGCGCACCGCCGCATGGCTTTTCAAAATAGAGAAAAGCTCAACAGCCGCAGGCATGCGCCCAAGCGCTGTATCAAATGCGGCTAGCGCAGAATCAGGGTCCCCACTGCCAGCAAAAGATTCAAGCAAAGCAGGTACGAGCTCTGTCAGCACTTCACGCGCGCGCGGCGATTGCACGGCAGAACGACGACCAAAATGCCAGCCACGAATGGTTTCGGCCGCAGCAGCAGGATCGGTAAAACCCATCGCCCGCAGGGTCTCGAGCGTATCCGGATCATCCGTCACACCGGTAAAGACCAGCGAGCCAGATTGCGTGTCGAGCCCCTGCGCATTTTCAAACAGACGCGCATAATGCATCTCGACCTTGCGCATTTGCTTGATCAGCGCGGCAGAAAATTTGGAAAGATTGGCAAAGCCACAAAAGCGCGCGAAGCGCTCCAGCTGATCGGGGTCAGTAGGCAGGCGCTGCGTTTGCTCATCCGCGATCATCTGCAACCGATGCTCGACAGTGCGCAGAAAAGCATAGGCTTCGGTTAAATCTTTAACGGCTTCTTTCGTCACCCAGCCATCGACAGACAATTCCTGCAACATGTCGAGCGTGCGTGCGCCACGCAATTGCAGGCGTCGGCCTCCAAATATCAACTGCTGCGTCTGGACAAAAAACTCAACTTCGCGGATCCCCCCGCGCCCGAGCTTCACATCATGTCCTTCCACTTTCACTTCCGCATGACCGCGCACGGCATGGATTTGGCGCTTCATCGCGTGAATGTCGGCAATGGCCGCATAATCAAAATACTTGCGCCAGATGAAAGGTGCGAGATCAGCCAGAAAACTTGTCCCCAGTGGCTTGTCGCCTGCAACAGGCCGCGCCTTGATCAGCGCTGCGCGCTCCCAATTTTGTCCAAGATTTTCATAATAGGAAAAAGCGGCGGGCAGAGAGATCGCCACAGCCGTGGAGCCAGGATCAGGTCGCAAGCGCAAATCGACCCGCAGGACATAGCCATCTCCTGTACGCTCTTGCAAAAGCCGCGACAGGCTTTTGGTGATGCGCACAAAAAGTGGACCAGCCTCGACATCTTGATTAAGCGCTGGCGAATCCGGATCAAAAAAGACGACGAGATCAATATCGCTCGAATAATTCAATTCACGCGCGCCATGCTTGCCGAGCGCCAGAACAACGACGCCGCAACCCTCTTCCGGATGATCCGGATTGACGAGCGTCAGTTTGCCAGCCTCAGCCGCCTCGCGCAGCAAATAGGACAAGGCACAAGAGACCATGCAGTCAGCAAAATCTGACAGGGCCTTGGTGACCGCAATCACATCCCACACGCCGCCAATATCGGCCAGCGCGATGAGGAGTGCCGCCTCCTGCTTGGCATGACGCAAAGCGGCCATCACTTGCGCTTCATCAGTTGCAGAACTGATGCGAGCCTGCGCCGCGCTCAAGATTTGGGTCAGCCCCACATCAGGCGCAACCTCGCAGAGCCTTGCCAGCCGCTGCGGATCGGACTGGACTAGACGCCACAGATAAGATGAATGGTCAGCAATCCCCCCGATCAGCGCACGAAAGTTTTTGGCCTCCAGCATTAAGGTGAGTGCAGGCTCAGCAGACAATTCATCCAATTTGCGACGGGCAGACTTGGCATCAGACAGCCGCGGCGCAGTCGTAACGATTTTCCAGAGCGGCTCAACCATGCCGCACCTGCGCATCAATTAGAGGCAGTGCCAGCACAACACGCAAACCCGGCGCATTGTCTTCAATCCGCAATTCACCGCCATGCAATTTCAAAATCGCCTGCGCCATCGACAGACCAAGCCCAGATCCTGGCCGCGAACGCGAACCTTCCAAACGCACAAATCGATCTGTTACGCGCGCACGATCAGGCACGGCAATGCCTGCGCCATGATCCGCAATTGAAATTTCAACCATCACGCCGACGCGTTTTATGTCTGCCGAAATATCGCGCGCCGTCTCGGTCAACCCATATTTCAGAGCATTATCGACGAGATTGGCAAACGCCTGTCCAATCAACTCGCGATTAGCCATAATGCTCAGGCCTGCTTGTGCATCAACTAATATATGCGCGCCGTCTTCTTCGGCCAGCGGCTCATAAAGCTCGACCATATCGGCGAGAATATCTGCCGGGTCGCAAGGCTTCATCTCACCACCGGCTTGGCCCGCCTCCAACCGCGCAATCGTCAGAAGCGCGTTGAAAATGCGGATCAAGCCATCCGCTTCATCCAACACGCGTTCCAAAGCCTGTTGCATGACGTCTGGTGAGCCGCCTTCGCGCAAAGCTTCATCCGCATGATTGCGCAGCCGCGTCAAAGGCGTTTTGAGGTCATGGGCAATATTGTCTGAGACCTCTTTCAGCCCCGTCATCAATTCGTCAATGCGCTCCAGCATGGCATTGAGATTGAACGCCAACCGATCCAGTTCATCATGACTGCCCGAGAGAGGTAGACGACGCGACAGATCGCCTTTCATGATTTCATGGGCTGACGCACTGATCGCATCCACGCGTTGCAACACCCGCCGTGCCACAAATAAACCGCCGAGCGTGCCAATCAGCACCAGCCAAGCCAGCGAGGTAAACAAAGCGCGCGTCATCACATGACGCAGATTTTCGCGATCTCCCAGATCACGCCCGACGAGCAGACGAAAACCGCCTGGCAAAAGGAACACCTGCGCCAAAGCCTGATGCTGGTGATTGGTCGTGCGATCATCATCGCGCCGGTAAGTGGTCTCGATCACGCCTTCTTGCTCCAAGGCGCCGGGCTGCAATTCAATCACATTGCCCGCAATCGCCTGCCCGTTGGGGCTGGTGACAAGATAGAGCGACGCGCCCGGTTGCCGGATGCGCTGTTCCACCACGAAAACAAGGCGCCGGATTCCTCCCTGCGCATATTGTTCGGAAAGACCTTTGATCTCGGCTTCAATGGTCGAATTGATCTGATCGTCCAACAGACCTTTCACGTTCCACGCCACACGCCCGAGCACGAGGCCCGCGCCAATCGCAAAGACGACGAGATAAGCGAGCGACAGTTTGAAAGCTGTCGTGCGGAAAAGTTTACCGAGCGCTGTCACGGATCATATATCCAGAGCCACGGATCGTATGCAGCAGCGGCGCATCATAGCCCTTGTCGATTTTAGAACGCAGACGCGACATATGCACGTCAATCACATTGGTCTGCGGATCAAAGTGGTAGTCCCAGACATGTTCCAGCAGCATGGTACGCGTCACCACCTGCCCCGCATGTTTCATGAGATATTCAAGCAGACGAAATTCGCGTGGCTGAATTTGGATCTCTTTGCCCTCACGCGTGAGCTTATGCGACAGTCGGTCCAGCTCGAGCTCGCCGACACGCAAGACGGTGGCATCAGCTGCCCCGCCGCCCTTGCGCCGTTGCAGCACTTCCACCCGCGCCAGCAATTCGGAAAAGGCATAAGGCTTGGTCAGATAATCATCGCCCCCGGCGCGCAAGCCCTTCACGCGGTCATCCACTTGGCCGAGCGCAGAGAGGATCAAAACGGGCGTATCAATCTTTTGCTCGCGCAAACCGCCAATCAGCGACAGACCATCAAGCTTGGGCAACATGCGATCGACAATCAGCACGTCATAGGCGCCATCGCGCGCCTGCGCATAACCTTCCAGCCCATTAGCTGCATGGTCAGCCACATGGCCCGCCTCGCTAAATGCTTTCACCAGATAGGCGGCGGAGTCCGGATCGTCTTCAATAATCAGGATGCGCATGGGCGCAATCATAGCCATTTCCTTCGAGCTTGGGCATGGAAAAAGGGCGGATCAAAACCAGACCCGCCGCTCTATCCTCAAACAAAGGCGCTAACCCGCCGGGGCAAGCGCGATGAAACGGGTATTGTCACCCGTCTTCACCCGCAGCAGCACCGCACGGCGGCCCTCTTTGCGCGCATTGCTCAAGGCCAAGCTCACGTCAGAGGGGCGCTCCACTTTCTGGCCGCCCGCTTCCAGAATGACATCTCCCGCCTTCAGCCCCATTTGCGAAGCGACACCATCCGGATCAACCTCAGCCACGACAACGCCCTCGCGCCCCGCGCCAGCAACAGCGGAAGCCGGTGCCAATGTGAGCCCAAGACCTGTGAGTGCATTGCGCTCTGGATTGCCATTGCCGCCACCCCGCTCAGCGCGGCGGGGATTTTCTGGCGGCAGCGCGCCGAGTTTGACATGGGCATGTTGCTCGCGGCCATCGCGCAAATAAGTAAGATCAATCTGCTTCTCAGGTCCAAAGCTCGCAATCTTGCGCGCCAACTCACGCGGCCCCTCGATACGCTCACCATCAACGGCCACGATAATATCACCCGCGCGAAGACCTGCCGCACCGGCTGGTGAGCCCGCCTGCAAATCAGACACAAGCGCGCCTTTGGCCTCTTTCGCGCCTAGGCTTTCGGCAATGTCTTTGGTCACGCCCTGGATTTGCACGCCGATCCAACCGCGCGCGACAGAGCCTTTGTTGCGTAAGGAATCCACCACATCGCGCGCCACTTCTGTGGGAATGGCAAAGCCAATGCCGACAGAACCACCAGATGGCGAGAAAATCGCCGTATTCACGCCGACCACTTCACCACGCGTGTTGAACGTCGGTCCACCGGAATTGCCACGATTGACGGAAGCATCAATCTGCAAAAAGTCATCATAGGGCCCTGCGCCAATGTCGCGTCCACGCGCCGAAACAATGCCCGCAGTGACCGTGCCACCCAGACCAAAGGGATTGCCCACCGCAATCACCCAATCCCCGACGCGCGGCATCTCACGGGCAAAAGCAACGGAGGTGAACGGCCCCTTGTCTTTGATTTTCAGCAAAGCCAAATCGGTGCGCTGATCTGCGCCCACCACTTCAGCAGAAACATTACGCCCGTCATCCAGAGTGATCGACACTTCGCTGGCATGTTCGACCACGTGATGATTCGTCACCACATAGCCGTCTTCTGAAATGATAAAGCCAGAGCCAAGCGCCTGCCCGCTGCGCGGGCGCTGCTGGCGGCCAAAGGGCACGCCGCCCTCGCCACCAAAGCGGCGGAAGAAACGCTCCAGCGGGTCACCTGGGCGCATCTGCGGAAATGGCATTTGATTGTCATCATCCGCTTCCGCAGTCTCAAGCGTCTTCACTTTGACAGCGACAACAGCACCACGCACGCGCTCCACAATATTAGCGAAGGAAGCGGGGGCAGCAGGCGCCATCAGCGCAGGCGGCGTTTGCGCTTGCGCCGGGTGCAAGACATGCACACCCAAGCCAGTGGCGGAGATCACAGCAACAGCGCCGAGCAAAGCGGCGCGGTGGGCTTTGGGGAGAGAAGAGAGCGACATCGCAAAACTCCATTTTCAAAATCTCGGAAGGACGGATTTTTCCGTGCTCGAGAAACGAAAATGGCGGAGAGAAGCTTACGCCGCGATGGAGAGAAGATGAAAAATTCGTAAGGTCAGGCTTTAGCGCTTGTCACCATCTGCCGAAAGCAGCGCCTGCAGGCGGTTCTTTTCCGTGTCTGACAAGGACTGTGCCGCCACAGGCTCCACTGGGCGGCGCCGGGTAAAGGCTATCAGAGCTGCAGCTCCCGCCAGCAAAACAGCGAAAGGCATCAGCCACAGCAGAAGCGTTTCCATTTTGAACGGCGGCTTTAGCAGAATGAAATCGCCATACCGCGCGACAAGATAATCGCGCACCTGCATGTCGCTATCGCCCGCCTTCAGCCGCTCGCGCACCAGCAAGCGCAGATCACGTGCGAGCGCGGCATCGGAATCATCAATCGATTGGTTTTGACAAACTAGGCAGCGCAGCTCTGCAGAAATATCGCGCGCCCGCGCCTCCATCTTGGGGTCAGCCAATATCTCACCCGGCTGCACAGCCAGAGCGAGCGAAGGCAGCAGTGAGAGACAGAGCGCGAGGACAAAACGCATGGAGCTACTCCGCCGCCGCTGTCTGCACGCGGGTCGCCGCGCGTTTGGCGATACCAATACGCAAACGTCGATCCGCCATCGAGAGAAGTCCACCGAGCGACATGACCAAAGCGCCAAGCCAGATCAGGGCCACATAGGGCTTCCAATAGAGACGCAGGTCAATCGCGCCATCAATGCGCACATCGGCAATATTCATGTAAACCTGGCCCAAGCCGAGCGTCACAATGCCGGCTTCTGTGCGCACCATGGTGCGCGTGGTGAAGGAGCGGCGCGAGGGATCCATTTCTGCCACCACACGCCCGCCTTCGCGGATCTGCGTATGGGCCACAAGATCTTTGTAATTCGAGCCATCACGCGGCGCGATATCCGTCACCACCACTTCATAAGGGCCAACAGCAATGGGCTCGTTGATTTTAGCCGAGACAATGCGCTCGACGCCCCAGCCGGTCGCTGCCAGACCAAACAATGTCAGCCCCACACCCGCATGAGCAATGGCCGTGCCCCAAGCCGAACGCGGCAGGCCGAGTGCGCGCGCAACAAGTGACGAAGCATCTTTGGCACCACGCACACGACCATAGATTTCCGTGAAAGAGCCAATCGTCAGATAGACAGCAAGCCCCGCCAAAATGGCTGGAACAACCGAGCCACCGCGCAAAGCATAAAGCACCACCATTCCTGCAACGCCCAGTACACAAGCCAGCACGAGACGCTGCGCGGCGCCCAGCAAGTCGCCGCGCTTCCATGCCAGCATTTGCCCGATCGGCATGGCCAGAATGATCGGAATGAACAGCGGGCCAAAGGTCAGATTAAAGAAAGGTGCGCCAACGGAGATTTTCTCATCCGTCACCGCTTCCAGCGCCAGGGGGTAAAGCGTGCCGATGAAAACCGTGGCGCAGCTCGTCGTCAGCAAAAGATTGTTGAGCACCAACGCGCCTTCGCGCGACACAGGCGCAAAAATCCCGCCGGGCTTCAGCGCGGAAGCGCGGAACGCGAACAAAGCCAGCGACCCGCCAATGAAGAAAACCAGAATGGCGAGAATAAACACACCACGCTGCGGATCGCTCGCGAAAGAATGAACCGATGTCAGAACGCCCGAGCGCACCAAAAATGTGCCGAGCAGCGACAGCGAGAAAGCGAGGATGGCGAGAAAGATCGTCCAGATTTTCAGCGCATCACGCTTTTCCATCACCGCCGCACTATGCAGCAGCGCCGTGCCCGCAAGCCAAGGCATGAGCGAGGCATTTTCCACCGGATCCCAAAACCAGAAACCGCCCCAACCCAGTGTGTAATAGGCCCAGTAAGAACCCATCGCGATGCCAAGCGTCAGAAAAACCCAAGCGCCCAAAGTCCAGGGCCGAATATAGCGTGCCCAAGCCGCATCAATGCGACCCGAGATCAGCGCGGCAGCGGCGAAGGAGAAGGTAATCGAAAAGCCGACATAGCCGATATAGAGAAGCGGCGGATGAATGGCCAAGCCCGGATCTTGCAAAAGCGGATTGAGATCACGCCCCTCAAGCGGCGCTGGATTCAAACGCGCAAACGGATTGGATGTCAGCAGAACGAACAGCAGAAAGGCCGCCGAAATCCAGCTTTGCACGGCCAGCACAAGGGCGCGCAAATCATCGGGCATGCCGCGCGAGAACACAGCGACAGTGGCGCCAAACAAAGCCAGGATCAGAACCCACAAAAGCATCGAGCCTTCATGGTTTCCCCACACGCCCGAGATTTTGTAAATCATCGGCTTTAGCGAATGGGAGTTTTCAAACACATTCACGACCGAGAAATCGGATGTCACATATGAATGTGTCAGCGCGGCAAAAGACAGGCCGATGAGCAGGAATTGCATCACAGCCGCCGGCTGCGCCATCGCCATCAAAGGCGCATCGCGGCGGATCGCGCCAATCAGCGGGGCCAAGCCCTGCACAATGGCCAGAGCCAGAGCCAGAACAAGCGCATAATGTCCAATCTCGACGATCATGCGCGGTCCCTCACTTCTTCTCTTGTTTGCCGGAACCGTCGTTCCAGACACCTTGCTGCTTCAAGGAATCGGCAACTTCTCGCGGCATATATTTTTCATCATGTTTGGCGAGCACGCTATCAGCGCGAAACACGCCATTGATCAACTGACCTTCGGCGACAACGCCCTGCCCCTCACGAAAGAGGTCCGGCAGCAGGCCCGTATAGGTGACTTTCACTTCGGTCTGGTTATCGGTGATGGCAAAAGTCACATGGCGCTCATCGGCCTTTTGCACCGAACCCGGCAACACCAGCCCGCCAATCCGCATGCGCGCATTGGGGCGCATCTCTGCGGTCTTGGCTGCCAGTTCGCTCGGCGTGACGAAAAACACAACGCCATCGCGAAACGCAAACAAAGCCAGACCAATCGCCACGCCAATCACGGCGACAGCGGCGGCAATAAGGGTGAGGCGGCGGCCCTTGCGGGTCATGGTCAGCCTTTCAATCCAAGTTCATCGGCCAAAGCATTCACACGCTTCAAACCATCAGCATTTTGCGCCAAAGCTGCACGCGCTTTGGTGAGCGCGGCTTTCGCCAGATCCGTTTCGCGCAAGACAGAATAAGAGCGGATCAGACGCAGCCAGCCTTCCGCATCGCTACCATCTTGTTCGAGACGCCCTGCAAGCTGTTCCACCATGCCGCGGATCATCGCCTGTTGTTCCGCAGGCATGGCATTTTGCACCGCCTCAATGGCTTCAATCCGACCACCAAGTGCCATAATGCGTGCGCGCACCGCGGTCTGCCACGGCGCGTCCGGCGGCGTACCGCGTGCGAGATTGGTATAGGCTTCAAGCGCACCATCCTTGTCGCCCATCTGCTCGCGCGCCAGCGCCAGATAGAAATAAGCAACAGGATGACCTTCGCGCAGGTTCAACGCCTTTTCGAAAAGCTCAGCGGCTTCCGGCGTCACACGATCTTGCGCGGCATATACAAGGGACTCGCCCTGAGCGACCAAGCGCTCTGGCGTATCACCCAAAATGCGGCCAGCATTGCCAAATGCGCGCGCGGCTTCTTCATAACGGCCAAGCTTCATATAGACGGGGCCGATAATATCCCAGCCACGCCCATCATCGGGATTGGCCACAAGATGCTGCTCAATCTTGGCAATGGCCGACATCAGTTCAGCATTACCTTCGCGCTCTTCGACGCGCGCTTGCAGCGGCAGGTCCGGCGTATCCGGATTACCCAACCAAGAATAAAGCGAGAGCGAAAGCGCAGGTATCGCAACGAGTGCAAAGACAGCAGCTACGCGAATAGCCATGCGCGAGGAGCGCTGCACGTCGTGCGCGCCCGCATGTTGCAGCAAGCGCCGACCGGCTTCGGCCTTGGCAGCATCGGCATCTTCGGGGGTGAGAAGGCCCAGAGAGAGATCGCGCTCAATCTCTTCAACCTGCGAATGATAGAAAGCGATATCCGGCGCGCGCGCAGAAGTCGCCCGCGCCCGGCTCAGTGGCCAGAGCACGCCCAAGACAACGGCCCCAGTCATCACAGCAAAAGCAGCCCAGATCATGCTCTGGTCTTAACGCTTCAGAGGCTTGCGGGCAAAGGCGAATAAAGTCGCGGGTCAGGCTTTTCAGGCGGCCGGAAGCCGCAGTCGGGCCCGCAGGCCACCCAAAACACCGTCTTCCAGCGTGAAATCCCCCGCATAAACGGCCGCCAGGTCCCCCACAATGGAGAGGCCGAGGCCTGAACCGGGCTTGGTTTCATCGAGCCGGCGACCCCTTTTGAGCGCCTGATCCCGGTCTTCGGGGGGGAGGCCCGGCCCATCGTCATCCACACAGAGAATCAAAAAGTCCTGCCCGCTACCGGCTGGGCCCGCCTCCAGCGACAGGCTCACCAGCACTTTTGAGCTGGCCCATTTGCCCGCATTGTCGAGCAGATTGCCGACCATATCCTGAAAATCCTGCTCTTCGCCCCGGAAGCGCAAATCGCCATCAAACTGCATGTCGAATGTCGGCACGCCATCGCGATAGATTTTCTGGAAGGTGCGCACCAGCTGCTCGGTCGCCGCAACGACATCCGTTGTATTGCCCACCACATTGGAGCGCGCCGCCGCGCGCGCCTTGTCGAGATAATAATTCACCTGATCGCGCATCACTTGCGCCTGCTCGCGCACTTTGCCCGACAGGGGCGAAGGATCCGCCTCCGCTTCATTGGTGATGACACTGAGCGGCGTTTTCAACGCATGGGCCAGATTGCCAACTTGCGTGCGCGCACGCTCGACGATTTCGCGATTGGAAGAAATGAGGAGATTGAGTTCGCCCGCCAGCGGAGCAAGATCAGGCGGAAAGGCGCCCTCAATCCGGTCGCCTTCACCACGGCGAATGGCGGTCACTTCGCTTTGCAATCGGCGCAGCGGTGACAGACCAAAGCGCACCTGCACCATGGTCGATGCGCCCAAAGCCAAAGCCAGCAGCAAGAAAGTCCCAGCCAACGAATATTCAAAGCGATGAATATCGGATTCCAATTGGTCGGTGGCTGCCGCCACTTGAATGAGGAATTTGCCCTCCTCATCCGTTTCAATGACGCGCTCAACCAGCCGGATCCAGCGACCATCGGGCCCCTGTGCATAGCCACGGCGATATTCGCCCAATTCTGCCTTCACGCCCTGATCCGCCAAACGGGGCAAACGGCTCGCAAAGAGCGAACGCGAAGCCTTCACTTTGGCCGATTGTTGCGAGAGCGGCGTGATCTGCCAATACCAGCCCGACAGAGACAATTCGAATTGCGGATCGCCCAATTGGCCAGGCTCAGTGCGCGTATCGTCCCCCGGTGTCGCCACATCCGCCACAATGGCGCGTAGATAGACACCCAAACGCTCATCAAAAGCGGTTTCCGCCGACCGGCGATAAAGACTTGAGAGAATAAGCCCTGCAATCAGCAGGACCAGCACACTCCACAAAACGGCAGATGCAAAAAGCCGTTGCGCCAGAGAGCGCGGCAGCCGCTCGCTCATGGCGCGGCATCCGGATCAAGCCGGTAGCCAAGACCACGCACAGTTTCAATCACATCAACGCCGAGCTTCTTGCGCAAACGTCCGATGAACACTTCCACCGTATTCGAGTCCCGATCAAAATCCTGATCGTAAAGATGCTCGACCAATTCCGTGCGCGAAACGATGCGCCCCATATGATGCATCAGATAAGCCAGCAGGCGATATTCATGCGAGGTCAGTTTCACGGCTTGCCCAGCCACCACCACACGTCCTGATTTGGTGTCGAGCCGCACGGAGCCACAGGTCAATTCATTGGTGGAATGGCCCGTGGCACGGCGCAGAAGAGCGCGCAGACGCGCCAGCACTTCTTCCATATGGAACGGTTTGGCTACATAATCATCGGCGCCCGCATCAAAGCCCTGCACCTTGTCGCTCCAACGATCGCGCGCCGTCAAAATCAGCACAGGCATGGTGCGTCCAGCGCGGCGCCATTCTTCAAGCACCGAGAGCCCATCTTTTTTCGGCAAGCCAATGTCGAGCACAACGGCGTCATAAGGTTCTGTATCGCCCAAGAACCAGCCTTGCTCGCCATCATGCGCGCTATCGACCGCATAGCCCGCCTGTTCCAGCGCGCTGACGAGCTGGCGATTGATATCCTTGTCGTCCTCCACCACGAGCAGGCGCATGTCTTTAGCGTCCCTGCCCTGATGTCTCGCGCGCGGGCAATTTATTGCCCGACGCCGCATCGACAAAGACGCGCAACACGCGCCCATCTCGGCGCAGCAGCGACATTTCATAGACGAATTGTTCGTTCCAGCGACACAGACGCGAATTCAGCGGCTCGGCGCGGGTTTCACGCGCCGCATCGCGCAGCAAAGTGAGCGGCTCGTGCAATTGATACGCGACCACGCTCTCGCGGGTCTCTTGCGGGGACAAGCAGGCGCGCACCCGCTCCGCTTGCGCGGCAGCAGGTGTGGCGAGCGTGGCCGTGATAGCCACCATTGTCAGCATCGTTCCCATGGAAAAAACCTGCCACAGCTCCGGTGAACCCCGGATGAACAGGTCTAACCCCAAGCCCACCCCGCCCGCAAATCGCCTTTAGGCGATGGGGGTTGAGGCGCGCACGCGGCCCACAATGGCATTGACCCCGCCCAAAAGCGCCGTCAGCGCCGCCCCAAAGCCCGCAATGTCATTGCCCTTCCAGGCAAGCAGAGCCCCCGTGACCGAAGAGCCGATCACCGCAATAGATGACCAGATGGTCTGCGAAGCCCAAAAAGGTTTGGTGTCCTGTTGTGTCTCACTCATGCGGTTTTGTCCTTTCTGTGCGGCCTCTGTCGGGGCCGCGGGTGGCACGGGATTTTGCACCCGCGCGATTTTGGCAAGCGCTTTGGCTTGCCGCTCAATGCGCTGCAGGCGCCGCGACCAACCGCGACCAAACAGCGCAAAATGGGGAAGAGATTTGAGCCGTGCGAGCCGCTCGGTCTGCAGCAAAGAAATGATCTCCGTCACAGGCTGCGCCACAAGAGCTGCGCTTGTGACCGGGCCCATCACGCCATCGACACCCACACCCAAAGCATGTTGCAAATCGCGGATCGCCGTGCGCGGCCCTGACATCACAGCATCGTCAAACAAAACGAGATCGAGTCCCCCCGGCAGATCATCGCCCGCAATGGCCATCCAAAATTTTTCACGATAGATGCGCGCTGCCTCATTCTTCTCAAGCATCATCACATCGTCACGCGACACAGGCTCGCCGCGCCAAGCAGACAAAGTCTTGCGCGTGATGCCCATATTGGTCGCGCCACCCGGATCACCCGGATTATCGGCAAAACCGCCTTCTTCATTGAGAATGGCCGTGAGGCTGGCCTGCCAATTGCGCTGTGCCATGGCCTATCTCCACACGCGATAAGATGGCATGGAGCCAATGTCCCAAGGGATCGTCTCAAGCCCCTGCACGATACTGGGCAGAGCAAAAAGCAAGATCGTGCCCGGTGTCGCGCGGATCGGCCACAGCGATGTCGTTGATCCGTTGGCGGGCGTGAGCCACATTTGCAAATGTTTCCAACCTGACGCCGCATTGAAAAGACGCGCCGGAGTATCAGCCGCAATATTATGCGCCACACCATCAATCAGTAGGCGCGGAATGGTCTCGCTGCTGGCCAGCACAACACTGCCCGACAGAACACGGAAATAAGCACCCGCCGTAATACCGCGCCCAACATTGCGCACGCTCGACAAGACCGGATAGTACAATGTCGATTGCACCGTCACTGGCAAAGTCACCCCCGTGCCAGCCGTTACCTGCTGGACAAAAAACTCGGACCCCGAAGCCTGCGCAGCCGTGGGACGAATTTTATTCAACAGATCGGCGATATTCGAATTAAGCGTCGTCCCCGGTCGCGCCAGGCCATAATTGGCGCGAACCGCCCCATTCAGATTGGTGATCCACGTCACATCGGCATAAGTTGCCACCGCCCAAGAAACTGGCTCTGGATTGCCTGCGAAACGCCCGCCATCTTCAACCAGATTAAGCAATGCGGGAACAGAGCGTGGAACCTGCGCCAAATAAGTAGCGCCACTTTTGCGCACCGCGATCGCCTTGCCAGCTTCCAGACATCCTTGCGGCAAAGTGGAGCCGTCAAAAGCTTTTAAGGAAAGCGGCACTGCATCAATCTGGTCAATCTGCAAAGTCGGATCGACATTCAAGGCCGTCGCATTGGGCACATGCGGCACCATCCAGAACAGGGCCCCGTCCGGCAAAGCGCCCCGCATCGGTGCACTCAAAAAAAATGCTGCAGGCGTACCAGTCGTCACAGACGTAGAGGCGACAAGATCACTGGCACCATTGGGAAAGAACACCCGCCCCGTTGCCGGATCAGCAAAAAGCGCATCTTTCCAAACCGACCCATCAGCCGAAACTTTGATGCGATATTTATCATCGCCCATCAATCCGGTTTCAGCACGCCCCGACCAATTGGATTGATAAAGCTGCGAGACAACATTCGTGCTCTGCGAACGATTAAGCGTGAAACGCAAATCACCTGTGCCGCCCTCAGCTGCCGAACGGGCGGCGAACAAAGCTGCATTGAGCTTGGCTGAAAATGGATTTTGCGCATCCGCGCTCGTCCCAATTCCTGCATAACGCAGATTCTGAACATCCTGCAGATCAATGCGTTGTTGCACCCAATCCGCACCATCAAAGACATAAAATAGGCCTTCATTCTCCACATAAGCGCGCCAGCCAAGACGCGGCACATAAAACCGCCAGGCATTGTCACCAAAGGCTGCCACATTCAAAGAGCGGCTCGCAAAGGCGCCCTGCGCTGTCGCACTCACAATCACGATCATCCCCTCTACTGTCGTCGCCGGGGGTGATGACACATTGCGCGCGCTCACGGAGAGATGCAGCAAAGCATCCAGCATCTCCAAAGCTTCATTATGGGTGACGTGCTTTTGCGACTGCGCGGCATCAATCCGCGGCAGTTTCAGCCGTGTCGTATCGGACATGAGAAAAATCTTTCGTCAAAGAATGGGAATTGTCACACGCAAATCAAAACCGCGGCCCACAGCAGGGCTCACTTGCGCGATGCGCACAGACAGGCTGGTCTGCGGCGCGCCGAAATCGGCTATTTCCTGTTGTGGCAAATAAAGCACCGATGTGGTGTTCGACGACAAACTGCGCTTCACATTGGCGCCCGAGAGCACATCGACCACATAGGCCTCGCTATCTTCAGCCAGCGGAACTTCGAGCCCTTCCCAATTGTCGCCATTCCGCCGCGTGCGGCGCAGGAAGAAAATGCGCACACCCTCGCCATTGCGCCGCGCTGTCGCCCGCACGGGCGCATAGGGCCGCAAGCTCAATGCACCTGGCGTCGCTTCAAATGCCAGATACGAGCCATCCGCATAATCGCGCTTCTGCGGCCCAATACGGAAATGTTGCGCAATCCCGAGGCGATCCAATCCTTGCGCCAAAGGGACGAGAGCGTCATCCACCATCACAACCTTGGCGCCCGCCGGTAAAAAGCGTGCGGCCAGCTCTTCCTGCGCACCAAGCCCGCGCAACAGACGCGAGATTTTCCATACGCCCGTATCAACCAGATCAGCGCGCCCAAAACCGATCAACTCCCAACGCCCATCCTCACCGCGCAAGGCCATTAAATTGCGCCCGTTCAACAGATCGGCATCGGACACCGACGATGGCGCACCCCCGCGCAAAGCGACGCGGAAAGAATTGGCGAGATCGAACCGCCCCAAAGGTCCGGCAGATAAAATGTCCAGTGTTTCACCCAAAATCGCGCAGCGCGACACATTGCCGAAAAAGTCGAACCCGCCCCCGTTGCGCAAATAAAGCGACAAAGCGCCCGGCCATGGATCGGCAAAAGCCGCCGCATATTGCAACACCGGCACATCGTCGCGGGCCAGTGCCAGATCGAGAATCTCGACACGCGGAGGCCCGGGCAAAACTGGCGCCGACAGGCTCGATTCAGGCCTTCGTGGCACATGATGATCGAAGATCGACAGATCAACCGCCCGCGCTTCCACTTTGCGTGCGCCCTGTTCAACAATCTTCAAAATACGGAACAGTCGCGGCGTGCCCGCAATCGGCAGGCGGATCACATCACCCACTTCCAATCCAACAAAACCGGGGCGCAGAATGAAGGAAATGCGCTCGCGCGCCACCCAGAGATCGCGCAACCATATATCGGCCGCAGATTGCGCCGCAGCCGTATGCGTCACCAGCGCCACCTCGCCTTCCGCCAGACGCCGCGTCGCGCCCTCCAACCGCCGCGACAAAGCGCTCGCGGGGCGATAATCCCATTCCGAACTGGTGAAGGCCAAATGCACTTCATGCGGTAAATCGCTGTCTTGCGCGCGCAACAAAGTAAAAGGCGCGCCCTGCTCATCGAGCACAAGATCATCAGGACTCAGATCAACAATCGTCCCGCGATCGCGCTGCTGGAAATGAATGGCACCGGCAGAAATCAGCGCATCAAAACCAAAGAAAGCCGACAAAGGCTCAATAACACCCCGCGCCGTCAGCGGACGGTCAATGACATAACCTTCCGCCAAAGCATCAATCGCGGGCGGATCAATCGTGATTCCGGTCATGTCACCCACAAGCGCAGACACAAGATCATCGAGCGGCGCAGATTCTAGCCGCCCATTCAGCCAATGGCCCGTGTGCCAATTATCCGCATCGCTCCACACCTGACCCAACATGGGAAAAGCCGGAAAGGGCCGCGCATCCCAAGCCCAGATGTAAAGCCGGTCGGGATCCACCATGCGCAAACCGGATGCGGCAACCGGATTATCTCCTGCCCGATGAAAAGCGCTGCGCGGGTCAAACCGCGCGATGATCGCCTCCAGAGCGCGGATTTGCATCAAATCATCGCGCGCCCCATCCGAAAAAGGCGGCAGATTTTGCAAGGCGACTTTCGCATCTGGAAAAATATTGGGCGCATTGCTGCCATAGGAAATAGCAGGACAGCCGATCTCAACAAGCCAGATCGGCTTCGAACACGGCACCCATGGCGTTGCAGCACTCTCAGCACCTTGCACACGCTGCACATGCGGCTGCGTCCAGAAACTCACCAGATCTTTCGCGCGATAGACCCACGGCTTATCGAGCCCGTCAGTGATCGGCGTGCGGTTTTGTCCCCGCCGCGCGGCATCATCGGCATAAAACCAATCGTAATTTTCTCCAGCACCCAGACGGTCACGCAAATAGTCCCGATCATAAATCGAGGCCGAGAGCGCCTGATCGGCATGGCCTTCGCCATCGCGCCAATCTGAAAACGGAAAATAGGCATCAATGCCGATAAAATCTATTTCGGGAGCCGCCCAAAGAACATCGAGCGGAAAATGCAACGTCTGGCCACCATCGCGCGACAGCGCGCCATATTCGCTCCAATCCGCACTATAAGAGAGTTTAACCTTGGGCCCAACAATCGCGCGCACATCCTTCGCCAATCGCCGCAAAGCCGGGGGAGCGACATAGCCATTCGTACCAAGCGCGCGTGTCACCCCGCGCAATTCGGAGCCGAGCAAAAAGGCATCCACCCCGCCCGCATCCACACACATATGCGCATAATGCAAAATAAAAGCACGGTAACGTTCGGCCGATCCGTCTTCCCCGAAGAAGGATGCGATCTCAGCATCCAGCGCCGCCGTCTTTTCAGGAGCGAGCGGCTTAATCTCGCCGCGCCAGCCAAAGCCCGGCACATCCATCATGACAAACGGATAGAAGAGAACATTCAATCCGCGGCTTTTGAGATCGGCAATGGCTGCGCGCACAATGGCATCCGACGGCGTACCGCCATAAGCGGGCTTGCCGTCAATCTGCGTCACCAGCCGCGCATCGCTCCGCGTGCGCCCTGCGACAGACCATGGCGCATCCGCCACTTCCTTGTCGCGCGATTCCACAACTGGCACGACGCGGCACGCGCCTGCCTGCATATCGGTGCCAAACCATGATACCACCAAGGACACATTTTTGAGGTTGGGACACAAAGCCTGCAAAGCATCAAGCGAGAGCGACCAATCGCTTTCACCACATAATTGGTGGCGGTTTTCCGATTGGCTGACCCCTGCAGCCCCCGCCATCAAAGGCGCCACCGAATAAGCATATTCGGAAGAACCGGGAATAAGATTGACCGCGCGGATCATTTTGGCCAGCCCGCACACGGGCTTCACAATTTCAAACGATAATTGCGGAATGCGATTGCCATAATCAGCCAGCGGAAAGTTCTCAAACACAAGATAAGCGAGCCCGCGATAAGCGGGCGCCTGATCCGCGCCCTCTTTGGCGACAATCAGCGGATCAGGCATCTGGTCATGCGTGCCCGTATAAAGCCGATGCGTGAAACGCGTCCGATCAATCTCCTGGCCATCCGCCCAGATGCGCCGCACGAAAGCAATCTCGCCCTCGCACAGCCCAACGGCAAAATTCGCCGCATAGGCATAAGTCACTTGGTCCGTAGTCGCCCCCGCCCCGACCAATTGGCTCTTGCCACCCGACCCGCCGATGCGCGTGCGCGATTGCGTTTCGATGAAACGCGTCGCCCAGATCATCTGCCCGCCGATCCGTGCACGCCCATAAAGACGCGGGATCGGCGCGCCTTCCATGGAGGCCATCGACGCCAGATGACTGAGGCGCGGTCCCTCGACAACCTTATGCTCGCCGAGCAAAGCACCGAACGAATGTGTCAACAAACTCGGCAAAGCTTTCCCGATCAGCGCACCGACAGGCCCGCCCAAAGCATGGGAGACAGAGCCGATCGCACTTTGCAGCAGCAAGGTCGCCATAGGGGTCTCACTTCACATCGGGAAAAGAAAAAGCCTGCACCAAGCGCCGCCGCCATGCGGCACCGATGCTCACCTCACACACACAAGCCCCGTCATGCGCGTGGATCATCGTCGACGCAGATGTCGCAAGGCCGACATGTTTGGCCGGCAAACCATCGCGCCAGCGAAACAGCAAAACATCGCCCGCCTGAAACGCATCGCTTACTGGATCAAACCAGCGCAAAGCCGCAGCAAGCAAAGCCTCTTCACCCTGCGCCTCCGCCCAATCGGGCGTATAGGGCGGCGCCGCTTCGGGCTCCGGCCCGATACATGCGCGCCACACACCGCGCAATAGACCCAAGCAATCGCAACCCACATGCTGCAAAGAGGCTTGATGCAAATAGGGCGTGCCGATCCATGCGCGCGCGACATCGACAATTTTCTGGCGTGACAGCGCGCTCATGAAAATAAGCTCCCGCCATCCATGACAATTTCTTTGGAAGCCACTGCCATCAAGACATCATTGCCGGGAATATGCGGAAAGCCGCGAAAATTGACGCGGTTAGAAAATTTGGCGCAGCAGGTCACAAAACTCTTGTCGCAGCCAGCACGCAATTCGATCTGGTCGCTAGGGGCGAGTGCTGGCGTCAACGGCGTCCACAATGCGATCTGCGCGCGATCCTCCTCTTGCCGGTGCGCTTTGATCGGACACAGCGCCCCCTTCTGCGAACCGTTGAGAACACGCAACTGCCCATTGGTGAACCAGCGATCCGCAAAACCCGTCAGCGTGACAGACAGATGCGCGGCATCGGGCACGGATTGCACAATGGCTTGCGTCAAATACCGCGGCTGATTGAGATTGACCCCGCAATGCGCATCCCCCAGATCAGCGCTGCATGTCTTCATGAAGCGTCGACCCGTCTCCTGCTCGAAGACTTGCGCCAGCGAGCGCAGGTCAGCAGAAAACACATGATCGGCGCGACGCACCTCGCCCATCACCTCGACATTCATCAGAAGACGAAAGCTCGGATCACACCAATCGACAAGCCAGGTCTCGACACTCGCCCCGTCATAAGCCCCGCTCGATAGCGCCGCTTCATCAATCGAAAATTGCAGCAGCGCACCGCCCACATCGCTTTTGCTGCCAGTCAGGCCAAGCCGGTCGTCCTGTCCGCGCATATGCAAACCGCCATCGGCGGCAAAGGTCACGCCATCAAAGACCAGCGGGTCATCATGGTCGGTAAATCCCTGCACCACGCCGTCGCGCCGCAGGATTTTCCAACAGCTGCACATATGCGTGGTCTCTCCCTGCAGGCGCGCCTGCATGGCTTCACTCATCTTGCGCATCGGCAAGCCCTCACAGCAGGATTTCAATCAAAGGGATTTTCGGGATTCCGCCCGTACCAAAAGCCGCATAATCGATTTCGAGATAATCCGTGTCGAAGCGCACCGGCACATCGAACAAATAACCCGCCGTCACAACCGCCCCCTGCGGCGGCATATGATCGGCACGAAACGTCACAGATCCAGTGCTGCCATCAACATCGAAAAAGCTTTTGTCGAGCTCGACACCCGCAACCGCAATCCGCACACTGCCCGCGACAGGCTTGACGATGCGCCGTTGATAGGGCGCAAAATCCTGTCCGTAAGTTTTGACAAGCGGGAAGCTGCGCGTCGCGCCATCACCCGTGCCGATGGTCTGGTCGAGCGGCGAGACATCCTGTATCGGCGTGCAAGATTTATAATCACTGCGGTCGCGCCAGCGAAAACCATAAAGCCGCCCGCGCCTTTCTTCGAAAAAGGCCAGAACCTGTGACAAAGCCGCCGCGCTCTTCACGCCATAACCCGCTTCATAGCGGCGCCGTGCATGGGCGCGGCGCGCATTGCGCTGTTCGCGGCCCGAACTGGTCACCACAATTTCGGTCATCCGCTCCGGCCCGCCACGCGCTTGCGTCGACACATCCAGCGGAAAACGCACTTCATGAAAGCCACTCATGCCCGCTCCTCACGCAATCCGCATGCGCCGCCATGGCGCAACAGCCGCCGCAATCGCAGCCGGAAAATGCGCCACACTTTCTTCATGCAAGGCATCCGCCCGATGCTCGTAATAATGCGCCACCAGCATGCGCATGGCCTGGCGCAAAGCCTCGGGCACATCGGTCGCCTGCGCGCCAAAACCCGCTGTGAGATCAAACTCCACACCTGCGCTAAATCCATCAGCCGGCAAACGGTTTTGGTCAATGCACAGAGCCGCACCATCCAGCCGAAACAAAGCCGGATCGAGCAAAACCGGATTGCCGAGCGCATCAAATGTCCGCACGGCATCAAGCGATAGGATCGGCGAGACCGGCAGCCGCACCTGCCCCTCGCGCGGAAAGCGCGCCAGACGAATGCGCCATTTCTGCGCGATCAAGGCACGTCTCGCTCCCTGTTCGACCGCATTACGCGCCGCCTTGATCAGCGACAGAACAAGCCCGTCCTCTTCGCTGGTTTCCAATCGCAGATAAACCCGCATTTCGTCGAGCGACAAAGGCTCGAGCGCCGGGCCTGCAAGCAGGATCGGTGTCATTTTGAAAAACTCCGCCATGTCATGTAAAAGCGGCGACATGATCAACATGCGCCCAACTTTTTTTGCTTTCGCACTGGCTGCGAGCCTGACGCCCGCGCCCGCTTACGCCATCACCGGCCCCGCACAAGAAGGCAGTCCGGCGCAATCATCTCTGCTCATGCTGCTCAACGAGCGCGGCTTCTGCACGGCCAATGTCATTGCCAAAGATGTGCTGCTCACAGCCGCCCATTGCGTGCATAAAATCAAAAGCGCTGTCGCCTATTGGCCGGGCTTGCAGCCAGCGGGCTTCATTCCTGCCAAAGACATTGTCATCCATCCCGGCTACAGGCCTGACGCGCCCAAAACGCGCGAGCGCAGCATTGATCTGGCGCTCGTGCGTCTGGAACGCGCCCTGCCTGCCAGTTTCACGCCGCTCACCATTGATTATGAGGCGCGCGTCGAACTCGGCACGCCCTTCATCATTTCCGGCTTTGGTCTGCGGCAGGAACAAGACGGCAAAACCGCAGGCACGCTTCATTCAGCGACGCTGGTGACACGCGAGCCATTGTCCAAATTGCTCATCTGGGCCAAAGATCCACAAGCCCGCGGCCTTGGCGGCTGCACTGGCGATTCCGGCGGCGCGTTTCTCTCGCAAGAGACAAAACTCGTCGCCATCACCGTCTGGTCAGCGGGCGTCGGCAACAAGGCTTGCGGTGATCTCACCCAAGCCCTGCGCCTTGGCCCCGAGCGCGACTTTATCGACAAGACGCTCGCCACCTGGTCGCGCTAAGCGCAATCAGGACACGTCGAACTTCAACAGTTTGATCGCATCGAAATCCTGAATGCCACCACCCACGCGCTTGGTCGTATAGAAAAGCACATAGGGTTTGGTGGAATAAGGATCACGCAGCACGCGTATGCCCACACGATCGACAATCAAATAACAACGATTGAAATCGGCAAAGGCAAGCGAGAAAGATCCAGCCGCAATATCGGGCATATCTTCCGCTTCGATGATCGGGAAATTCATCAGCGTCGCAGTCGCGCCCAATTGCGATGGCGGCTGCCACAAATATTCGCCCGTTGATGCTTTGAACTTGCGGATCTGCGCCTGCGTCTTGCGGTTCATCAAAAAACGCCCATTCTGGCGATAGCCGGAGCGCAGCGAATAGATGAGATCAACGAGAACATCGGACGGATTACTCGCCGCAAATCCGGCCGACACGCCGGTTGGCAGATAGGCCGTCTTGCCCCAGCCCCAACCAGAGACCGGCGCCTTGGTGTAAGACAGAAGCCCCATCGGCTTGCCCAGACCATTGCCATTGATGAAAGCGGCCCCTTCCTGTTCGGCAAAGACCGTATTCACTTCCTCCGCAATCCATTGCTCCACATCTACCGCCGCATCATCGAGCAAAGTCTGCGTAGCAGCCGGCATGGCATAGAGTTCCATGGCCGGAAATGTGAGATCGGCAATTTGCTGGTTGGCCGTCTGAGGACGCGCATCGGCTTCCGCCACCCAACCTGCTGCCGGACCTGTCGGACAAAAAGCTTTCTTATAGGTCGCGGTTGAAATCTCTCGCACAGAAGCAATGGCGCGAATGGGCGAAATATTAGCCATGCGCCGCAAAATCTCGCGCTCGGCCGGCACGGGAACCAAATAACCACCATCAGGGCCGGAGCCCGCCGAGAGCGCCTTTTCTTCAATCGACTTGAGGCCCGTCACTTCGCCGGTGCGCATATAAGAGCGAAATGCCGATTTATGCTCGCGCGATATTCCGTCCGTCACACGGTCGGCCAGCGCCAATTGCGGACGCGATTTTTCAATCAACATGCGGTCCATCTTGCGCCGCTGGTCATCAAGGGCCGCATCAATGCGCGCCACTTTTTCTTCGACCAGCACATCGCCAGAAAGTTTCTGCTCGAGCTCCGCAAGGCGTTCTTCATTCGCCTCCTTATAGGCATGAAAAATGCGGTGCATATCGTCAAACACCGCCTGGGCATCCTGAGCGCCCAGAGATTTCGTTTCCATCTCACTCATAAAAAATCCTTTCAATGAAAAGCGGCGCGCTGCTTCACCGATGTGATGCGCGCCTGCGGCAACATGGGAAAAGTCACAATGGAGATTTCCCAAAGATCAACTTCCAGCAGGCGGCGAATCCCGCCACCCGCCGATTTCCGCGCAGTCTTCACGCGAAATCCAATCGAGAGCCCATCCACCGCGCCCTCTTTCAAAAGCGCCAGAGTTTCGCGCGCACGCGACACGGCCAAGTTCAGCCGTCCCTTTACGCGCAAGCCCCTCTGGTCTTCTTTGATCGACACCCATGACCCAATCGGCAGAGAGGGATCATGCTGCCACAACATGCGCACAGCTCGGGCGCCACGCGTCTGCAGCGAACGCGCAAAGGCGCCGGGCGCCACTTCATCGCCACCCATATCGACAATACCGAACAGGCTGGCATAGCCCTCGAACGTGCCATCGGGCTCAACTTGGAGCGCATGGCGCGCATCGCGCAGATCAAGAGCGGGACTTAAAATAATTTTGCGCTCCAGCATCAGCCACGCTCCACAAAGATAATGCGCAAGAAGCGGCGGAATATGCGGCGCGGGTCCGGCGTGCGCCGCGGTTTGACAAAGAAAGACAGGCTCATTTGCGCTCCCCAAATCGACGGTTGAAATTGGATAATTCGCGGACAAATTCATCAAAGCGGCGATTGGCGGCCGCACTTTCACGCAGCGCAAAAAGCAAAAGCCCCGACGCCCCGCTTGCCCAGAGAAACAGCGCGAGATGCGCCAGATCGCCGCGTGCAATAATGCTTTGCGTAATGTCGTTCATGTGGGCGCCCCTGCGCCATAACCAACAGCCTCGCGCTTTTCATCGCGCGTCAGAAAATCGGCGGCCCCCACACGCGCCCATTCGGCTGCACGCTCAGAAGCGAGCGCATCGATTGCATCAAGATTGGCGCGCCATTCCACATCGCCATAAGTCGGCTGTAGCCATGTGTTGAAAGAGGCTTGCAAGCGATGCACGAAAGGCAAAATGGTTTGCCGCCAAAATGCCCGATTTGCTTCCTGATAATTGGAAAATGTATTGTCACCGGGCAGACCCAGAACAAGCGGCGGCACGCCCAAGGCCAGCGCAATCTCGCGCGCGGCTCCTGCTTTGGCTTCGATAAAATCAAGTTCCTTCGGCGTCAGCGACAGAGCCTTCCAGTCCAGCCCGCCCTCAAGCAGCAAGGGCCGCCCCGCGTTGCGCAGGCCTGAAAAACTTTCATCCAATTCATGTTTGAGCCGGTCGAATTGTTCATCCGACAAAGTCGCGCCATCCGGCCCCGCATAGACCAGCGCACCCGAGGGGCGCGCCGCATTTTCGAGCAAAGCACGGTTCCACTGACCCGCCGCATTATGCGTATCAAGCGCCGTCTCCGCCGCAGCCAGTGGCGGCAGTCCATAATGGTCATCGAGCGGCGAATGAAGTTTCAGATGCAAAACCGCATTATCTGCGACAGCAAAGCGCACACGCTCCGCCCCCACCGCATATTCATAAGCGAGCGGCCAGCCATTGCCACCGGGCACAATGCTCATGCGGTCGGGGCGTAAAGCATGCCATTCGCGATGCGCGCCATCAATCGTCACTGCTTCAACATAGGCATTGCCGAAGAGCAACAAATTGGTGACGAGAATTTCCAGCAATTCGACACCCGAGCGCGAACCACCCGGCGCACGCAACACATGCGCGAGAGGGTGATCGGCCCGCTCTTTCCCCTGCGCATAGAGAATCCACGGCACGGAGGCGACGCTTTCGGCAATCATGCGCACAGAGCGAAAGACAATCGGATTGCGCTCATAGCCTTGGCGCACCAATTCCATCGCTTCGCGCGGCCGCGGGCGGGCGGTGGAAAATCCCATGCTGAAAACCGCCGCCGTGCGCGATTGTTTGGCTTCGGCAGGCGCGCGTGTGGAGCGTCCCGCAAGTCTCGCAAAAAGACCGGGCATGAAAACCTCATTTGTCAGAAAAATTTAAATCCGCCGCACGCTGGGCTGCGGCGCTTGCGGCTGCAATGCGAGAGCCGTCACGGCCCAAACCAGAGCATCGAGCCGATCAGGACTGCGGCCATTGTCCAATCCGTCGGGACCAAAGGCACACATTTCATCTTCAAGCGCTGCGAGTGAGCCCAGATGGTGCACACGCCCCTGCTCATAGAGTTGCGCAACAGGGGCCGCGCGCAAATATTTGCCGCGCGTTGCGCGCACTTGTTTCACCGGCACATGCGGATCAGCTTCAGAGATCACCGCCTCCACCATCTCGCCACCCTGATTGACTTCGGCAATCAAAGCATCGGCCTCATGCTTATGATACAGCGCGACAGCCGCCCGCGCCCATTTGCCCGGCCGCGCAGCAGAAACAGTCCCATCTTCTAGCACATGCACATGGCCTGCTTCATCGACACCAGCCACGACAAGCCCGCAAGAATCCGCGCGCTTATGAGAAGAGGCTGGCGGATCAAGCGCCACAACAATGCGGATCAGGGTCGGCGCCTGCGCCTCGCGCGCCGACTCCAACATGTCACGCGTCCACAAAGCGTCCGAACGTTCTTCAATCATTTCGCCGAGCAATTCTTGTCGGCCCAAACGCGTGCCATGATAGCGCGCGACAATGCGCTCCAGAAAATCCTGCGCGAGATTTGACGCATTGGCTTGTGTCGCCGCACGCGAGACCGCCGTTTTGGGATCAGCCAAAAGACGTTTCAAAATCGGCACGGGGCGCGGCGTGGTGGTCACCACTTGTCGCGGATGTGCTCCCAGCCGCAATCCAAATTGCAACATGTCAAAGGTCTCCTCCGCATAGCGCCATTTGGCAAGCTCATCGATCCAGGCGGCAGAAAATTGTGGCCCGCGCAAACTCTCCGGATCTTCCGCTGAAAAAGCCTGCGCCACAGCGCCATTGGGCCAGATCAATCTTTTGCGCGAGGGCTCCCAGAGTGGTCGCTCATCACGCCCATGAATGGCGAGAATCCCTGACACGCCTTCAATCATCACATCGCGCACATCGGCTGCCGTCTCACCGACCAAAGCCATGCGCCCCACCGGCGCCTCTGAAAATCCCGGCAGACCCAGCGCCATGCCGCGCACCCATTCGGCACCGGCACGCGTTTTGCCAGCCCCGCGCCCACCCATAATCAGCCACACGGTCCATGGCCCGCCGGCTTGTGCCTCACGCGGCGGCCATTGGTCATCGCGCGCTGAAAACTCCCATGCGCCCAGAATCCGTTTCAGATCAGCCGCAGAAAAATCGCGCAGCAGATCATCCATCTCTGCTTCTGTGGCGCAATTCGCCAAGTCGTCGAGTAAGGGCCTGCCGCAATGCGGCCAGATCGCGATTGTCTGTGTCATCGCTTGTCGTCTTCTGCGCCTGCGCGCGTTCGTCATGGTTGAGCTTGCGCAAATCGCCGAGCGTCTTCACCAACAGCCCCAAAATCCGCGCCTTGCGTTCCGCACCGGGCGGCGCAGTTTGTTCAATCTCGCTCTCAGCGCGGGCGATCTCGCGGCGCAAAGCGCGCACCAAGCGGCGCTCCAGCGCCAATGTGTCGAGCGAGGCCTCGTCGATTTCCACGCGCAAAGTTTCTCCGCGCGGCGGCCATTGCTCACGCTGTCGCAAAGCACGGAATGCCGCCGGTGTGAGTTTCAAACCCTTGGCAATCTCTGCCAGCGACACGTCATTGGCGTCATAAAGCGCGCGCGCACGCGCCAAGGCCGCCTTGCCGGGCTTGTTCATCGGGCTCGCCCCGTCCGCCCCATCGGGCGCATGTGTGGAGAATGACACCAACATATAGGAACAGCGTCACGCTGTCAAGGATAAAAATCCTATTCTCGCTTTTTGTCCCGCGCTGGCTTAATCTCTCGCCCAAGGACAATAATTTCAGGGACTTTTGGGAGGACATCATGACCGAGATCCGTGTCAACGGCCTGCGCGGGGTCGAACTCGCCGTCTTCAATCTCAAGGAAACAGCCGATTTCTACGCGCAAGCCTGGGGCTTGTCGGAAGTCGCCTCCGCCAATGG
>CANGFE010000006.1 GCA_947453155.1 Beijerinckiaceae bacterium | reverse complement strand
TTTAGGGCCCTGGGCCACCGCTCACTTTGCGCGATCATGGAAATTTCGGGAGCGCTGCCAGAGGGGCGGCGGAACGGGTGGACGGGCTCGCGCGGAGGCCGGTGCACCGAGGACAGGGATAGCCGGAACCACGGGTAAGTCAATGAAAAAGGGGCCCAGAGCCGGGGAAGACCGGCCCTGTGGCTCAGATCCCTCAAATATCGACCAATTCCTTCTCGGCGGCGAAAGTGGCTCGCTCCTGGATGAAGGCAAAACGGGCTTCGGGCTTATTGCCCATGAGTCGCTCCACCGAGGAAGAGGTCTCTTCACGGTCCTCGGGCTGGATGACGACTTTGAGGAGGGTGCGCTTGCGCGGGTCCATGGTCGTTTCCTTGAGCTGGGCTGGCAGCATTTCGCCAAGGCCTTTGAAGCGGCTCATTTCCACCTTGCCGCGCCCGGTAAAGAGTGTGCGGACCAATTCATCCTTATGCGCATCATTGCGCGCATAGGCGCTCTTGGACCCTTGCGTGAGTTTGTAGAGCGGCGGCACCGCCAGATAGAGATGCCCCTGATCGATGAGCTTGGGCATCTGCCGATAGAAGAAGGTGATGAGGAGCGAGGCAATATGCGCGCCGTCCACATCCGCGTCAGTCATGATGATGACTTTGTCGTAACGCAGATCATCTTCTTTGTAATGCGAGCCCGTGCCGCAGCCGAGTGCCAGCACCAGATCACCGATCTGCTGATTGCCTGCGAGTTTGTCGCGCGTCGCGGAAGCCACGTTCAAAATCTTGCCGCGCAAAGGCAGCACAGCCTGTGTCGCGCGATCACGCGCCTGTTTGGCAGAGCCGCCGGCCGAGTCACCTTCCACAATGAAGAGTTCGGAATTGTCTGAATTGCTGTTCGAGCAATCCGCGAGTTTGCCGGGCAGGCGCAATTTCCGCGTGGCTGTCTTGCGCGCGACATCTTTTTCCGCGCGACGACGCAGGCGCTCTTCCGAGCGTTCAATCGTCCAGTCGATGAGCTTGTTGGCCGTGGTTGGTGCGGATGCCAGCCAATGATCGAAAGCATCGCGCACCGTGTTTTCGACGATCTTCGCGGCTTCGACCGTCATCAGACGGCCCTTGTTCTGGCCTTGGAATTCCGGTTCGCGAATAAAGACGGAAATCAGCGCCGCGCAAGTCGCCATCACGTCATCACTGGTGACATTTGAAAAGCGCTTGCTTTGATTGATGCGCTCAGCGTGATCTTTCAAACCGCGCAAAAGTGCTGTGCGCAGCCCAGATTCATGCGTGCCGCCATCGGCAGTCGGAATGGTGTTGCAATAGGAATGAACAAAGCCATCGTCTTGCGTGAGCCATGAGACAGCCCATTCCAGTGAGCCATGCCCACCGGGCTTTTCCACTTTGCCAGTGAAAGCCTGTTCGACGACTTGTTCCTTACCCTCGATATCTTGGGCAAGATAATCCTTCAGCCCGCCGGGGAAGTGGAAGACGGCTTCAGCCGGAATCTCGGTTCCCGCAACAAGCTCGGGTGTGCAGGACCAGCGGATTTCGACGCCACCAAAGAGATAGGCTTTTGAGCGCGACATACGGAAGATGCGTGCTGGTTTGAAATGCGCGCTCTTGCCGAAAATTTCTGCGTCGGGCTTGAAGCGCACGCGCGTGCCGCGGCGGTTAGGCGCCTTGCCAACGGTTTCAAGCTTGCTCTTCACATGGCCTTGTTCAAAGACCTGACGATAGAGCATCTGTCCGCGTGCGACTTCGACTTCGAGCCGCTCGGACAAAGCATTGACGACGGAAATGCCCACGCCATGCAGGCCGCCCGATGTCTGATAGGCGCCTGAGTCAAATTTGCCGCCCGCATGCAGCACGGTCATGATCACTTCGAGGGCTGATTTTTTCGGATATTTGGGATGCGGATCAATCGGAATGCCGCGACCATTGTCGGTGACGGTGAGCCAGCCTTCGGCATCGAGATTCACTTCGATGAAGGTCGCGTGGCCCGCGACCGCTTCATCCATGGAATTGTCGATGACTTCGGCAAAGAGATGGTGGAGCGCGGTTTCATCCGTGCCGCCGATATACATGCCGGGGCGACGGCGAACGGGTTCGAGCCCTTCCAGCACTTCAATGGAGGCAGCCGTATAGCCCGCCTCATTAGGTGTGCCACCGGATTTGGCGGGAGTCTTCGCTGGCCCAGCTTTGCCGGGCTTGGGCTTGCGGGCGGTGCCGCCCGTGCCGAAGAGATCGCGATCTGACGCCATGAAAAACCCTGTCGAATGGTGCGGGGAGGGGCCGGAAGGGCCCGAAGCGATTCACCCCGCTCAGGCAGGGGTGATGCACCATAGCCTATCTGGCGCGCAACAGGGAACAGAATAAGAACGCTCCTCATTCACAGGGGAGCGCCCCATTTCTCTAGCGATAGACCAGCACTGGCTTGTCGGTCAGGGCCAGAACCTTCAGCGTTTGGCTGCCGACCAGCATTTTGTCCAAGCCCTTCCGGTTGTTGGACGCCATAACAATCATATCGACGCCGCGCCGCTCGGCTTCCCCCACAATGGCCTCGGCGGGTGTCGCATCGGCTTTGTGGATCGCGTCGTAGATGATGCCCGCCGCTTTCGCCTTGGCACCGGCAGCTTCCAAAATGCCGGTCGCATGTTTGGCGGCGAGCTCTTCATATTGGGCAATGGGATTGGTCGCGCGCGAGGCGCGCGCGATCTCAAAGGCGGACCAGCGTTCGGTTACCGTTAGCAGGATGGCCTGTGCGCCCAGCTTTTTGGCAAGGCTCAGGCCTTCATCGACGGCTTTCTCCGTAATTTCGGAACCGTCTGTCGCAATCAAAATTTTCGACGTCATTAAATCCCTCCATTTTACTTGCCGCCAAGACTAAGAATGAAAGCGCTCAGCGCTTCGATTTGCGCCTCTTCCAAAATGAGATTGGGCATATTGGTGTGAGACGATTTGAGAAAGACGCGCAGAGACAAAGCTGTCGTCGAGGGCATGGCGCCCACAGAAGAAAAATCTGGCGCAGGGCGGTCCGAGCGCGTGTTGCCGCCAAAAGTGTGGCAGTCCGCGCACATGGATTGCGCGAGCAATTGGCCTTGCTGCACGAGCTTGGCATCTTGCGCCGCGCTTGCACCTCCCACTTGCAGGACTGACACGGCAAGACTTGCAAAGAGAAGGTGAGGGCGCAGGCGCATGGGCGTCATCCTTGGCTGGTGACGACCGTCAGACTTTCTGGGCCGTCATATGATCATGTGTTTCAAAATAAGCCCGCGCATGGGCAAGAATTTGTCCATCGCTGGGATGGTCAGCTGTTTCAACGCCGACAATGCGCGACAGAAGGTGAGCGTCGTGGCGGGCAATATGTTTCACCAAAGCCATTTTAGTTTGGGCAGGCCCTGTGATGAGCACTTCGCCGGCATCTGAGAATGCGTTGGCCACGGCATGGAAGAAGCTTTCATCCGTGTGATGCTTTTCTGCCAATTTGGGGTGGTGCGCGTGAAGCGAAAGCTTGTCTGCATCTTGCGCATCGAAGTGAAAGATCTTCGCTTGCATGTGGTCGATCCAGACGACGGCATGAAAATGCGACATAGCGCTCTCTCCTTATGGTTGAGCGCAGTCTCGCCCTGAATGGCCAAGACAGCATTGACGGGGATCAAGCGCTGACAGAAGCTTGGACATATTTCAGGGCTTTTCAGAATATATCTTTGAGGTTATATTTCATGGTGTGGCAGGTTTTGGCGCATCCGGATTTTGACGCGGAGATTTCGGTGCTTCCGGTATCCCAGCAGGAGGAAATTTACTCCACTGTGGCCATGCTGAAAGCCTTCGGTCCCGCACTGGGGCGGCCTCATGCGGACACGTTGAAAGGTTCGCAATTGGCAAATTTGAAGGAATTGCGTTGCAGTGTTGGCGGCCACCCGTGGCGAATTGCTTATGCTTTTGATCCAGTTCGCCGTGCTGTTTTGTTGGTAGGCGGTTCCAAGGCTGGAGTGAAATCGGAGCTTTTTTACAAGCGGCTCATTCGAACAGCTGAACAACGTTGGCGGGATCATTTGCGATGGAACAGAAACGATTTGTGACATTGGAAGAGATGATTGCGCGGCTCCCCCCCGCGCAGCAGGCGGCTATCAATAAAAGATCAGCGGAGCTGATCAATGAAGTCGAAACCTTGAAGCAGATGCGCAAGGCGCGGGCGATGACGCAGAAGAAACTCGCCAAGAAACTGGGCGTCGGCCAGGTGGCTGTGAGCAAGCTTGAAGGCCGTAGCGACCTTCTGCTGTCAACTTTGCGCACTTATGTTGAGGCTATGGGCGGCACCCTCGATCTGGTCGTGCGTTTTCCCGATCGCCAGCCCGTCAAACTCGCAACCATCGGTCTCGAGGATGAGGAGCCGCTGATCAAGCCCGCGCGCAAGAAGGCGAAAAGCGTTGCGCGCAAACCTTTGCGCAAGGCGAGCGTCAAAAAGCCAATCCGCAACACGCGGCCACGGCAGGCTGCAGAATAAAAAAGGCCCGGATTGCTCCGGGCCTTTTCTGTCTCGGGTCCTGCGAAAAGATCAGCAGGAATAATACATGTCGAATTCGACCGGATGCGGCGTCATTTCGAAGCGCATCACTTCTTCCATCTTCAGATCGATGAAGCTGTCGATGAAATCGTCATTGAACACGCCGCCTGCCTTGAGGAAGGTGCGGTCCTTGTCGAGGTTCGACAGAGCTTCACGCAGTGAGCCGCAAACGGTCGGGATCTTCTTGAGCTCCTTCGGGGGGAGATCGTAGAGATCCTTGTCCATGGCAGCACCCGGATCGATCTTGTTCTGGATGCCGTCGAGGCCAGCCATGAGCATGGCAGCGAAAGCCAGATAAGGATTGGCCGTCGGATCGGGGAAGCGAACTTCCACGCGTTTGGCCTTCGGGTTCGACGTGTAAGGAATACGGCAAGAGGCCGAACGGTTGCGCGCCGAATAGGCGAGCAGCACGGGGGCTTCGTAGCCGGGGACCAGACGCTTGTAGGAATTGGTCGACGGATTGGTGAAAGCGTTGAGCGCCTTCGCATGCTTGATGATGCCGCCGATGTACCACAGGCATTCCTGGCTGAGGTCTGCGTATTTATTGCCAGCCATGACCGGCTTGCCGCTCTTCCAGATCGACTGGTGAACGTGCATGCCCGAGCCATTGTCCCCATAGACGGGCTTCGGCATGAAAGTGGCTGACTTGCCGTAGCTCTGCGCGACCTGATGGATGCAGTATTTATAGACCTGCATATGGTCGGCCATGGTGGTGAGCGTGCCGAACTTCAGACCGAGTTCGTGCTGGGCGGACGCCACTTCGTGATGGTGCTTTTCAACGACAGCGCCCATGGACTGCATGGCCGCGAGCATTTCGCCGCGCATGTCCTGCGCCGAGTCGATCGGCGGTACGGGGAAATAGCCGCCCTTGGTACGCACGCGGTGGCCGAGATTGCCGCCTTCATACTGCGTGTCCATGTTGGTCGGCAGTTCGATATTGTCGAGCACGAAACCCGTATTGTACGGCTCGGAGGCAAAGCGCACGTCGTCGAACACGAAGAACTCAGCTTCGGGGCCGACATAGACCGTGTCGCCGATGCCCGTCGACTTCAGATAGGCTTCCGCCTTTTTGGCAATGCCGCGCGGATCGCGGTTGTAGGGCTCGCCCGTGGACGGCTCAACGACGTCGCAGGTGATGACCATGGTGGAAGCCGCAAAGAACGGATCCATGCAGGCGCTCGTCGGATCAGGCATGAGGGTCATGTCGGATTCATTGATCGCCTTCCAGCCGGCGATCGACGAACCGTCGAACATCGTGCCTTCGGTGAACATTTCTTCATCAACCAGCGATTGGTCGAAAGTGACGTGCTGCCACTTGCCGCGCGGATCGGTGAAGCGCAGGTCGACGTATTTCACGTCATTGTCTTTGATCGCCTTGAGGACGTCCTTGGCGTTCTTCATCGAAAAGTCCCTCTCATGAGATAGAAGTCTTGGGCTTCATGCGCGGATGCACATTGGCCGCTTTGGCAGGCCCGTCAGATGGCGCGTGTCCATCTGACGAGAAAGTTCAATTCAAATTGTGGGATGACCCTGAAGGATCAGATCGCGTCCGTACCTGTTTCACCGGTGCGGATGCGGATCGCGCCTTCAATATTCGACACGAAGATTTTGCCATCGCCGATGCGGCCGGTTTGCGCAGCCTTGCGAATGGCTTCAATCGCGCGCTCGACAACATCATCGCCAAGCACGATTTCGATTTTCACCTTGGGCAGAAAATCGACGACATATTCAGCGCCACGATAGAGCTCTGTATGGCCCTTCTGGCGGCCGAAGCCTTTCGCCTCAGTGACGGTAATGCCTTGAAGCCCTGCTTCCTGCAGGGCTTCCTTCACTTCATCCAGCTTGAACGGCTTGATGATCGCCTCGATCTTTTTCATGCGCGCTCGCAACTCCCCGCGGGATCCTCTCGCCGACACCCCGCTGCGGGGAGGGTCGGAGGGTCCAAAACATCATGGGCCTCATTAGCATCGGCCTCCCGCAGGCGCTATGCCCAAATGCGGGAAGACGATGGGTCGGGAGGACCCCTTTGGGGACTATAGGACGATTGCCCCGCGGGCGTAACGCCTAATAATTCAGAATTTTGTGCACAATCAGCTGATCTGGCTGCGGATCTGGCGCGGCGGTCCTGCGCCCGCCGCGTGGCTTGAAATCCCACAGGTTTTTCGTCTTGCCCGTGGCTTAGATGACCTGAGCCTTGGGCCGAACCAGGGCTTCTGCCACCAAAGCGCGAGTCACCACCGCCCCGACGCCGGTTGAGAGCTGTTGCAGGGAAATCTGGCGCCCATTGGAAAAGCGGATGCCATCGCGATAGGCGCCATGGTCGAGACGGATGAAAGTGGCATCTTCCATCTCGCGCAGTGCAAGGGCCGTCTGGATTTCGCGCGGGATATTTTCCAGCATCAGGGACGTGTCATATTGCACGCAGACCGCTGTGTTGCAGTCACCTGGAGCAGCAAAGCCTATGCTGCCGGAGGGGAAGCGTGTGGTGACATAGCGTTCATGTTCACGTGCGGGACGCGATCCATACATTTCGAGGGAATAATCGCACATCGCTAGGCTCCTCAAAGACCTCACGTGGCGCGTATCGTAAGGGGGCACGCCGCGCCTTATCGTCCTTGAACGAGCAAGGGCCCGCGCGAGTTGCGCGAGCCCTTCATCTCTTTTGGTTGAGATGTTCTTCTTAGGGGCCGGTTTCAATTGCAGGGCCATCGGCCTTGCCCCATTCCGCCCATGAACCATCGTAAAGCGCGCCAGCCTTATGCCCGGCCACTGTCAGCGCGAGCGTGATAATGGCAGCGGATACGCCCGATCCGCAGCTCGTGATGACAGGCTTGCTGCCGTCAATGCCCGCTTGCGCAAAGACGGCGTTCAATTGATCGGGCGACTTCATGCGGCCATTGTCGAGCAGCGCCGAGAAGGGCAGGCTTTTCGATCCCGGAATATGGCCCATGCGCAGGCCGGGGCGGGGTTCTGCGACTTCACCACGAAAACGTTCAGCGGGGCGTGCATCCAGCACTTGCACGTGCGCGGCAAGTGCGCGCTGCACATCGCCAAGGCTCGCCAGCACAGAATGATCCAGTCGCGCCGTGAAATGCGACGGCGCGCGGATCACGTCGCCGTCTTCCAGCGGAAGATTGGCCGCTTTCCATGCCGGTAGGCCACCATCCAGCACATGCACGTCGCGCGCGCCAAAGGCTTTGAGCATCCACCAGATGCGCGGTGCCGAGAACAGGCCGAGCCCATCATAGACAATGATGGTGGCGCCATCGCTGATGCCCAGCTTGCGCATGGCGCTCGCAAATTCTGTGGGCTCCGGCATCATATGCGGCAGATCAGTTGCATGCGAGGAGATGGCATCGAGATCGAAAAAGACAGCACCCGGAATATGGCCTTCGAGATATTCCTGATGCGGATCGCGCTTCAATGCGGGCAAATACCAAGAGCCATCGATAATAACGATGCCCGGCGTACCTATTTTTTCAGACAGCCATTGCGCTGAGACAAGAGGGGCGGGCAATGTTGCGTGCGTGCTGCTCATATCAAGCCTCCCGCTTGGTTTTGGTTAAGGAACCCATTCACAAAAACACGCTTATGACGTGATCGCTTCAAACGTGCCTCAATCGGCTTGGTGTAGGAGTGCGGCATGGCACCACGCACACCTTTCTCTCAAATCTTTTTTGCTATCGCTTTTTTCGGCGCTGCCCTTTTGACGATTTTACGCTTCGGCTGATCATTGAAGATCAGGCTTGATGGTCGAGGCGCGTTCCATCCAAGCGGGGATTGGCAAGTTCTTCTCGCGCAGAAACGCCGGATTATAGAGTTTGGATGCATAGCGCGCGCCGCCATCGCACAGGATGGTCACGATCGTATGGCCGGGGCCCATCTCTTTGGCGAGCCGCATCGCGCCTGCAATATTGATGGCAGCTGAGCCGCCCAAAAGCATGCCTTCTTGCTCGGCCAGATCGAAGAGAATGGGCAGCGCTTCTTCATCCGTGATCTGAAAAGCCAAATCGATCGGCGCATCGGTGAGATTGGCGGTGATGCGGCCCTGACCAATGCCTTCCGTTATGGAGGATCCCTCGGCCTTCAATGTGCCATGCGCGTAATAATGATAGAGCGCTGCGCCCATCGGATCGCTGATCGCAATTTTGATATTCTTATTGCGCTCTTTGAGGGCCATGCCGACGCCAGCCAGCGTGCCGCCCGTGCCGACCGCGCAGGTGAAGCCATCCACTTTGCCCTCGGTCTGCGCGTAAATCTCGGGGCCCGTTGTCTCGTAATGACCGCGCCGATTGGCGACATTGTCGAATTGATTGGCCCAGATCGCGCCTTGGGCATGGTCTTTGGCAAGACGTTCTGCGAGGCGACCGGAGACTTTGACGTAATTATTGGGGTTGGCATAAGGCACGGCGGGGACTTCGATCAGCTCCGCGCCTTGCAGCCGGAGCATGTCCTTCTTTTCCTGCGATTGCGTGTCAGGAATGACGATCACCGTCTTGAAGCCCAAAGCATTGGCGACCAAGGCCAGACCAATGCCGGTATTGCCGGCCGTGCCTTCGACGATGAGCCCGCCGGGATTGAGCTGGCCTTTGGCCATGGCATCGTGGACGATGGCCAGAGCCGCGCGGTCCTTCACCGAGCCGCCGGGATTCATGAATTCCGCCTTGCCGAGAATCGTGCAGCCGGTCGCCTCCGAGGCATGGCGCAGTTTGATTAGGGGCGTGTTGCCAATGGCGGCTATGACGTCAGGGGCGGTCTTCATCAGGGGAAACTCGTCCAAATTGATGAGGGAAGGGCCATAATTTGTTCACATGTCGGCCCAGAAAGGCCTTAGGTCAAGTGATCTGGCGTGTAGTATAGAGCGTAACACCCACGAATTCATTGGCTTGAGGGGGTCGATGTCGTGAGGCTGGCGTGGAAGGCGCCAGGTTAGACCGCACAAAGCGGCTAGCCAGATACCGGGCAGGGGGGCTTGAATTGAAACACGAGATCGTTGGTTCAGAGGGCCGGGGCGAAGCCGTCGACGCGCTTCTTGCCGCTTATGGCGCCGGATCGCTTGACCCGAGCCTACATGCCCTCGTGGCCTCTCATTTGATTTTGAAGCCGCAGTCGCGTCGCTTCGTGGCTGCCCTTGAAGAGCTGGCGGCGGATCATCTCACCGAAATCACACCTGAGCCGCTGTCGCGCCGTGATGAGCGCTTGGCTGAAATTTTTGCCGCTGAACCTGCGCCCCGCGTCGCTGCACCTATTGCAAAGGGTTCCGACCTTTTGCCTGCGCCTTTGCGTCATTACCTCGGTCGTGGCTTGAACGACATTCACTGGCGCACGAAGATTCCGGGCGTCAAAGAATATCGCATCGAAGATAAGGGTCGCGGCGATGCGAGCCTGCTCTGGGTGCGCGCGGGACGCCGCATGCCGTCCCATACGCATGAAGGCTCGGAAGTCACTCTTGTCTTGCAAGGCGGCTTTTCGGATGTCACCGGTCATTACGGCCGCGGCGACATTGCCATTGCCGACAATGATCTCGATCACAAGCCCGTGTCAGACGAGGGCGTGGATTGCCTCTGCTTTGCCGTGACCGATGCGCCTTTGCATCTGACAGGCCCATTCGGTCGTGTGCTTGACCGACTGTTCGGAGACAAGCGCTGATCCCTTATCGCGCCAAACCGCAAGATGGTGTGGCGCTGGTGACAGGCGCATCATCCGGTATTGGCGCGGAAGTGGCGCGCCAATTGGCGGCACAAGGTTTCAAAGTCATCGCTGTGGCGCGTCGCGCAGAGGAGCTTGCCAAGCTCGCTGCCGAAGCGGCTCGTGGCATGATCATTCCCATGACCGGTGATGTGACGGATCGCGCGGCCATGCGCGACCTGGTTGAGCGCGTCGAGCGCGAGCAGGGCGCCATTGCGCTCGCCTTCCTCAATGTCGGCACTTATTTCCCCGATAGCGATGATGATCTGGGCGGCGATGGTTTTCGCAAAACATTTGCGGTCAATCTGGATGGCACGGCCAATCTGATTGGTCCGCTGGTGCGCTGCATGAAGCTGCGCGGGCGCGGGCAGATTGCAGTCAATTCATCGGTCGCTGGTTATGGCGGCCTGCCGCAGTCAATCGCTTATTCGTCCTCCAAATCCGCTTTGATTGCCATGTGCGAGGCGTTGAAATTCGATCTCGACAAGCTTGGCATTACGATTCAAGTCGTGTGCCCCGGCTTTGTGAAGACGCCACTCACCGACAAGAATGATTTTCCGATGCCCTTCCTCATTTCGGTGGAAGAGGCGGGCAAACGCATTCTTGATGGTTTTCAGACGGGCGGTTTTGAAATTGCTTTTCCAAGGCGCATGGCGTGGCTGCTGAAGTTCATCAACATGCTGCCTTATTCAGCCTATTTCTGGCTGATCTCGAAAACAACGGGCCGCTAGGCGCGTTCGATCTGGTCGCGCAAGCTCGCCTGCATTTTCTCATCAATCGGAAAGTGCCACATCAGCGCAGCTGCGCCGATTTTCAAAACAATTGGCAAACCCGCATAGAGAAAACCGAGCATCGCAAGGCCGCTGTCTGTGCGTAGCCCCGCGGCGGGATCAAAACCGGTCGCGCCTAAAAGCGGAAAGGCAACACCGACGGCGAGTGCGAGCGCGAGTTTGGTCGCCAATCCCCAAGCTGCGAAATAAAGGCCTGAGCGCTGCTCGCCTGTGGCGGCTGTGTCGACATCAATGACATCGGCTTGAATAGCAGGCGGCAGAACAAGGTCAGCGCCCAGCGCCAAGCCTGTGCCGATGCACACAACCGCGAAGATCGCCGTCTGGCCGGTGCCCAAGAAAGGTGCGGGGAAGAAACAAGCGCAAGCGAGCAGCATGCCCCAGCACCAAGCAACATGTTTCGACGTCTTGCGCGCGAGCCACAGCCAGAAGGGCACGCCCACAAGCCCACAGACAAAATAGAGAACGAGCAAAGGTCCGGCGGCATCGCCTGCGCCCAGTTTCTCGCTCACATAGAATAGAAACAACGTCGCCGGAAAGCCATTGGCAAAACCGTTGAGCAGGAAAGCCGCAATGAGCCGGATGAAAGGCCGATTGGCGAGAAGCTGTGCGAGGCTTTCCCTCAGCGGCAGCGGATTTTTGGAATGATCCTTGGGCTCACGCACGCAAGCCACACTCAGCAAGGATGCGAGTGGCAAAGTGATCAGTGTGAAAAGACCAAGCGCAAAGAGCACTGCGCCATCGCCGGAATAGCCAGTGAGGGGAACCAGCACTTGCGCAAAGAGGGCGAGCAATGTGCCGATCAGCGCGAATGTTTCGCGCCAAGCGGTGACACGCGCACGTCCTGCATAATCGCTGGAGAGTTCCGCGCCCCATGCCGCATAGGGCACCAGAGCCGCTGTTGAGGCGATGGAAAGAACCACGCCCCAAAAGGTGAGATAGAGAAGTCCCGCACCAGCAGGCGGCGTGAAAACAAGATAGGCGCAGAGCGCGGTCGGCACAGAGGCGGCCAAAACCCACAGGCGTCTGCGCCCAAAGCTTGGGCGCCAGCGATCAGCAAAGAGGCCAGTAAAAGGATCAGCCAGAGCATCGACAATGCGCACGATCAGGAGAGCTGAGCCAACGGCTGCAATGGGGAGCATTAGCTCGCGCGCATAAAAAGCCGGAACCAGCACATAGAGCGGCAGAGTGAGCACAGCCAACGGCAAGGCGGGAAGTGCATAAGCAGCCAGCTCGCCCGTGCGAATTGTGCTCATTTTTTCGCGGTTCAGCTTTTCGCGAAAGTCATTTGCCGCACATCAATCGTGCCGGCGCGGAATCCAGCCTCGCAATAGGCCAGATAATATTCCCACAAACGACGGAAATGCTCATCAAAGCCCATTGGCGTGAGTTGCGGCCAGGCCTTGCGGAAACTGTCGCGCCAATGCGCCAGCGTGGTCGCATAATCGAGGCCGAAGATGCGCTCGGCTGAAAGCGAGAGGCCGTGCTTGTCACCCATATTGCGCATGATGGTGGGGGTGGGCAGCATGCCGCCGGGGAAAATATAGCGGCGTATGAAATCAATCTCGCGCTTATAGGTCGAGAAGAGTTCATCCTGAATGGTGATGACTTGCAGGCCCGCTTTGCCGCCGACTTTCAAGCGGTCGCGCAATTGGCTGAAATAGGTCGGCCAATATTCTTCGCCCACAGCCTCGAACATTTCGATGGAGGCAATGCGATCAAACATGCCTTTTTCGTCGCGGTAATCCTGCATTTTGATTTCGACTCGATCCGTGAGCCCCGCCTTGCGCATGCGCTCGGTCGCAAAATCAAATTGCTCTTTGCTGATCGTGAGGCCGGTGACGCGTGCGCCGATTTCGCGCGCCGCATATTCGGCAAAGCCGCCCCAGCCGCAGCCGATTTCGAGCACGTGGTGTCCGGCCTGTAAATCAATGTCGCGGGCGAGAGCTGCATATTTGGCGCGCTGCGCTTCCGCGAGGCTGTTCGCATTGTCGGTGAAGAGAGCCGATGAATAGGTCATCGTGCCGTCGAGCCAAGCCGAATAAAATTGATTGCCCAGATCATAATGGGCGTGAATGTTGCGGCGTGATCCCGCTTTGGTGTTGCGGTTGCGCCAATGCTGAAAGCGCTGGAAGAGACGAACCAGTGGCTTGCCATCGAGCAGCTTCTGGATGACCGGCTGGTTGACGCAGAACAATTCGAGGAAGTGGGTCAGGTTGGGGCTTTCCCAATGGCCTTTCAAAAAGGCTTCCGCAATGCCGACTTCGCCACCGGCTGCCAGTTCATTGGCGAAATCGAAATCATGCACGATCATTTGGGCATCAGGCCCATCTTCCTGGCCTTGAAAGCGCAAGCTGCGGCCGTCGGGCATTTGCACATCCAGCGAGCCGCGCTCGAGCATGAGGGCAAAGTCCAGCGCACGGCGGACGGCAAAAGGATAATCCTTCGCAATCGCCGCCAGATTGTCCTTGGTGATCAGGATATGGTCATGCGCGATAGCTTGGGTGCTCGTCATCATATTCATAGGCGTGCATCCGGCAGGGCGTTTGTGTCAGGTCCGCGATAGCTGAGAGGGGCTGGCGGGATGGGGCGGGGGCGAATGCGCAGGCCTTTGATATAGAGGCGCAAGGCTTCCCAGTGAATGGCCGCCACGATCTTGAAGGTCAGCAGCGGAATACGCAAGAAATTTGCAAGCAGGGTCTGGGTGTTGGCCTCTTCGCGCCGGCCATTGAAGGTGGCGGCCAGAATGGGGCCCTGATCATCTGTCTCGAGGATTCGCAGTTTCAGCGACTCGCCTGGCGGCTGCAGGCGGAAATGATAGCGCATCGACATGTCGAGGAAGGGCGAGACATAGAAAATCTTGTCACGCTCCTGCCGAACGCCATTGGCCTGCGCTTCTCCCGCTTCAATGGGGGCGACATAAGTATGCGCCTCACCAAAAGTATTGCGCACTTCATAGACGAGGGCGGCCATGTCGCCATCCGCGCCATAGCAATAATAGACCGACAGCGGATTGAAGGTGAAACCCAGCACGCGCGGATAGCAGAGCAGGAATACGCGCCCGCCCGAGAGATCGATCCCCGCATCGCCCAAGACGTGATTGATATAGGCGCGCAAGTCCGACCCATCGCGCGGCCCGTGATCTTTGGGCGAGAAGGACAGGAGATTGAACCGGCCGACCGACAGGATCGGCGAGAGACGGTTCACCTCATCGAGGCGGTCGAGATCGATGAGAGTGGAGAAGACATCATAAGTGAAGCGATGCGTCACGGGCTTCATGCGCGCATGCATCACCGGCCCGCGATAGATCGACAGGCTGGCATGCGGCGGCTTGAAGCGCGGTTCGCTCACTCGACAAGTTCCACTTCGCGATTGGCTTCGACCGGGAGAGTCGAAATCGGCAAGGGGTCCGTGTCGCGCATATTGGCCCAAGGCGCCGGGCAACCCAAGCGTGCCGCAACTGAAATGCCCGACAGCAACCCGTCTTCATGGAAGCCGTGGCCGGTCCAGGCGCCCGCAAACCATGTGCGGCGGACACCTTGGATCTCGTCCAGCCGCTTGCGGGCGGCCAGTGCTGCCGTATCAAACTGGGGGTGCTCGTAATTGAACCGCGCGAAAGTGAGTTCGGGCTTGGGCTCGAAGGGCGGGTTCAGTGTGGCAAAAAGCGGCTTGCTCTCGTCGATCTTTTGCAGCCGGTTCATCCAATAGGTGACAGCGCAGGCGCGATCATCGACATCGCCTTCGCGCAGGAAATTCCACGAAGCCCAGGCCGCACGGCGCTTGGGCATGAGGGAAATGTCACGATGCAGCCACACATCATTGGGCGCATAGCGGCAGGCGGAGAGAATGGCCTGCTCATTGGCATCTGCATCCGCCAAAGCTTTGAGTGAGTCCGGTGCATGAGCCGCCATGACCACGTGATCGAAGTCCTCAACACCACCCTGCGCGTCGCGGATCGTGACATGATCTTCGTGGCGTGTGATGGCGGTTGCTCCGCAATTGAGCCGCAAGCGATTGCCAAACAATTCCGCCAGTTTGCGGACATATTCGCGGCTGCCGCCAGCCACGGTGCGCCATCTCGGGCGATCCCATTGCAGCAAGCAATGATTGTCGAAGAACTCGATAAAACTGGTCGCCGGGAAATTCAGCATCTCGCGTGGGCTGGTCGACCAGATGGCAGCGCCCATCGGCACCAGATAATCGCGGCACAGACGCTCTGAAAAGCCATGGCGGTTGAGATAATCTTGCAGCGTGCCTTCGCCAATCGTGGCCGCACGTGCATCATGGATCGCTTGTTTCTGGAAACGCGGAATTTCCAGAAGCAACGCGAGATAAGAGGGCGAGAAGAGATTGCTGCGCTGGGCAAAGAGGCCGTTGATGACACCTTTGCCATCTTGACCGCACCATTCAAATTTGCCGCGATCTGCCGAGACCGAAAAGCTCATGTCCGACAATTGCGTCTTGACGTGAAGATAATCGAACATGGCAGTGAGGTTCGGGTAATTCTTCTCATTATAGACGATGAAGCCCGTATCCACGGCAATGGGCGTGCCGTCATAATTGATGTCGACGGTGGCTGTATGGCCGCCCGCACGCGCTTCGCGCTCATAGAGCACGATTTCGTGGCCATAAGTGTCCTGCGACAGAGCGAGGGCTGCCGCATGTCCGGTAATTCCTGTGCCAACGATGGCGATTTTCATATCAGGCCATATCTGTTTTGGTTGTCGCCAGCGCCGCCAGCGCACGGTCACGTGCGCGTGCATGATCGACCATTGGCTTGGGATAGGTTTTGCCCAGAACAATGCCTGCCGTTTTCAAAGCGGCATCAGGCGCGTTCCATGGTTCGTGAATCCAATTGTCCGGAAGCTTGGCAAGTTCGGGAACCCATTGGCGCACATAGGCCGCATCGGGGTCGAATTTTTGCGCCTGCAAAGTCGGATTGAAAATGCGGAAATAGGGCGCCGCATCGGCGCCCGAGCCCGCGACCCATTGCCAGCTCGCCGTATTATTGGCGGGGCAGGCGTCGCAAAGCGTATCCCAAAACCAGTTCTCGCCAATGCGCCAGTCGCCCAGCAAATCTTTCACAAGGAAAGAGGCTGCAATCATGCGCACGCGATTATGCATCGTGCCCGTGTGCCAGAGTTCGCGCATGCCAGCATCGACGATGGGGTAGCCGGTCTGACCTCTCTGCCAAGCGCGCACATCTTTTGGATCGAGATCGATCCACGGAAAAGCGTCGAACTTGGGTTGGAAATTGCGCGTCGCCAGATCAGGGAAATGATAGAGCAGGTGATAGGCAAATTCGCGCCAGCCGATTTCGCTCAAAAATTTGTCGGCATCGCGCGCAGGGACATGGCCGCTGTCTTGGGCATGGCGTGTTGCATGCCAGACCTGACGCGGCGAGATTTCGCCAAAGCGCAAATGCGGCGAGAGATTGGACGTTGAGGGAATATCTGGGCGATCACGCAACGTGCCGTAATTTTTCGCGCGCGTTTCGAGAAAAGCCGCGAGGCGCTCTTGCGCGCCTTTTTCACCCGGTTGCCACGTCTGGCGCAGGCCGCCAGCCCAATCGGTTTTTTTCGGCAACAAGCCAAGCTTGTCGAGCGCCACGCGCTTCGGGCCTTTCGCAGGCCATTCCGCGCCTTTGATTTTGGTGGCTCGCGGCAAGGGGCCGTCAGGCTCGCCTTTGGCCATGGCTGCGCGCCAGAAGGGCGAATAGACTTTGAAAAAGTCGCCGCCTTTGGTCTGCACTTCCCAAGGTTCGTACAGAAGCTGGCCGTTGAAGCTTTTTACGGCGTGGCCGGCATCAGTCAGCGCGGCTTTGATATCGCGGTCGATGGCGATTTCAGCCTTGCCATAGCGGCGCGTCCAATAGACGCCGCTGGCATCGCATTCCTTGGCGAGTGCCGTGATCAGAGGCTGGGCAGCGCCGTGGAGAATATCGAGACGGGCACCGGCTTTTTCGAGCGCGGCTGAGAGCGCGCTCAGCGAATGGTGCAGCCACCAGCGCGAGGCGCCACCCAGGGGGCGCAGGCCTTCACTCTCGTCATCGAGAATATAGACGCAGATGAGGGGGCTGGCGCTGTCGCGCGCGGCTTGCAGAGCCGGATGGTCGGAAAGGCGCAGATCGTCACGAAACCAGACGATGGCAGGTCGGGAAGTGGCTGGCGGCATTCTGGAACTTTTGTCCTCGGTCGGCCACAGAGCTACGTTCAGGAAGCACCAATGGATTGGAGAGGCGCATTGATCGGCTTTCGGGCGGCCGGGGTCAAGCTGGGCGGGTTCACAAGGGGATGAAAGGGGGGCAAAACCCGCTTTCGTTATTATCTGGACGAATAAAAAGGGGGATTTTGGAGGCCTCGCCCGGAATCGCACCGGGGTGCAAGGATTTGCAGTCCTCTGCGTAGCCACTCCGCCACGAGGCCTCTGAACAGCCCGCAGGGAGTGCTGCGGACCCGCGCGTCTTAGCAAGGGCGGGGCAGAGGGGCAAGGACGTAAGCCGCCCGCACCCCTTAAATTTACGCTGTCAGCAGGGAAAGTCAGGCCGCGTCGCTTTTTACGCTTTGCAAAGCGGGGTTCGCTTGCTATACGCCACCCCGTCGCGACGCGGCATCGGTCCCCGATAGCTCAGTTGGTAGAGCAGACGACTGTTAATCGTCTGGTCGCAGGTTCGAGTCCTGCTCGGGGAGCCACTTCTTCTTCATCTTAGCTGCTTGCACCGCTGCGCAACCGTGGCGCAGCAACTGGCGTTCGCTCTCGCACCTCTTGCGGAGCCGCACCATGTTCATGAGCGATTCTGGGCAATCAGCGGTCTCTTTTGGGTGGTTAGGCGGCCTGCGTCTCCTGCGAGTCGCCCTCTTCACGGACATTTTCGAGGGGGGCTTTAAATTTCCACACCACACCGTCGCTCTCGAACCGGTAATCCACGTCCCCGAACAAGGAGCGCGCGGTCATATCGGCAATGACGATATGGCCGAAGCCGCGATGGCGGGGCGGAGCGACTGTTGGCCCGCCATGTTCGCGCCATTCCATAAAGAAGATCGGGTTTTCCTCATCCTCTTGAATGTCCCAGGTTACAAGAATGCGTCCGTCGGGTGACGAGAGTGCGCCATATTTCACGGCATTGGTCATGAGTTCATAAAGCCCCATGCCAATGGCCTGCGCGGCGCGCGGTGACAATTTGATTTGTGGTCCGGTGGCGATGATCTGCCCGCCAGAAAGATCATGAAACTGGCTGAATTGCGAATGAACGAGATCAGCCAGCGAGGCGCCAACCCAATTGCTTTCAACCAGCACATCATGGGCTGAGGCCAATGCGGTCAGGCGATTGTTGAAGCGATCCTTGAAATCATCGAGATTTTTTCCGGTGCGCGCCAATTGACCGGCAATGGAGCGAATAACGGTGAGCAGATTCTTCGTGCGGTGGTTCAATTCGCGCATGACGAAAATTTGCTGCGCCTCGCGTTCGCGCCGCTCAGTCAAATCCAGCACAAAGCAGGTCCAGGTGAAGGGATTTGTTTCATACAGCGTCGCGCCAATCAGCACGGGGACGGTGCGCCCATCGTCGATCCAGATCTCGGTTTCCAGAGGCGGGCACGTGCCGCGTTTGCGCAATGCGGTTGTGACACGGCGATCTTTGACCAGCGCGATCCCGTCTTTGCCAATCCAGTTAAACCCCTGTTGGCGAAATTCTGAACGGGTCAGGCCCACGAGTTCGAGGAAGGCATCATTGGCTTCGACGATTTTTTCGTCTGTACAGCTGATGACGCCAAAGACATTGGCTTCCATCAGGCGCTTCATCCGCAGATTGGCCTTTGACGCGGCAGCATGTTCGCTGGCTTCAACGGCTAGGCGCGCATAGGCGCGCTGTTCACGCTGCGTCGAGGACGCGGTTCGCCAGATCAAGATGCACATAAAGGCAATGCTGGAAAAACAGAGCAGGGCATAGGGCAGGACGCGCCAAATCCAAACAGACACAAGTTCCGACAATGAGCGGCGTAGAACCAGATAGACCGGATAGTCGCCCACACGGCGCACGATATAGGCGCTGGACGGTTTGAACCGCGCGCCTGTCACGCGCAAAGTGGCATTTTGTCCATCAGCGCGTTTGAGAATACGCGCTGGCTCCTCTTCCTCTTCTTTGGTTTCCACGCCGCGATGGGTGCGTGCGAGAACGGAGGCATCTTCGCGCACCAATGCAATCAGATCGCCCGCATCACGCCGCAAGGGATCATAAAAACTTTCGAAAAAGCTCGTCTCGAAAGTGGAGAGAATGAGGCTCTCGCCCTGGTCGCGCAATTGGATGCGCCGCGCCAGAAAAAATTGGCTTGCCCCTTGTTCGTCAGCCTCTGAGGCCTTGCTGACCGCAATGCGGCGGTTCTGGTCGCGCAGGGCTTTGAGGGCGACCGGATCCGACAAGGGCTTTGTGTCGACCGAGATGGACTGGCTGGACAAAACGACCTGCGATGGCAATTGCACCAAGGCGAGCCCGGCCACGGCCGGCGAAGAATGCCGTAAGGCACCGACAAAGGCGCTGAGATCCTCGCGCTGGGCTCGGATGGCGGCACGGTCCAATCCCGAGACGCGCTGGTCGAGCGCGGTGATCATGGCTTCATGCGTCTCAAAACTGCGCACTGCATGTTCATGCAAAAGCGAGGAGACACGCTCCATCGTGACCATCGCTTCTTCATCTGTCGTCATCCAGGCATTGCCCGCACCAATGACGAAAAATGCCAGCGGCAGAAAAATGGCGCAGATGACAAGCACAAGAAAGCGCGTGTGGCGCGGGGGAGGAACAACCGCGTCATTTAAGGAATGATCGGAAATGACCTGAGCCGGATGGTCGGCCACGCGAAAAAATCTCCCATGCGCTTAAATGCAACGCGCATGTGAAACTATGTCTCTTGTTGGGAAAGCTGCGTCAAGCCAAGGCTCTACAGTAAGGTTAGTGAAATTCTGCGCGCAATTGGCAGCATGTTGGAAAGCGGAGGAAAGAAGATGGATTTAGTTTGTGAGATCAGCTGCTTGAATTGAGTTGTAGCGATCTCTTATGGCTTCTGCGCCATATTGGCGTTCTAGACGGCGAATGGTGAAATGACCCATCGCCAAAGATTGGAAATGATGAATGAAAGCGTAATTGATGGCAGCGCCCCCTGCTGCGCCCAGAAAGGGGACGGCTTGTGCCATTGCTTTCTGTGTGACGGCGATACCAAAGCGCGCCGCGATTTGATTTAAGAACCGCAAGATGACGGGGGCTGATTGGCTCGCGGCCGTGCTTGCGGCGACATATTGCGCAGCCTCAGAAACGCTGCGCGCCAGCAAGGCGCGCATGGCGAAATAGGACGAGGAGAGAAAGTCATCGTCCTTGGCATGGGAACCCAGTGCAAAGACTTCAATACAGGCCAGAGCCGCATCGGGGTGAGAGAGATCCTCACCTTGCGCACGTGCGATATCGGCAATTGAGCGCAACAGGATCACGGTTGATATCGGCAATTCAAGGGGCAGGCTCACCAGGCCAAATGCGCCGCCCGCCGCCCCAGAGGCAACGGCCAAAGCTTGATGAAGGCGCGGCGAGGGCGCTTGCTTTTCATGTTGCAAACTTTTGAGTGAGGCCTTCATTGCGGCTGACAATGCGCTTGTCGTTGCTTTTCGCGCCACATCACGCAGTCGCTCTGGCAGGATGAGGCTCGCATCATCGAGGCGGCGTCCGATCACGCCTGTGAGGCGCGCCGCAAAGGGCATGATCTCCAGACGCTGCCAGGCATCCTGCAAGGCCTGTAGATCTTCAGCCGATAGAGCCTCTCGGCTTGCTGGCAAGTCGATCGAAACAGGCAAGGGGAGATTCACCATTGAACCTTTCTTTTGCGCCCGGCGGGCCGATGTGATCGCCGATTTTAACTCTAGCCACCCACTTCACCCTGCGGAAGCTTTTCTGACGCATCGTCAACTTACGCGTGTTTTTTGTTTCAGAACAAGGAGGTTTTACAACTCAAGATTGGTTTACCTCTTGATGACTCAAAGAACCGGTTGCGCCTAGCGTAAACGGATCTTGCGCAATTTGGGAGAAGTGTTTCAGCCGCTCTCAAATTCGCTCCTGCATGATGCGCCCTTGCCGAAAGGGGCGCGGAATGAATTTTGGTTTTTTCAAACATTTCATCATTTTAAGTTTTGCTTGCTTGGGCTTTGCTGCAGGCGTCGGGCAGGGGCAGGCGCAATCACGCAGCCTTTTTCTTGAGTTTGGTCAGGCCACATTCACGCCGACCGGATGGGCAGAATTTTGTGCGCGCTACAAAGGCGATTGTGAAAAGTCGCGCGGGCGCCTGGGCGAGATCGTCTCAAGCGACACCAATGTGGCGCTCATTGATCGCGTGAACAAACAGGTCAATCACGCAATCAAGCCTTTGTCAGATGCTGATCATTGGCGAGAAATTGATCGTTGGGACTATGCCGAAGACGGGTCCGGCGATTGCGAAGATTATGCCTTGGTCAAGCGCAAGCTTTTGCTCGCGGCCGGGTTTCCGCAAAGCGCATTGCTCATGACGGTGGTGCGTGATGAAAACATGGATGGCCATGCCGTTCTCACCGTGCGTACGGACCGCGGTGATCTCGTCCTCGACAATATGTCGGATCAATTGCGCCTGTGGTTTCGCACGCCCTATCGCTTTGTGAAGATTCAGTCGCAGCAGGACCCCAATCAATGGGTTGCGATTGGCACTGCGATCACGCGCCCGCAAATCGTGTCGCGCTAACGCTTCGTAAGTCGATCTTGCCGAGGTCGTCCCGCCAAGCTTTCATGGATGCCGGTTTTTGAGAAAGGCGTTTCCATGAAAAAGGCTTTGTTGGTTTCGGGATCATTTTTGCTGCTCATGGCGCAGCCCAGTTTGGCGCAAGATGCCGCCATGAAAATCTGCGGCGAGAAATGGCAGGCTGCCAAAGCCTCGGGCGCGACCAATGGCGCGACGTGGCCAAAGTTTTTGGCAGAATGTCGGTCGAACCTCCCAGCTGCGCCCGCGCAAGCAGAGAAGCCCGCACCCAAGCCCGTGGTTGACCCTCAGCCGGGGGTGAAGGTTGCCGGGGCCCCCGTCTTCCCGGTGGCGGTAGCCTCGAAATTTGCCGATCTGCGGCCTGCACAGGCGCGACAGAAGACTTGTAGCGAGCAATACCAGGTCAATAAGGCCACGGGCGGTAATGCAGGGATGAATTGGCTGGAAAAGGGCGGCGGCTATTGGAGCCAATGCAATAAAAAGCTGAAGGGTGTGTAAGAGGCCCCATACCTTCGGCCAGAGCGCGGGCAGATCATGGACAGCGCCCGTGGCTCTCGCCTATAAGCTGCGCTCAAACGAGTCCGGAAAGGGCGCGGGCCGCGCCGTTTTCCGTTTCTTGCTGGAGCGCCCATGACCGTCGCCGTCTTGTCCGATTTTGCCACGCAGCGCCAGACCATGGTGGATTGCCAGATCCGCACATTCGATGTGACGGATCAGGATGTCATCGCGCGTTTCATTGACGTGCCGCGCGAACATTTCGTCCCTGCAGCCTTGCAAGCACTCGTTTATTCCGATGCCGCTCTCGAATTGCGGGCCGACGGCGCGACACGCATCATGCTGGCGCCGCTGGTCCTGGCGCGCATGATCCAGGGCGCGGGTGTCACATCCACCGATCGCGTGCTCGATGTGGCAGGCGGTGCGGGTTATTCGGCAGCTCTTCTGGCCGGTCTTGCGAAGGAAGTTGTGGCGCTCGAATCCATCGCCTCGCTGTCCTCGCAGGCGGCGGCCAATCTGACCTCGGCTGGCGTGACCAATGCCAAGGCTGTGTCTGGCCCGCTGGATGGGTCTTCAGTCGATGGCCTGTATGATCTCATCCTCGTCAATGGTGCGGTGGAAGAGGGCATTGACTCGCTTTTGTCCAAACTCGCGCCGGGTGGCCGCTTGATCGCCGTCCGCAAGATTGCGGGCCATGCGGGGAAGGTTACGCGCTTTGAGAAGGTCGCTGGCGAGACCAGCCACCGCGTCCTGTTTGATGCGGCTGCGCCTGTGCTGGACGCCTTTGCGCGCCGCCAAGCTTTTGTTTTCTGACGGATATTTGTAACAAAACCTGTATCATTTTTGCCCCAGTTGATGATCTAGATTGATCCGAAGGTTACTTTAGGGGCGACAAGCGGCTGGCATTGGCTAATATAGAGCCGAGGCGGTTTTTGCAGTCGTTGTGGTTTTAGTAACCAGTAGGGTTAACAATTCCTCAAACGGTTGTTTTGATTCGAGGATACAGATGGCTCGCAGATCTTTTGGCGCTTCGGAAACGGGTTCTTTCCGTCTCCGACTTCTTGGCGGCGCTCTGTCGATGGCCGTCGTGTCAGCGGGTCTGTGTGCACCTGCCTCGGCCGAGACCATCTCCAACGCTCTAGCGCGTGCTTACGGCTATAATCCTGATCTCAATCAGCAGCGTGCTGGTGCACGCTCGGTTGATGAAAACATGCCCAATGCTTTGTCGGGCTATCGTCCGACCGTGACGGCAACCGCGGATATTGGTCGCGCTTGGCAAGAACAGCATGCCGGTGCTTCGGCTAAAACGCCGGGCGATACGCGAGCCTCGACCAGCCCACGTGGCGCGGGTGTCTCGGTGACGCAGAATTTGTGGAACGGCAATCGCACCATGAATGGTGTGGACCGTGCGGAAACGCAGATTTTCGCTGCGCGCGAACAGCTGCGTTTGACGGAACAAAATGTGCTTTCGGGCGCTGCCACTGCTTACATGAATGTGCTGCGCGATACGGCTATTCTCAATCTGCGCCGTAACAATGTGGAAGTGCTCGAACAGCAGCTGCGTCAAACGCGCGATCGTTTCCAAGTCGGCGAAGTAACGCGCACCGATGTGGCGCAATCTGAAGCTTCCTTGGCGCAGGGTCAGGCAGATGCCTTTACGGCACAGTCGAATTTGCAAACCAGCATTGCCAATTATCGCAGCTCCATTGGCGATGAGCCGAAGAATCTGCAGCCCGCCCGTCCGCTCGACAAGTTGATCCCGCCGTCTCTGCAGGCGGCCATTGGCATGTCTGAAATCGAGCATCCTGCTTTGCAGGCCGCGCGCTTCACGGCAGAAGCTGCCAAGATCAATGTGAAGGTCATCGAAGGACAGCTCTATCCGACGATTGGTCTGACCGGCTCGCTGACACGCCGCAACGATGCGATTGCCTCCCTCGGCACGAATACGACCAGTGCGTCCATCGTCGGTTCGCTCTCGGTGCCGATTTATGAAGGCGGCGCGGTTTATGCGTCGGTGCGTCAGGCGAAAGAATTGTTCCAGCAATCGCAATTGCAGGCTGATTTGCAGCGCGAAACCATTCGCGCGCAGGTTGTCTCGGCTTGGGGTGTCTGGTCGAACTCTTCAGCTGTCATTCAAGCGGTCCAGGCGCAGGTGCGTGCGGCGGAAATCGCGTTGAATGGTGTGCGTGAAGAAGCCAAGGTCGGCCAGCGCACGACGCTCGATGTGCTCAATGCGCAGCAGACGTTGCTCAATGCGCGCGTGCTGCTTGTGACCGCGCAACGTGACCGCGTCGTTGGCTCTTATTCAGTCGTTGCCGCCTCGGGTCGCCTGTCGGCCAATACGCTCGGCCTCGATGTCGTGCCTTATGACCCGACCATCCATTATGCCCAGGTCAAGGGTAAGTGGATCGGCACCGGCACGCCTGACGGCCGCTAAAAAAGCAAAGGGGCGGGCGCTTGGGCGCCTGTCCACAACAGCTTTTTGCCTTCCTCCGCCTGAGCCTTGCTCTGCCTCTGCCCAGCGTCCAATGTGATTTGGCGCGCGTCAGCGCGTAAGTTGCGTTTGATTGAGCGTATGGAAAGAGCATCCGGCCATGACCCCCATTCCGGAATCGACAGCTGCCGAACAGCGGGCCCATGAGCCCTCTATGGAGGAGATTCTCGCCTCCATTCGGAAGATCATTTCTGAGGATGTGGCGCTGCCGCTCACCCCACGCCCCGTGCCCCGTGACGTGGCGCCCGAGCCGCGCCCCATGGCACCAGTTTCGCGCCCGACCGGCGAGTTCAGCCTGTCGCCGCCGCCCGCCACCCCGCGTATTCCGCGCATCGACCCGTCTTTGTCTGCCCCCGCGCGCGCGCCTGAGCCTTTGCGTCCTCTGCCGCCGGCGCGTCCTGTTGAAGCGCCTGCCGTTTTGGAAGATGAGAGCCTGATCTCAGACGAGACCGGATCGGCCGTGGCGGCTGCCTTCAGGACATTGTCCTCGGCACGTCCCGCCATGCCGGGGCCGGACGTCATGGAAGCCATGGCGCGCGAGCTGCTGCGCCCCATGCTGAAAGAATGGCTCGACGACAATCTGCCGACCATTGTTGAGCGTCTGGTGCGGGCGGAAATCGAGCGCGTGGCACGTGGCCCGCGCTGATTGCGCCGATCTGCCGTTCCTTTCATTGACAGTCTGATCTGGCTCGGGTTTTTAAGCCGCAACCCTTGAGAGTCGCGCGGCCCTACGCCGCCTTTGCATGAGCTTGATAGTCCGATGATGGAAAAGACCTTTGATCCCGCCAGCGTCGAAGCACGCATTTCGAGCGCATGGGAGCAGGCGGACGCCTTCAAGGCTGGCCGTGCTGACCGTGCCAGCGCGGAAACCTTTTCCATTGTGATCCCGCCGCCCAATGTGACGGGCTCGTTGCATATGGGCCATGCGCTCAACAACACGCTGCAAGACATTCTCTGCCGATTTGAACGCATGCGTGGCAAGGATGTGCTCTGGCAGCCCGGCACCGATCATGCGGGCATTGCGACGCAGATGGTGGTTGAGCGCCAATTGGCTGAGCGCAAGGAACCCGGCCGTCGTGAGATGGGCCGCGAGAAATTTCTGGAACGCGTCTGGGAATGGAAAGCGGAATCTGGTGGCACGATTGTCAATCAGCTGAAGCGCCTTGGCGCGTCTTGTGATTGGTCGCGCGAACGTTTCACGATGGATGAAGGTCTGTCGCGCGCTGTACTCAAAGTGTTCGTGGAGCTGCACCGCCAAGGTCTCATTTATAAAGACAAGCGTCTGGTGAATTGGGATCCGAAATTGCTCACGGCAATTTCCGATCTTGAAGTGCAACAGGTCGAGACCAAAGGTCATCTCTGGCACTTCAATTATCCGCTCGAAGGCAAGACCTATGATGTGGAAGATCCGTCTACTTTCATCACAGTTGCAACAACGCGCCCCGAAACTATGCTTGGCGATACAGCGGTCGCTGTGCATCCGGAAAATGAAAAGCTTGGGCACCTGATCGGCAAGAATATCGTGCTGCCGCTCGTTGGCCGCATCATTCCGATTGTTGGCGATACATATGCTGACCCTGAAAAGGGAACGGGCGCGGTGAAGATTACACCCGCACATGACTTCAACGATTTCGAAGTCGGCAAGCGTCACAATCTGCCGATGATCAATATTCTCGATGCCGAAGGTCGTTTGCTGCTCGAGAATAATGAAGCTTTCTCGGAAGGCTTGAAATCATCCGATGATCTGGCAGCGGTGATGGGTCTGCATCATGTGGATCGTGCGCAAGTGCGCAAAGCCATTGTTGCGATGATGGAAGAGCGCGGTCTGTGCCCGACCATTGAACCGCATATGCATATGGTGCCGCATGGCGACCGTTCAGGCGTTGTCATCGAGCCGTGGCTCACCGACCAATGGTATGTCGATGCGCACACACTTGCGCAGCCAGCCTTGAAGGCTGTGCGCGAAGGCAAGACAAGCTTCATCCCAAAAAATTGGGAAAAGACCTATTTTGATTGGCTCGAAAACATTCAGCCTTGGTGCATTTCCCGCCAGCTCTGGTGGGGCCATCAAATCCCAGCTTGGTATGCGCCCGATGGTGAAGTCTTTGTCGCTATGTCGGAAGACGAGGCCCATGCGCAGGCTGAAAAGCATTTTGGCCGCAAGGTCGAGTTGAAGCGCGATGAAGATGTGCTCGACACATGGTTCTCTTCGGCGCTCTGGCCTTTCTCGACGCTCGGCTGGCCCGATGAAGCGCCGGAAGTGAAGCGCTATTATCCGACCAGCGTTCTTGTCACTGGCTTTGATATTATCTTCTTCTGGGTTGCCCGCATGATGATGATGGGCATCCATTTCATGGGCGAGATCCCGTTCAAGGATATTTACATCCACGCGCTCGTCCGTGACGAGAAGGGCGCGAAAATGTCCAAGTCCAAGGGCAATGTGATTGATCCGCTCAATCTGGTGGATACTTATGGCGCCGATGCTTTGCGCTTCACTTTGGCTGCTATGGCCGCACAGGGGCGTGACATTAAGCTCGCGACTTCGCGTGTCGAAGGCTATCGCAATTTTGCAACCAAGCTCTGGAACGCGTCACGCTTTGCCGAAATGAATGGCTGCGCGCGCGTTGCGGGCTTTGCGCCGGAAAATGTGACGCTTGATGTGAACCGCTGGATTTTGGGCGAGGCGCAAAAGGCGGTGGCTGATGTGAGCGGGGCGATTGAAGCCTATCGCTTCAATGATGCGGCCAATGGCGTCTATCGTTTCGTCTGGAATATTTTCTGCGATTGGTATGTCGAGCTCACCAAGCCGATCCTGCAAGGCGAGGATGGCGCGGGCAAAGACGAGACACGCGCGACGACCGCTTATGCCATCGATGTGATCTTGAAGATGCTGCATCCCTTCATGCCCTTCCTCACCGAAGAATTGTGGGCGATCAAGGGGGCTGAAGGCCCGGCGCGCAATTCGCTTCTTGTTCTGGCTGATTGGCCAGCGCTGAAGGGGCTTGAGCATGAAGGTGCGGAAGCTGAAATCGGCTGGATGGTCGATCTCATTTCTGAAATCCGCTCGGTGCGCTCAGAAATGAACGTGCCTGCGAGCGCGCAAATGCCGCTCGTTCTGGTCGGTGTCTCGGCTGAAATGAAGGCGCGGGCTGAACGTGGGCTTGATACGCTCAAGCGCCTAGCGCGCGTGTCAGACCTCTCTTTTGCTGAAACAGCTCCTGCCAATTCCGCGCAGATGATCGTGCGCGGCGTGCTGGTCGCTCTGCCGCTCGAAGGCATTATCGACATTTCGGCTGAAAAGGTTCGCCTCGAGAAGGAAATCGCCAAGCTGGATGGCGAGGTGAAGAAGATCGACGCCAAGCTGGGCAATGCCGACTTCGTCGCTCGTGCGCCAGAAGAGGTGGTCGAGGAGAACCGCGAGCGCCGGGCAGATGCGGTCTCGCGCATCGAAAAGATGTCGGCTGCGCTGAAGCGCCTGTCCTAAAGCCGGGCTCTGGCCTGAAGCGTTGCAGTTACGCAACAGGACACAGCCATGTGTTCGCGGTGCGCCCCGATGGGGGTGTTGTGCCGCGATTCAGCCATAAACCCCGCGCTAATTTGGGTGGCTGACAGCGATGTTGCTGCTGGCGCGAGGGCAGGGGCAGACCGTGGCAGGCCGTATTACCATTTCCGAGGCACCCTTGGGGCGCCCTTTGCGCTCCAGTCCGCCATTAACCCTCTTTCCATTCCTCAACTTTTTGACTGTTTTTCCGGCACCGTTGGGACTTCCATGCCTGCGCACAAGCTGGCATGAGTCTGACCAGCTGACCTTGGGTGAGGCGAACGAGATTCTGGTCCATGCGGTCGTTTGAGAAAATCATTCTCCTGAGCCTATGCATGGGCCTGTCCGGTCCGGCGCTGGCGTTGGATGGTTCGGACAGCCCGGCGGGCGTCACGCCGCCCATGCCGCTTTTCAAAAATTCACTGCATGCTTTGAATGAAGCCATCCTGGGTTTGCGTTCAGGCGATGCAGCTTCCTCCGTCGAAGCGTTGAAATATGCCGCCGCCGGTGGCCAGTCGCTCGCGCAATGGAAATTGGCGCGCATGTATGCGGCGGGCGAGGGCGTGCCGCATGATGATGCCAAAGCTTACGATTATTTTCTGCAAATCGTGAGCAATTACGACGAAGACAATATATCGCGTCGTGAGATTGGCATTGTGTCGAGCGCTTATGTGGCGGTTGGCATTTATGCTTTGAATGGTCTGCCGCAGATCAAGATGAAGCCGGATGTGTTCCGCGCGCATGAACTCTTCCAGTTCGCCGCATCGACCTTCGGTGATCCCAATGCGCAATATAATCTGGCGCGCATTTATCTGGATGGCGTGGGCATCAAGCGCGATCCGCGCCAAGCGGCTGGTTGGCTCGTCTTGGCTGCTGAAAAGAGCCATATGGAAGCGCAAGCCTTGCTCGGCAATTTGCTCTTCACAGGGCAAGGCGTGCAGCGCCAGCGCCCCAAAGGTCTCATGTATCTGACGCTCGCTGTTGAAAGCGCGGGAGAAGATCCCAAACATGCGTGGATTGTCGATTTGCACGACAAGGCGCTCAAAGTCGCCTCCGATGGCGACCGCCAGACAGCTGCTAATCTTCTGACGGATTATTCCGCACGCCGCTGATTAGGCGGCACCCTTACCGGCTTTGCGCAATTTCGGATGCAGCGCCTTGGTCTCGATTTCGAGTTCCGGGATGGCAATGATGCGTGCGCCTTGAAAATCGGTGCGCAATACAATCAATCCATTCTCTTCCATATTGCCCAAGAGACGGCGCGCGCGGCCCGGCGAATGTGAGCCGAAGAATTGTGCGATCTCGCCATCTTCCGGCGCTGGACGCTCAGCGACAGCCGCACGTGCAATCAACAGGAAGGGAGCGCGCATATCATCGGGCAAACGATCTGACAGATCGATCACTTTGCCCCAGAGCTTTTTGTCGACTTTTTCGGGTGCCGAATGTTCAGCGCGTTTCACATTCAACATTTTATGGAAAGTGCGCAGATCAGGCAGAGAGGCGCCAAGGCGCTTGATGCGGCAGCGGGTCAGAAAATCACGATGCAGATCGGTGACCGGCCGGAAAGCGACCTGAGCATCTTCGGCCATAGAGAGGATGATGTCATCCATGGCTTGTATGCGTTGTTCATCCGTCAGGTCAGGAGCTGGGGCAGCGACATAGGCGGGCTTGGGAGCCGCCTCGATGCGCGCCATGACATGTTCGCTGGATTCTGCCGCATCCGCTTTGCGCTTCGCGGCTGTTTTCTTGGGCGGCGGAGCATCGGCTGAAAAGATCAGCTCATGAGCGGGCGCCTCCGCCTTAGCACCGGGCAGGGGCAAGAGTTTGGGCGCACTGCCGCGATCGGCCGTTTCCACATCGCCAATGGCAATGGTCAACGGGCGGCGGGCAATCGCGGGACCAAGGCCGACAAAAGCTCCGCGCTGCAAATCGCGGAACATTTCCGCTTGGCGCTTTTCCATGCCCAGCAAATCTGCCGCGCGCGCCATATCAATGTCGAGGAAGGTGCGCCCCATCAGAAAGTTGGAGGCTTCGGCGGCGACATTTTTGGCAAGCTTTGCGAGGCGCTGCGTGGCGATGACGCCTGCCAAGCCACGTTTGCGGCCGCGGCACATGAGATTGGTCATAGCGGCAAGCGCTTGGCGGCGCGCATCATCGGACGCATCGGCCGAGGCGGCGGGTGCAAAGAGCTGGGCTTCGTCGACGATGACGAGCATCGGGAACCAGAAATCGCGTTCGACTTCGAACAGGCCATTGAGAAAAATGGCTGCGCATTTCAATTGCGCGTCGACATCGACGCCTTCGAGATTGAGCACAACCGAAACGCGGTGCTGGCGCGCGCGGGTGGCAATGCTGGAAAGCTCGGCTTCGGTTGACTGCGAGGCATCGACGACGACATGGCCGAAGCGCTCGGCGAGCGTCACGAAATCGCCTTCGGGATCGATCACGACTTGCTGGACGAGGCCTGCGCTTTGTTCGAGCAGGCGGCGCAGAAGATGCGACTTTCCGGACCCCGAATTGCCCTGCACCAGCAGGCGGGTCGCCAGAAGTTCTTCCAGATCAATCAGCGCCGGGCTTTGAGCGCCCGTGAGGCCGATGTCGATATGCGTGCTCATGAGCCACGGCTTATCATCTCTCCCCCCGCCGGATCACGCTTTGGAAGCGGGTATGCACAGGGGAAACGCATTGACACCTGTGGAGGCGCCACCTAATCCCGGCGCAATCCTCTGGAGTGGTCCGCCATGCGCGCTTTGGCGCCCCTAATCTGGCCTGTGGGAGCCTTTCTTGCCCTGATCGGGGTCGGTTTGGCTTTGCCTGCGCTCGCGCAGGTGCTGGATCTGGCGCTACCCTTTTTCGGGCTCATCCTTTTGGGCTTTTGCTTGGGGCGCATTTTCGATGTGCCTGAAGAGGGCCTCGGATGGATGCATACATTCATCGTCTATGTGGCGCTTCCGGCGCTCTTCTTCAAATTGATCGCCGTCACGCCGCTCGATGAATTGGCCAATTTCAAATTCATCGCCATCACGACTCTCTCAACCACCATTGCTTTCTTCGTGTCATTCGCTGTCGGCATGGTCGCGGCGCGCGGTGATATGGCGCAAGCGACCATTCAAGGTGTCGGCGGGGCTTATTCCAATGTGGGTTATATGGGCCCCGGTCTGACATTGGCGGCGCTGGGTTCGCAATCGGCGGTGCCGACCGCGCTTGTCTTTGTTTGCGACAGTATTTTCTTTTTCACCATTGTGCCCTTCATGATGGGGCTCGCGGGTTCGCAGAAAATGCGGATCGGCGAGACGCTGTGGCTGATTGCCAAGCGTATCCTCACCCATCCTTTTAATATTGCCACAGCGCTCGGCATTTTGGCGGCCTATGCGCATTGGCAGCCGCCTGTGCCAATCGACAAGATTCTGACTTATCTCGCCAACGCGTCTGCCCCTTGCGCTCTCTTCACGATGGGCGTGACGGTGGCTCTGCGCCCCGTCAAGCGCGTGGCGGGTGAAATGCCTGTCTTGCTGATGATCAAATTGATCGCGCATCCCTTGCTTGTGTGGACGCTGTTGTCGCTAACTGGCGATTATGGCGCGGTCTGGACGTTTACTGCCGTCCTGATGGCGAGCCTGCCGCCGGCGCTCAATGTCTTTGTCATGGCGAGCCAGTATAAGGTTTATGTCGAGCGGGCGTCTGCCATCATTTTGATTGGTACGATTGCGTCCGTCGTGACGGTGACGGGGCTTCTCTATCTGATCACAATCGGCGGCGTTTCTTACAAGCTCTTCTAGGCTTGCATCAAACGCGGGACAGGACCGCGTGGCATCACGCCTTCGCGCATCACCATGCGCTTTAGGGGGCGGATATTGGCGAGAGCCAAAAGACCGGCGCCGCGGAGAAAATCAACGGGCAGAGCGCCAGCGAGCAGCGAGCGGTTCAACAGATCAACGCCAGCGACGCGTGAGCGCACATCGGTGCGCCGCGCTGTGTCGTAACGCGCAAGCACATCGGCTGCGCCGGGGTCTTGCGCGCCGTTCAGACTATCCACCAGATGTGCGATGTCGCGCATGCCAAGGTTGAGACCCTGTGCACCAATTGGCGGGAAGCCATGGGCGGCATCGCCAATCAAAGCGATGCGATTTTGTGCGAATTTTTGGGCGACCAGACCGCTCATTTCGAAGGCGCTGCGCGGTCCTTCGAGGCGCAATTTGCCGAGCATGTGATGGCTCTGCCGCGTCATTTCAACGGCGAGCTTTTCATCATCAAGACGTTCCCGACGGCGCGCTTCGATCGGGTCCATCATCCAAACGAGGCTTGAGCGATTGGGGCCTTTGTCCGAAGAGGGGAGTGGCACCAATGTGAAAGGGCCTTGGCGCGTGTGAAACTCGGTCGAGATTTCGCGATGCGGGCGATCATGCAGCAGCAGCGCTGTCATGGCCACTTGTGGATAGGACCAATGGCGCGTCTCAATGCCCGCGGCTTTGCGCAAAAGCGATTTGCGCCCCTCGGCTGAAATGACAAGTTTGGCGGAGCATTGTGTCCCGTCCTCCAGCGTCACATGAGCGGCATGTTCATCATATGCGGCCGAGACAACTTGAGACTCGATCCAGGTGATGCGCTTTTCGGCGCGCACAGCGTCGGACAAATGCGCGACGAGATGGCGGTTCTCGATATTCTCGCCAAACACATCAAGGCCGATTTCGGAGGCGCGGAAATCAACGGGGGGTGTGCGAAACAGCGAGCCCGTGTCATCGACAATGCGCATGGTTTCGAGCGCCGCAAAATCGGGACGCAGGCGTTCCAGCACATGCAGGTTCTGCAAAAGCTTTAATGAGCCATCAAACAGAGCAACGGTGCGTGCCGTCGCCTTGAGGTCGGCCCGCCCGATGAGCGTCAGCGACCAGCCCGATTGCGCCAGACCCAAGGCCGCCGTGAGGCCAGCGGCCCCCGCGCCAACGATGATCAGGTCATTTGGTGGGTTTGTGTTCATGAAGCTCTATCTAGGGCGCAAGTGACTGTTTGGCGAGATCAATGCGCCTTCAAATGCCCAGTCCTTTGCAGGATGATCCCCAAGACCGCGCCTGCCGCAATCCCCGCGATGAGATCGACAAAGGCGACCAGAACGAAAGTTAGGGCGATGACAGAGGCTGCCGCGCGGTCGTGTTTGAAGATTTTGGCGATGGTCTCTTTCTCGATCATGTTCCAGGCGACCAGAGCCAGCACGCAGGCAAGTGCTGCCAGCGGCACATAGGCGGCCAAGGGCGCGGCCAGCATCATGAAGAGCAGCAGGAAGAGGGCATGCAACATGCCTGAGACCGGCCCATGGGCATGAGCGCGGATATTGGTTGCGGTACGGGCAATCGTGCCGGTGGCGCAGATGCCCCCAAAGAAAGCGCAGGCAATATTGGCATAGCCTTGCGCCACAAGCTCGCAATTGGAGCGATGCTGGCGGCCCGACATGCCGTCGGCCACCACAGCCGAGAGTAGGGATTCCATGCCGCCCAGCAGAGCGAGGGCTACGGCCGAGGGGAGGATTTCTGGTAGGCGGGCGAGATCAAACTTCGGCAAGGCTGGGGTCGGTAGGCTGTCGGGGATGCCGCCGAATTTCGTGCCAATCGTCTCCACTGGCAGATCAAAGCCCCAGACGGCCAATCCAGCGAGAATTGCCCCTGCCAGAAGAAAGGGAAAGCTCGGCGCCACTCTGCGAACGGCCAGCATGAAGGCGAGGCAGGCAATAGAAAGGCCGATGGCTGTTGGATTGGCGCTCCCTCGCGCGTCCCAAAGCGCAGCCAGCCGCGGCAAGACGGAGGCGGGTTCTGCTTTGAGGGCGAGCCCAAACAGGTCCCGCAATTCGCCGGAAAAAATGATGATGGCAATGGCCGCCGTAAATCCCGTCAGGACGGGGTGGGGGATGTGGCGGATGAGCGAGCCGAGGCGCAGATAGCCCAGCGCCAGTAGGAAAACCCCAGCCAGCAGCGTGGCGAAGAGGAAGCCTTCATAGCCAAAACGCGTGATGGTCGTCGCCACCAAGCCGATGAAGGCGGCTGCTGGGCCGCCGATCTGGAACCGGCTGCCGCCAAGGGCCGAAATGACAAAGCCGCCGATAATGGCTGAATAGAGCCCATGTTCAGGCTTGGCGCCCGAGCCGATGGCAATGGCCATAGAGAGGGGGAGCGCCACAATGGCGACCGTCAGCCCCGCCAGCGCATCCGCCTTGAAGTGCTGGGCGCCATAGCCCTCGCGCAGGACGGTCACGAGCTTGGGCGTGAAGGGACCGATGGTTTCAGCTGGTGTCGTCATCGGCGCCGTGGGGTTCGACTCACAGAAAAGCTCTGAACATCATAAGCATTCACAGGTGAGGTGACAGCCTCTGTTGCACCTGTGGGAGCGGCGCAGCATGATGCGCCATCTCAAGATTCTGGAGTTTTCGATGACCAAGGCCATTCGTATCCATCGCACAGGCGGTCCGGAGGTGATGGTTCTGGAGGATATCGATCTGCCCAAGCCCGCCAAGGGTGAAGTGCTGGTGCGCAATCACGCCGTCGGGCTCAATTTTATCGATATTTACTTCCGTCAGGGGTCGTACCCGACGCAGCTGCCGTTCACGCCTGGTAATGAGGGCGCGGGCGAAGTTTTGGCGGTCGGGCGCGGTGTCAGCGAATTCAAAGTGGGCGATCGCGTCGCCTATGTCTCGACACTCGGCTCTTATGCGGAGGCGCGTATCGTGCCTGCGGCCTCGCTGATCAAATTGCCCAAGAGCATTTCTTATGAAATGGGCGCGGCCATGATGCTGAAAGGGCTCACCGCGCAATATCTCCTGCGTCGCACATTCAAAGTGAAACCGGGCGATACGATCCTTGTGCATGCTGCCGCAGGTGGTGTGGGTCTCATTCTGTGCCAATGGGGCAAGGCGCTGGGTGCGACGGTGATCGGCACAGTGGGTTCTGCTGAAAAAGCCAAACTCGCCAAAAAGGCCGGTGCTAAACATGTCATTCTCTACAAGGACGAAGATTTCGTTGCGCGCGTGAAAGAGATCACCAAGGGCAAGCTCTGCGATGTTGTTTATGACGGCGTTGGCAAGGATACGTTCCCCGGCTCGCTCGATTGTTTGCGCCCGCTGGGCATGTTCGTCTCTTATGGCTCGGCCTCGGGCCAATTGGATGCGTTCAACATTGGCCTGCTCTCGCAAAAGGGTTCGCTCTTTGCCACGCGCCCAACGCTCTTCTCCTATATTGCCAAACGCGAAGATTATGTCGCAATGGCCAAGGATTTGATGCGTGCCATTTCCAAAGGTGACGTCACCATTCCGATCCATGCACGCTACAAGCTCGCTGATGCGGCGCAAGCGCATGCAGATTTGGGTGGCCGTAAGACCACTGGCGCAGCCGTGCTGATCCCTTGAGTTTGTCCGGAATGAATTCACCCACAGACGGCAAGCCGGTGCTCGTGTCGATGCGCGGGATTGTGAAGCGCTTTGGCGTTTTCACAGCCAATGATCATATCGACCTCGATATTCGTGCAGGCGAGGCGCATGCGCTGCTTGGCGAGAATGGCGCAGGCAAATCGACGCTTGTGAAAATTCTCTACGGACTTTTGGAGCCGACAAGCGGACGCATTGAGCTGAATGGCGTGCCTGTGTCCCTGGAAAGTCCAGAAGCGGCGCGTGCAGCTGGTATTGGTATGGTCTTCCAGCATTTCTCTTTGTTTGAAAATCTGACGGTGGCTGAAAATATCGCCCTTGTTCTGCCCGCAGATGAGAAGCTTGAGAGTGTGGCCGCGCGGATCGAGGATTTGACCGCGCGCTATGGCCTCAAGCTTGAACCCTATCGGCCCGTCTGGACTTTGTCGGCGGGCGAGCGGCAGCGGATCGAGATTGCGCGTTGTCTTTTGCAAGATCCCAAACTGATCGTTCTCGACGAGCCAACATCTGTGCTCACTCCGCAGGAGGCTGACGCGCTTTTCTCGACGCTCAATCTTTTGCGGGTCGAGGGCCGCGCCATTCTTTATATTTCGCACAAGCTGGATGAGGTGCGCCGCCTTTGCGAACGCGCGACGGTTTTGCGCGGTGGCAAAGTGGTGGCAACCTGCAATCCGCGTGAGGAAAGTGTGCGCTCCATGGCGGCCATGATGGTCGGCACGCATCTGGTTGACCTGCGCGCCAAGCCCAATGAGGCAGATGGGCCGGCAAGGTTGAGCGTCGATGGCCTGTCGCTCGCTTCCGAAGATTTGCATGGCGTGTCGCTGAAAGATATCTCTTTTGCTGTGCGCGGGGGTGAGGTTTTTGGCATTGCAGGCATTGCTGGCAATGGGCAGGACGAATTGTTTGCAGCCCTCTCGGGCGAGCGTCTCGCGCGCCGTGCGGGTGACGTACATATTGATGGCATTTCGGTTGGGCGTGAGGGGATCAATCTGCGTCGCCAATATGGCGCGGCCTTCGTGCCTGAAGAACGCAATGGTCACGCAGCGGCGCCTGACTTTTCGCTCTCAGAAAATATCTTGCTCTCTCGTCATGCGACTGGCGAGGTGACGCGCGGTCTTTCCATTGATGCGGCTGCAGCCAAATCTCTGGCGCGTCAGATCATTGAGAGTTTTGATGTGCGCATGTCGGGGGATGATCCGGCGGCGCGCACTTTGTCGGGCGGTAATTTGCAGAAGTTCTTGGTGGGTCGTGAAGTGTCCCGCACGCCGTGTGTGTTGGTTCTCAACCAGCCGACATGGGGCGTGGATGCCGCAGCCGCGGCCGATATTCGCCAGCGTCTCATCGATCTGTCTCGTCAGGGCGCGGCGGTGCTGGTTATCTCACAGGACCTTGATGAATTGTTTGAGATCGCGGATCGCATGGCTGTTATTCACCACGGCGAGGTGAGTGCTGCGCGCCTCACACGCGAGGTGACACGCGAAGATATCGGGCTTTTGATGGCGGGTGAGCGCAAGGAGAGCCTCCATGCGCATTGAATTGGAGCGGCGCACGGCGCAATCACCCGTCATTGAATTTTTGGCGCCGCTCTTGGCCATTGCGGCCGCGGTGCTGATTGGCGGCGCGCTGTTGTCGGCGATTGGCAAATCGCCAGAACAGGCCTTCTTCGTTTATTTTGTCGAACCGTTTAGCGACGCTTGGTCCTTGCAAGAATTGGCGGTGAAAGCCTCTCCGCTCATTCTCATCGCCTCGGGCCTTGCCTTTTGCTATCGCGCCAATCTTTGGAACATTGGTGCAGAGGGACAATTTGTCATCGGTGGTTTGGTGGGCGGCACGATTGCCGTGGTGACGTATGGCATGGACCATGCGCTGGGCGGCTATTGGATTTTGCCTGCCATGCTGATCGCAGGCACATTGGCTGGCATGCTCTATGCGATGATCCCGGCTTTCTTGCGTGTAAAAGTGGGGGCGTCAGAAATCCTCACCAGCCTCATGCTCGTCTATATTGCCGAAATCACCCTCGACTATTTTGTGCGTGGGCGTCTGCGCGATCCGAAGGGATTTAACTTTCCGCAAAGCGTGCCCTTTGAAGATATTGCGCGTCTGCCATTTTTGGCGGAAGGCGAGCGCCTGCATGCGGGAATCTTGTTCGCGCTGGCGGCCGTGTTTCTTGCGAGCTTTATCTTTCGTCGCACCCTTTTCGGCTTTGATGTGAAACTCGTGGGCTCGGCACCCAAGGCCGCGCGCTTTGCGGGTTTCAGCGAAGGGAGATTGACCTTTGCAGTCTTCGCCATTTCTGGCGCAGCCGCGGGGCTTGCGGGTGTGTGCGAAGTGGCGGGCCAGATCGGCCAATTGCAGCCGGTGATTTCACCTGGCTATGGCTTCTCTGCCATTATCGTTGCCTTCTTGGGCCGTTTGCAGCCTTGGGGTATTCTTTGCGCCGGGCTTGTTTTGTCGCTGACCATTATCGGTGGTGAAAGCGCACAGATTGCAATGAAAGTACCGCTCGACATGACGCGCGTTTTTCAGGGCACATTGCTCATGTGTGTGCTCGCGATGGATGTGTTCACGCGCTATCGCCTGCGTCTGATTTGGCGGAGGTCCGCATGACGCTCACCATGTTCGAGCTGGTGCTCTTCACCATTCTGACTGCCGCCACACCGTTGGTGATCGCCGCCATTGGCGAATTGGTGACGGAGCGTTCGGGCGTCCTCAATCTCGGTGTTGAGGGGATGATGATTGCGGGGGCTGCTTGCGCTTTCGCCATTGCCATTGTCACAGGCTCAACCGCGCTTGGAATTTTGGCGGGCATGGGGGCAGGGATGCTGCTCTCATCTGTCTTCGGCGTCTTGGTGATTTTTCTTGCAGCCAATCAAGTGGCCACGGGTTTGGCGCTGACCATTTTGGGAACGGGGCTCGCTGGGCTTGTTGGCTCTGGCTTCATCGGCCTGAAGCGAGAGGCCGCTTTGCATTTGCACATTCCTTTCCTCAGCGATGTGCCCTTGCTCGGCAAACTGCTCTTCAGCCATGATCTCTTTGTCTATCTGGGCTGGGCGCTTGTGGGCGGTGTGGCGTGGTTCTTGAACACCTCGCGTTCGGGTCTCGTTTTGCGCGCGATTGGCGAGAACCACCATTCGGCCCATGCCTTGGGTCTGCCAGTTCGGAGGGTGCGTTTTCTGGCGGTGTTGTTTGGGGGCGCGTGCGCCGGTTTGGCGGGCGCCTATCTGTCGCTCTCTTACACGCCCTTCTGGGCGCCGGGCATGACAGCCGGGCGTGGCTGGATTGCTTTGGCACTTGTTGTCTTTGCATCCTGGCGGCCGCTCTATGCTTTTGCAGGTGCGCTTTTGTTTGGCGGTGCAACAGTGTTGCAGCTTCATGCGCAAGCCGCCGCGCTTGGTATTCCCGGACAATTGCTGACGGCAATGCCTTATCTGGCAACCATTGTTGCGCTGGTGGTTTTGTCGATGCGTCGGCGCCGCGGATCTGTGGCCCCAGCGTCGCTTGGCTTGAGCTTCATGCCGGAACGCTAGCCGAAAGTTCTGTGCCGCTTTCGCAACGCCGCTCGGTAAAGGACGGAAATAACGCCGAAAGTCTAAGCGGGCCCCAATCGCAAGGGGGTGGGCGCTGGCCTATCATCTGAGTCGTTCCGGAGCGGGGTGCCTCCCTCCTCGCGTCAGCCCGGAGCCAACTCGAAAGCCCGGAGACGCGCCCCGCGCGTTCTGCCGGGTTTTTCTTTAAAATCTCATAAAATCAGTCACTTAAAAGTGGCACTAGAATTGCTGATCCTTCTCCATTCCGACGGCCCGCACCCGGAGAGCAGGATGGCAAAGCTGAGTAAAACCGAAAAGCAACTCTCACTGATTTGCCGTGGTTTGGAATCCGGCTCCAGTGTGGACATGCTTTCGGTGCTTAACCAGATTGGCTTGGATGGTCTCAAAGAGTCTGAATTGCTCTCGCTGGCCTGCATGAAGCGCGTGATCCCGGCAGTTGTTCTGCTGGCCTCGTTGCGTCGTGACAATGAATTTGAACCCGCTCATGCAAGCTTGGTTCTCGCCGCTTATGGCGCTTTGACGTCAAAACAAATCAACTCAGAGATTGGCGCGCTCGGTACCAACAATGCTCTTTATCAAGTGATCGCGGCGCTCAATGCGGGTGATGGAAGTTCACTTGATAAAATCCGTAAGGCCAACATTGGCCCAGAATGGCTTTTGGCATTCAATCTCACCATTGACTTCTGCCGAACTGATTTAACTCTGCAGATGGTCCGGGCGTTTATCGCGAAAAAGCCAAATTCAAACGAATTGTTTGATATTGCAGAGTCGCTGATGAAGCGGCAGGTTTTTCTGCCCGATCATATTGATTTTTCGTCTTTTATTCGCTCGTTGAAGTTAATCCGAAATGCCTGCCAGATGTGCGCGGATGCTAACGCGATTGCGAAGATTAATTACAAGCTGGCTGAAACTTATACGCGAGCGGGTCTTTTTGACGATGCTCTGCATATGTATGATGGTCTTGCAGACAGTGTTGTTGCTCGCCATTCCCTGTTTTCGGCTGCACAGGCAGCCATCCGTGCGGGGAAATATACGGAAGCGTGCAGTTGGTTCAGTCGTTTTCTTGAGCGCGAATTTGAACGCGATGAAGCCTCGTTCGAGGATATCAAGAACATTCAAGTTTTCTCGTCAGAGCCACCCAAGGTTAAAGCCAATTTTCCAAATGAAGCGGCAGGCTCAGCCTTGCACGATCTTTACGACGTGCTTGAACCTTTGGGCATGAAGCCTTTCTTGATGTCTGGAACCTTGCTGGGCTATGCGCGTCACGGTGGGTTCCTGTCCCATGATAAGGATGTGGATGTTGGATTGATCGGCTGGGAAGATCAGTTTGCTATTTTCAAACATCTACTTCTGGACGGGAAGTTCGTTCCCAATTCTAAATCGCTTCGTGGTGAGAATGCGTTCTATATGCCCGTCACGCATTTCAAAACGGGCATGCCAATCGACATTTTCCTGTTCCATGAGCGAGGGGATCACTTCCAAACTGGCATCAACTTTGGTTTGGACTATACGCTCACCTTCCAATATTCGCGTTTTGATCTCGCCGAAGCGGAGTTCTGTGGAACAAAGGTCTTTGTGCCCAGCGATATTGATCGCAATTTGTCGGAAAATTTTGGGCCGAATTGGCGCATTCCAGACACGACTTACGAGTCGTTGCTTGAAGCGCCCTCGATCGACATCCGGGGGTCGGCCGTCTTCATGCTCGTTTTATGGGATAAGCTTTTGTATGGCTATGTGAACAAGCGGCCGGCAAAAGTTCGGCGTGTTGTTCAGATCGCGGCCGATTATGCCGATAATCCGCTTGTTCCCAGTGCCGCTCTGCTTTCGCGCGCGCTGCAATGGTGCGACAGGGTTGAAGCGCCGCAACACAGCGTTGAGGCGGCGCGCGTCGCTGAGATCGCCTAGCCTCGTCACTTTTGCGAATTAATGCGGTCAGGCCAAAATTCCGTGCAGATCGTAAGCGTCTGCACGCTCTATCTTTACAGAAACAATATCGCCTGCTCGCAACGGTCGACGCGACGAAACGTACACGGATCCATCGATCTCTGGCGCATCTGATTTGGCGCGGCCTTTCGATACGGTCGGTCCGGGTTGGTCAATGATGACCTTCAAGCGTTTGCCGACTTTGTTTCCAAGGATCTTCGCGCTGATGGCTTGCTGCTTTTCCATGAAGCGTCGATAGCGGATTTCTTTGACTTCGTCAGGCACCTGCGGCAGTCCGAGATCATTGGCAACAGCGCCCGTTACGGGCTCATATTTGAAAGCGCCCACACGATCGAGCTTGGCTTCACCCAGCCAGTCGAGGAGCATGTCGAAGTCCTCATCTGTCTCGCCGGGAAAGCCAACGATGAAAGTCGAACGGATCGCGAGATCGGGACAGATCTCACGCCATTTGCGAATACGCTCGAGGGTCTTTTCTTGATTGCCTGGCCGTTTCATCGCCTTCAACACTTGCGGTGAGGCATGTTGGAACGGGATGTCGAGATAAGGAAGCACCAAGCCATCAGCCATGAGCGGCAAGACTTCATCGACATGCGGATAAGGATAGACGTAATGCAGTCGGATCCAGGCCCCAAGTGAGCCGAGCTCTTTGGAAAGATCATAGAAACGCGCACGCACAGAGCGGTCGTGAAAAGCGCTCTCCGCATATTTGAGATCAAGCCCATAAGCGGATGTATCTTGCGAGATAACGAGCAATTCTTTCACGCCGGCTGCGACAAGTTTCTCAGCCTCACGCAAGACGTCTCCTGCAGGACGTGAAACCAGATCTCCGCGTAATTTCGGAATGATGCAAAATGTGCAGCGGTTGTTGCAGCCTTCCGAAATTTTCAGATAGGCGTAGTGTCGCGGTGTCAGCTTGATCCCTTGTTCCGGGACCAGATCAATAAAGGGATCATGGTTCGACGGAACTGCTCCGCGCACGGCGCCCATGACGCTCTCATAAGCTTGCGGCCCCGTGATCGCCAAAATATTGGGAAAGCGTTCGCGGATTTGTTCCGGCTCTGCGCCCATGCATCCCGTCACAATGACTTTGCCATTTTCCTTCATGGCCGCGCCGATGGCGTCGAGCGATTCCGCCTTTGCGCTGTCGAGGAAGCCACAAGTGTTTACGATGACTGCATCGGCACCCGCATGAGAGCGGGTGACTTCATAACCCTCAGCGCGCAGCTGGGTGATGATGCGCTCACTATCCACGAGTGCCTTTGGGCAGCCGAGAGAAACGAACGAGATGCGGGGTTGGTCTGCTGATGGTGCGGAGGTCATGAGTCTTTCCGTGCCACGTCGAGCGAGGCCTTGCAACAGAGGGATTGAGCCTGAGGCGGAGATATCATTTAAATATCTGATTTTAAATGGTTTTATTTAGGCACAGAACTTGCTGATCTCAGCTGAATTCAACAGTCGTGGCTGAGTGGAGCCTATTATGAAAACCATCATCACCTACGGGACCTTCGACCTGTTCCACGTCGGGCATGCGCGTCTGTTGGAGCGCTTAAAGGCCATGGGTGACTATCTCATCGTGGGCGTCTCCACGGATGAGTTTAACGCGCGAAAGGGGAAGCGCGCCGTGATGTCCTTTGAGGACCGCTGCGAAATCTTGCGTTCGGTGCGCTACGTAGACCTTGTCATACCGGAAACGGATTGGGCACAGAAAGCCCGCGACGTGTTTGTTTATAATGTCGATGTTTTTGCAATTGGTGATGACTGGGCCGGCAAATTCGATGACCTCAAGCCTTATTGCCAGGTGGTTTACCTGCCGCGGACCTGTGGCGTTTCCTCGACAATGTTGCGGAGCCAGGCGTCCCAACATGCGATCCCGCCGGCACTAGAAGTCTCCTTAATCTCGTAATTGAGCCGAGTATTGAGTGGTATGTAACCAAATAAGTGATGATTTTTCGCACTAAAATGGGTCAGTGCCATCAAACAGATGCAGGACCTTCACAAAGTGCAATCCACAATTGTCAGCCTGACCGCAAAAGACGGTCGCAATGAGGCCGCACAGCTCGTTGCCTTGCGCAGCTTCTTCGCGTCGATCGACACGATGCGCGTGTCACTCAATCTCGATGTAGAAGAAATGCTTCTCTATTTGGGTGTGGGCTATTTGAATACAGAGCGCATTCAGCAGATTGGCTCGAATGGCTATATCACCTCAACCAACGTGTCGTCGGTTGCTGACTTCATGAAAATTCCCAAAGAGACGGCGCGACGCAAGATCAAGCGGCTCATCGCTTTAGGGCTCATTGAAAACAAACGCGGCGTTGTGGTGAGCGATGTTTCACGTTGGTTTGCCTTCGTGCGGCAAATGCCTTTGTGCACGCATCAAACCGGTGACGCTGAACGCCGCTGACTATTTGCCTTCTTTTTCTTTCTTCTCAAATTCCTCTGGGAAGAGGCGCACGAAGACCGTCTCAAATTCGACTTCCTGCGTGGGTTCCCATTCCGCCGGGCGGGGCGGGGCGGTCTTGGAGCCAACAGCATATGTATAAGTCTTGAAATTTTTCGCCGTCGCATAGACGCGGTTGGACTCGCGCGGGCGGCCCTTCAAAGGTGAGCCGATCAGGGCTTTCTTCTTCCGCTTGACGGTCAAGCTTTCATAATTGGCTGTGTACCAGACATAAGACATGAGCAGGAGGTCGACATCATCGATCTCGACTGACTCAATAAAGACCAGCAGGCGTTCGATGGCCTGAACCAGGTCGTTTTGCAGAGCTTCTGTGTCGTAAAGCTCCTCAAAGGATTCGGCGAATTCTCCGGCAACCGCTTCGGCCTCTTCATCGCGCGTCAAGAACACGCGCGTGCACTGAGCCGCGATCATTTCAAAGACAAATTGGGGCGGGCATTTGCCGCTATTCTCGCTAGCCATATGCTCTCCAAATTACAAACGGTCTTTGCGGAATTTCGCGAACCATTCGTTGGCTTTTTGTTGCGTCTTTAAAAGGTCTGCCTGTTTGATCTTGCTAACAAGGCCATCGCGCTGGCGACGAACTTCAGCCTTGCCGGCGGAGAAAGCCAGAGATGCCCAATAATAGGCTTCGAGATCATTTGCAAAGCCGAAATCAGCTGAATAGCTGCGCGCCACTGACACGAGCGCAGCATCATCACCGGCCTCGGCCATTTTGATCAGCCTGAGCCTGGACCATTCCATGGCCTTTTGCACGATGACAGGCTCAAGCGTTTTCGTCATGACGCGACGCGCTGAAGCCGCCTTTGCATGTCCGCGAACACCCGCCAAAGTGCTCCAACGGATGGCCTCGTCAAAGTTTTGCGGAATGCCGACCCCATGCCAGTAGAAGAGGGCCAGATTATATTGTCCCTCGATGTCGTTGGCGTCCGACAATTCGCGCGCCCGGCGCGCGGCGCCCGGAAGGTCCCCCTTAGTAATGGAGTCGCTGACCTTGGGCTGATCAGGTTGCTCGGCCTCAGCCGCCGCAGGCAGCGTGGCGTTTGCTAGGCCTAAAAGGCCGATCAATCCGATGGTGAGTTTCAGCTTCATCGTTCCGCCTGTCGGGCATTGGCTCATCTCAGTTCATGCTTATGCGATATTTTATGAAGAAAGGTGAAGAGCCTGGTGCCTGTCCTCCGACACATGACTGAGGGCTTAATGCGCAAGTATCTGGTATGTATGCTTTTTTCGTGATTGAGGGGAATGTTTCACGACCGTGTGCCCGCACTGGCGCAGAGCAAAACACTAAAATGAGTTTTTTACGGCGTATTGGTTTCCAAAAAAGCTAAAGTTTGGATTAGCCGAACCGTTCTAGGAGTTACGGTGAAGTGTCCATAGGCAAAGCCAATGTTTGAACGCATTCAAAATGACGGGGTCGGCCCCAAAACAGCGACGGCGGGTGCTCCAGCACGCGCCGAACTTGTTGTTTCGCCTGCGCCTGTATCGGCGGAGATGCCTGAGAGGGCAGTCGCGGCGTCCACTGACGTTCAGCGGACCTCTACAGAGGGCGACCTGTTCCATCCGTTGGTTCATGTGATCGGGCAGATTGGCGATGATCTTGCGGCAATTGCGGCCAATGACGCTGAGCGGGCACGCCTAGACAAGATTTATGCGCGACTTTTTAAGTCCTATGCGCAGGTGTCAGGTGGCAAGGCTTCGGCTGAGAGCAAAAGAGAGAATGCTCAGACGCAGCACGACATGGAAAAAATGCTTTTAGGGCATTCGGTTCCCGAAGTGTCGTCGGATGCTGTCCCAGAGGATGACAATGCTGCCGCGCAGGCCCTTCGTTGGCAGCGCGAAAACACCTTGGCGAAGATCACCCTTGCTTTACGAAAGGTGGGCTTTCTCCGTAGCAAGCTCAACGAGAGTTCTGACGCGGCACATGAGCGCTTGCTGAGCATCAATTCTTCGATCGCCGGTCTGAACTTGGCTCGCGCTCAGGTTGATGACAGCCCGTTTGGGATCTCCACCGCTTCGACAGTGGTGGATTCTGTCATGCTGAATTTGCGCAGCACGGTTTTGGCGCATGGCAAAATCTCTGCAGATGTCGTCCGTCTGATTATGAATTAAGGGGTAAATGGCCCCGTTGGGGCCGTGCCTCTGATAGATTATGCTGCTTAAGTATCTGATTTTAAAAAGATAATTTTATTTCTAAAGTTTAGTTTCTCCGGTCCGTTCTTCAATTCATCGGCTGACGGTCAGGCCCTGCGGGGGGTTCCAGAAGCCAAATTTGGAGTGAAGGAGTACCACCATGTCTGTCATTAACACGAACATCGCGTCTTTGAGCTCGCAGGCTTCTCTCGCTGTCAACCAGCGCGGTCTGGCCAAGGCCATGCAGGAACTGTCGACCGGCAAGCGCATCAACTCGGCATCGGATGATGCTGCAGGTCTTGCCATTTCTGACAAGCTGACGTCGCAGATCCGCGGCTTTAACCAGGCTGTCCGCAACGCAAACGATGCGATCTCGATGTTGCAGACGGCAGAAGGCGCGACCAACGAAATCACCAACATGCTTCAGCGCATGCGTGAGTTGGCTGTTCAGGCTGCTAACGACACCAATGGTAGCGGCGAACGTTCGGCACTGCAGTCTGAATATTCAGCACTGCGTACTGAAATCGATCGTATCTCCACGACCACGAAATTCAACAACATGGGCATCCTCGACGGGACGGCCGGTAGCGCCAGCGATGGCACCTTGACCTTCCAGGTTGGTGCAACCAGCGACTCCGACAATCAGGTCGACTTTACCTTCTCTGATTTCTCGACTGCATCTGGCATCACATCGGATGTCGCCAGCGACGATCTCACCACATTGTCCGGTGCGCAGGCTGCACTCGACAACGTCGATTCAGCTTTGACTGCAGTTGATAGCCAACGCGCTGCGATGGGTGCTCTCATCAATCGCTTGCAGTACACGGTCGACAACCTGACGAATATCTCGGTGCACGCTGCGGAATCGCGCAGCCGTATTACGGATGCTGATTACTCGCAGGCTTCTGCAGATCTGTCGAAACATCAGATCATTCAGCAGGCTGCAACTGCGATGCTTGCGCAGGCCAATCAGCAGCCCCAGGCTGTTCTGCAGCTGCTCAAATAAAATTACGCTTTTTAAAAAATACAAAAGGGGCAGATTTTTCTGCCCCTTTTTTATTAAACTTATTTCAGTTGCACCCGTTTTTATTGTCATCGGGAACGAGCGGGCTATTCAGCTTTCTTTTTCGGTGGGACGGTAGAACGGAGACTAAAAATGGCTGTTATTAACACCAACGTTGCCTCGCTTAATTCGCAGGCAGCGATCGCTGTCAATCAACGTGGTCTTGCAAAATCCATGCAGGAGCTGTCGACAGGCAAGCGCATTAACTCAGCATCTGACGACGCAGCTGGCCTTGCAATTTCTGATAAGTTGACCGCACAAATTCGTGGTCTCAATCAGGCTGTTCGTAATGCCAATGATGCGATTTCGATGTTGCAGACGGCAGAAGGCGCGACTGGCGAAATCACCAACATGCTTCAGCGCATGCGTGAACTTGCCGTTCAGTCTGCAAACGACACGAATGGTAGCGCCGAACGCTCGGCTCTCCAGAGTGAATATTCCGCGTTGCGTACAGAAATTGATCGCATCTCAGCGACAACAAAGTTTGGTAACATTGGCGTGCTCGATGCAACGGCTGGCAGCGGGTCCGACGGTGCAGTGACCTTCCAGGTCGGCGCCACCAGCGATTCAGATAATCAGGTGTCCTTCACCTTCTCTGATTTTTCGACGTCGGGTATTACGGCAGACGTTGCCAGCGATGACCTCACCACTCTGACGGGTGCACAGACCGCGCTTGATAACGTCGACTCCGCTCTGTCGGCTGTTAATGCGCAGCGTGCGACCATGGGTGCGTTGATCAACCGTTTCCAATACACGGTCGATAACCTCACCAATATTTCGGTGCATTCTGCTGAATCACGAAGCCGCATCGTCGATGCGGACTATTCGCAGGCTTCGGCAAATCTTTCCAAGCATCAGATCATCCAGCAGGCAGCCACGGCCATGCTCGCCCAGGCCAATCAGCAGCCTCAGTCGGTCTTGACCCTGCTCAAGTAACCTTGGTTACCGGTTGAAATCTGAAGAGGGCGGGGGGTATCTCCCCGCCCTTTTTTCATGCCTTCGGCGCCGTAGCTCTGGCCTGAGATTTGCTTATGTCGTTTTAGGAGGTAATTATGGTCTCAAGTGTCAATAATTCGACATCTACGGCTGCTTTGACGGCTTCAAGTGGCAATAGCTCGACATCCAGTAATTCGACTGGCTCGAGCTCATCGTCGAGCACCAGTTCGTCGCCCGTAGACTCTAATGTTGGCTCTTCGATCATTGGCGCTCTTGGCGGAAGCCAGATCGACATTCAATCCCTCGCGAGCCAGCTCGTTGCGGCCGAACGTGTGCCGCTCCAATCTTTGATTGATCGGCAACGCCAAGTGCTCGACAACAAGATTACGTCTATTGGCCGGATTTATGCGGTCGCCAGTTCGATGAAGGATTCCTTGGCCACTTTCGGTTCAGACCCGCGTAGCTCTGCTTACCAAGCCCAAAGTACGGATTCGACGAAAGCGAGTTTCGCTTTTCAGGGCGTGCCATTCGACTTCAGTATGTCAATTTCGGTGAAGCAGCTTGCCACCGAAAACAAGGTGACATTGAACGGCTTTTCTTCGACCTGGGAGAAGTCGGGCAAGTTGACCATTACCGAGGGCCAGCGTGCCTCATCATCAGAAACGCCCCTCGAATTTGATTATGCGGATTACGATAGCATCGAAGAATTGCGTGACGCCATCAACAAAACCGGACCATATAAGGCTGATATTCTGACAACCACGGTTGGTGGTACAAAGGTCAAGTATATGGCCATCACGCGTGGGACCGGCGCGGATCGTAATTTCTTTGTATCAACCGTTGACAGTGACGGTGCCGATCTCACAAGCGGTCTTCATGTTACGCCTGCGACCAGTCAGGCTTCGGGCGTCGATGCGATCATCTCATCAGGCGGTCAAGACTATACTTATTTCAAGAATAAGTTTGTCGATCTTGTGCCGGGGGTCTCAATCAATATTGCCGAGACGACCAAGGTAGGCGAGACGATCACGCTGTCGACATCGGTCGATACATCAAAATATACGGCCGTACTTCGTGAAATGGTGGCTTCATATAATAATTTGCAGGCCACAATTTCGGATGAAATCCGCTTTAGTGCTGACATCAATTCTCGCGGTGGCCTTGCCAGTGATCCCGTCGCCCGTGGTTTTCTCTATCAAATGAGACGCATGACCACTGAAACGGTAACCACGTATAACGGAAACAATGTCAGTCTGTCTTCGATTGGTATTAGAACAAATGCGGATGGAACGCTGACAATCAACGAGGCGGCTCTGGCAAAAGCGCAGGAAGATCCGGGTCTCATGGAGGCCGTTCTTTCCTCGTCAAAATCTGGTACCACGACGATCAAAGGCGCCTTCCAGAAATTGAATGAGTTTTCCGACACGATCATGGGTCGCGATAGCGCGCTTATAAAAGAATATAAAGAAGCAAGCACGACCGAAATGCAGAAGATTGATGGCAAGCTTGAAAAACTCAATCAGCAAATGGATGCTCTGAAACAGCGCTATTTGAAGCAGTTTATCGCCATGCAGGAAGTTTTGAACCAGACGAATAGCGCTTCGACGAGCCTCACGCAGAACATGAGCGCTTGGACGGCGTCGATGAAGAACAACTAAAAACCAGGAGTGAGTTATGAAGTACAAGGTTGAATGGGTTATCAATGGTGAAGTTGCTGTTGAAGCTGACAGCAAAGAGCAGGCTGAGCAGTTGGTTGAACAGCTGCTCGTGGGCACGCTCACGGACGCTGATCGTTGGCCGGCAGACTTGGGCGCGCAGGGCATTCAGGGTGCTGCGACCGCGCTTGAAGGCGAATTGGTCGCCTAATTGGCGACCAAGCAGCATCTTTGACCATGGCAGAAAGTGCTTTCGCGCGGATCAATGCGCTCGACCTCTCGCGCCTGACGGAGCCTGAACGCCAGGCTGCGACAGTCGAAGTGCGTGGTCTTTTGGATGCGATCGCTGACAGTGGCAAGCATGATGTCGAGACGCTGACACATAAGGTTGCGCTTCTCAAAATTTGGCAGAAACTGGTCCATATGCGTGTGCTTGATGTCGCGCGTAATGTTTCGCCACCTCATGAGAGGCCTGAGGCCTCCAGGCTCTTCCCGGATAGTCCCTTGTTCGAGGTGGCTGCCGATGAGAGCCCAGTCGTCGCTGAAGTTGATCAGCTGGACGAGGAATCGAGTGGCCTCGTGATTGTGCGAACCTTGCAAGAAGGTGTTGTGCACGGCATGCGTTTGCCCGCCGGGGTCACGGTGGAAACATCCCCCGAAGATGCAGCCTCTCTTGTTGAGAGCGGGGTTGGCATGATCATTCAGCGCGCCGATATGCGTCCCGATGAGAAGGTCACACGGGCGCAGTAAGTTTTCTGTCTATTCGCTGTCGCTTGGTGTGACGGCTTTCAGCACAAGACGCGACCCCTGGGCCAAGGGCCCAATGTTTCCAGTCGACGAAAAGCCATCGCCACGCAAATTGGCACCGCGCGAAGCATCTCTGGTTGCGCGTGCATCAGCAGGCGTCAGGCCATTTTCATGATCAATCAGGTTAAAGCCCTTCAGATAGGTCTGCAGTGCTTCCTGTGAGACTTGCCCCAAGGCCGCCTTGTCCATCGTCGGGGCAGGGATTGTGGTGTCCGCCGGGCGGCTGGGGGCTGTTGTGTTGGCGGGCGCACGGTTGTCAGCCAGAACACGCTGCGCGATGTCGGCGATCTTCTGATCGCTGAGGCTGAGACGCATGTCTTTTGGTTTGATTGCATCAACCGACCCAACAGCTGTGGGCAATGCGGATGCGGCGCCAGCGAATTTTTGTGCAAAGCGATCGTAGATGTCGCGATAGCTCCGCGGGGCCGCGCCATCATAGAAAATACTTGTGTTGGCATTGGCGGCCTGCGGCAAAGCTTTTGCTGCCGCTTGGTTGGGTGTGTCGCGCAAGCCGTTCAAAAACGTTGTCGCGCCGCCGGCACCCAAAAAATGCGCCAAATAAAGTTCTGTTGGGCCAACGGCCGTATGGCCTGCGGAATTTAGAGATTTCGCATTATCGAGGGCAAATCGCGCCGCTAATTCTGCGGAAATGGCCGGCTCTTGACGCAAGGCCAGGACTTTGGCGACGGAGCTTGAGGAGGCATTGGGGCTCTTCAATTCGGCGGCCTCTGCAGAGAGGCCGACCTGATCGCCATGGCGGCGCACGACATTGAGCCATGTTGAGGAGGTGAACTGAAATAGTCCCGTTGCGGAAGATGTTTTGGCGCGCGCCTGCGGGTTCAGTGCGCTTTCAACCTTGGCCTGAGCCAGGAGGTAGTTGAAATCAACCTGATTAGCTTGTGCAGCCTTTTGAATGGAGGCCACGACATGCTCACGTCCGCTGGGAATGCCTTCGATATTCATCTGTATCTCGTCCTATTTGCCTTTGATTGAGCAAGTTCTGGGCCAAGCTTTCATCTTGGAAGGCGGACGCGAAAAGGGTAATATGTGGGAGTTTTGGGAGATGGTTTGTCATGGATTCGATTGTTGTCGCGCTCATCACGGGCATGGTCTTGTTGATCATGATTGCGGTTGCGACGCTTCATGCCCAGCAGAGCCGCCAGTTGCGCCAGATTGAAGAACGGCTCGAAGCGATGGGTGCGGAAAACAAGCGCAAGGAAGAGAGCCTGCGCTTTCATCGCACCGAGGTCATGGATCCGATTTCACAGCTGGAGAGCCAGCTGATCACCCAAGAGCGTAATTTTCTGACAGAGCAAGAGATCGCGTCGATTTTGAAGGCGCGTGAGCAAATGAAGCAGATCAGTGAGGAGCTCAAACAGCTCGAGGCTTGGCGCGGCGCGCCTTATGATCTCGAATGGGCTGAATATCTGGAGCGCGTGCCGGTTCTCAAGGCGCTGTATCTTCGCGCGATGCAAGATCAAGCGCCGATGGAACAATCGGAGAATATGGCGCCGACTGATCCCGCTCAGCCGGCGCCCACTCCAGTTACTTAAGATAGTTGAACAGCGAGAGTTCGGACACGCGCACGAAAGATGATTGCGCCGCTTCGAGGCTCGTCATCTTTTGCTTGAGCTCCGTGATCGCGCCTTCAATATCTGTGTCTTCCAGAGATGACAGTCGCGATTTTGTTGCGAGCATGTCGGCGTTGAGCTGTTCCGTCGTTGAGTTCACACGCGCCATGCGTGCACCGCTGATGGCATGGAAGGCGTTGACGTGATCGGCTGCAAACTGCAGATCTTGCAAGCTTTCACTTGGGCTATCACCCTCATTCAGCTTCTTGGTGATTGTTTGTACGATTTCGAAAACCGATTTTGCAGCATTGCCGCTGGTCTTGACAGCCATGAAAACCTCATGCCCCGAGGAGCTCACTTCCATTTCTGAATCGTCAGCAATCGTGAGTGAAAGGCGGCCAGTATCACCATGATAGGTTGTTAGTTCATTGTTGGTGCTAAAAGGCTTTTGATTGGCAAGATATCCGGCGAACAGGTAACTGCCATCCGCGGATTTTGTATTTGCGAGAGACACAAGTTCGGAATTCAAGTTTGTGACTTCAGCCGCAATCGCTTTGCGGTCAGACGAGGAATAGGTATCGTTTGACGCTTGGATAGTGAGTTCATTCACGCGCGTGAGGATGTTCGTGACCTGCGTGAGCACGCTATCTTCGGAGGAAAAGCGTTGCGAGAGGTTTTGCGCCGTCTTTTCATATTGCTCGAGACGAGCTTTCCGAGCTTTCAAGAGCGAAATGGCTGAGAAGGCCACCGGATCGTCCGACGGTTTGGAAATTTGTTTGCCGGTCGCGATCTTTTCTTCCAGCTGCGCGGTTTGCGTCTTCAGGTCAGTGATGTTGTCACTTTGCTGACGAAAGAATGTTGTGGTGCTGATCTGCATGATGAGCCTTTAGAAGCTTCTCAGAATGGTTTCGAACATTTGGCGGGCCGAGGAGACGATTTGTGCCGCCGCCTGATAGGCTTGTTGGAAGCGGATTAGGTCAGCAGCTTCTTTATCCAGGTTGACGCCGGTCTTGGCCTCATAGGCGGACTTCAAATCCGACGCAGTCTGCCTACTGGATGTCGCTGCCATTTCCGCAGAGCTGACGGTTGACCCCATCGTTCCCGCAACGACCGTATAGACATCGGTGAAGGATCCTTGGTTTTCGCCAAAGATTGAGCGTGTGGCCATGGACGAAATGGACTGCGCGTTGCGGCTGTCGCCTGAGCGTGTGGCGTCATTGCTAATGTCGAAGACATCGCCCGCTTGCGCATTTCCGGTAATGTGAAAGCTGATACCAAGATAGGTTACATCTTGGTCTGGAACCCATGATCGGTTGGCGAGGCTCACGCCGCTCTTGCGATCAATGATTTCAAGTTTGTTGTTCGAGAGCACCTTCACCGTAATATTCGGGAAGGGGATGGAATCGGCATCGCGCGTACCAAGTTTGGCAGCGATGCGGCGCAAGCCATTGACGTCTTGATTGTCGAGTTGGACGATCATGTCTTCCGGGGCCACGGAAGCCAAGTCGATCCGACTGCCCGACACAGAACGTGAGGCACTTGTATCAATCAGATCATTGCCAAGGTCTGTGGCCGTGGACGTCAATTTAATCTGGGTGCCGATCGATAGAATGTCTTCCTCATTGCCATTGAAGCCAAGAGAGAGGGCATTCGCATCATCCGTTGGAAGAATGCGTTGCAGGCCTGGCTTCAAAGACGGTCCACTGATCGTCAGGTGTCCATCAACAACTTCCCAAGAGGTCGCGCCGACAAGGCCTTTGGGCGCGTTAATGGCGATCTGTGACCCATCTGCCAGATTAAATGTCGCCGGGGACGTGGCGAGCATGGCCTCTGCAAGTGGGGTCGTCGCAACCAACGCGCCCGAGCCGTCAAATGTCTCCTGGCCGCCAAAGCCGAGAGCATTCGCGAATTTCTTGGTATTTGTTGTCGATGTATCAACACGAAGCGAGGGATCATCGCTGCGCAATTGCAGGCGCCCGTTCACCGTTGACCACGAGACACCATTCGACGAGCCAGATGTCCCCGTTAGAGTGAGAGTCTTTGCGCCAATCAGCGTGCCAATGACCTGTAATTTGGGTGCGCGTCCGGCAAGCAGAGCATCGTCAAGTGAAGCGGCAGCTGTAACGACACCATCACCCGGCGTATCACGCTGAGGTCCGAGGAACCCCAACTCTTGCGCGACCTGCTGCGAGTTTGCATTGTCTGCAGCCACACTGGCTCCGAGATAGGGACTCGAAATCCGCAAACGGCCGTCAACGATCGACCAACTTCCATTCGCGCCTAGCCCAGATGCGCCATTGATCGTCAATCGGCTGTTATCTGCGAGAACGACTGTGACGGGCTGTGTGGTCAAAAGCGCCGAAGCAAGTTTATTTGTGGCAGACAAAGAGCCATTCTGAGCTGTTTCATCGCCGGTGAAACCCAGCATTTGGGCAAGCATTTCGTCTGTGCTGCTGACCAAAACTTTGAGTGTCGGATCGCTGCTCGTCAGAACCAATTTGTCGTTCTTAATAGACCAGGAAATACCGTCTTTTTGACCGGAAACTGAGTCTAGAACGATTGTTTGGTCACCAATCGTCTTGCCGTTGAGATGCAATTTCGGCTTGCGTGAACTCAGTAAAGCCGGGACCACTTCATTGGAGCCAGTCAATTGGCTCGAACGCGTCAGATCAAGGTCAGCACCCAAAAAGCCAAGGCGCTTGGCGGAATCGCGCTGCGCAACGGTCTCTGCAATGATTGTCACATTGGGATCAGAAGAGGTGAGGCTGAGCTTGCCATCAGCCATCTTCCACGAGAAGCCACCAAGTGTGTTGCTCGCTTGACCGATGGTCAGGGTCTGCAATTGCAAATTGTTTGTGCCGGCGACGATTTGCAGGCTCGAATCTTTGCTGCTTGTGACAACGAGCTGGCCGGAGCCGTTGAACTGCCATGAAATATCACCATTGGTGCCGCTGGTGCGATCAATGAACAGCGACATTTCTGGCGTCGTATTGCCCCTGACGCGGATATTGCGTTGGCCGGTCAAAAGAGTCAGCGTTTCCGATCCGGTGCCGTCGATAATGGCCTGCGGCGGCGGAGCTGCCGCCGTCAAAATGGTAGCTGTCGGTTTTGCCGAAAGGCCGAGTGTTGCAGATGTTGCGGCATCTGCAGAAATGGAAATATCGGGCGGCAGCGAGCGCATCGTAGTCGGGGCGGCGATGACGAGGCGCGCTTGCGAGGGAATGTCGGCATTCGGGACGAGGCTGATCTGTAGATCAAGCGGCCCCGTGATTCTGAAAGTGCCAGTATTGAGATAAGAACCATCCAAGGCGGCGAGATCAGCCACGTCGCCTGTGGCTTGATTGCTTGTGAAGGTCACAACATTTGTTGTGCCAGCCTTGAGCGCGCCGGTCCAAGCGCGCTGCGAGGTTGAATATCCATTGACGATGGCATTGGCGCTCGCGCCCGTTGAAAACGCCTGTGCCACTTCGGCAGCGGTCATGTCGCGCGTGGCGCGCACTGTCATTCCATCAATTGCCAGAATTTGGCCTGAGGAGAGGTTTGCAAAAGCAACATCGGCAGTTTCGGCAGCTTGTGCCGTCCCCTGCACCGATGTGATGGTTGGCAGAGTAGGGGCCGTGGCATTGCTTGGACGTATGCCTGGTGAATAAGTGACCTGATGATCTTGTCCGTCAATGCTGACGGTGAAATGCAGCGGCTCGCCGTTGGGCGGGATCGTGACATTGTCACCAAGCCAGCTGCGACGCGTGGCAAGAGAATTTATCTGCTGTGCGAGCAGATCTGAGATTCCAGCCGCATCGCGCGCGCCAATTGCATCACCTGCGAGGCGGATTGGCGGCAGGCCGACGATATCCATGCCGTAAACGGCACCTGGTGAGGTGCCATTGCCTGTCGCTGCAGGGACTTGGTTATAGAGGCTCTGCGCAACATCAATCGTCGCCGATGTCTTCGATGCCAAGGTTAGGGATAGAAGATCATTGGCGGTGGAGAGGTTGAGGCCGCGGTATCCTGAATTGACGCTCGGGGGACGGTAGAACGCTTCTGACAGGAAACCATTCGCGGTAGAGATGAATGCCGCGGCCTCTGACTCGGTCATCGCAGGCCCCGTCAATTGACGGCCATCCCGCGTGAATAGGCGCATCGTGGCAGCACTGCTGGCTTGTTCAGTGTCTGCTTTGATGTTCGTTTCAAGTCCCGCTTTGGTGAAACCGTCGAAGGACCCGCTGGAAATAGTATGTGTGCCGAGAGCGCTGATCGACAGCGCGCCGCCGGACACGGTTGCGTAAATTTCACTGGATGCGCCGGCCTGAGTGGCAGCATCATTGATGGCTTTGGCGAGATCCGCCATGCTTGTGCCCAGCGGCTTCACATTCAATTTGCGCTGAACCGAGCTGTTGGTATTGGCATCTAGCGTGAAGGACAGGCTTAAGCCGCCCGCACCCTGGCCATCGCTGTTGTTGAGCGCCAATAGATCGCTGGCTGATGCCTTGAAACGCAACGATGGCATGGTGCCGAGCGATGTGAGGCTCGATGGGCCTGTGCCCGCCTGAATGACAAAGGCCGCGCCGTTACGCAAAAAGTCGACGCCCGCAAGGCTTGTGCCGGCGAAAATATCAGCTGCATGAGGGAGCGGCGCAGGCTGGGAGGCGGCATTGCGGTTTGTCACCGAGACCACGCCTGAGCCCTGATTGCCTGTTCCTTGGTCCACATAGAGCGGGAGGGCTGCGGCGATTTCGGAAGGTGTGGTGCGCAAGAAACGCATGCCAGCGGCGGCGTTCTTGAGTGGCTCCGCGATAAAAACATCCTTGCTGGAGAATTTACCTTCGAAGGCAAAGTCAACACCGTCGAGCGAGACTTTGGTCGCGCCAGAGGCCGAGCGGCCATCGCTGGAGGTTACGGTCCAAGTCGATTTATTGGCGTCGTAGCGCGCCGTGTAAGTGGCGCCTGTCAATTGGGCTGCAGTTGTCACCGTGACATTTGTCTTGGTGAGGCCGCTATTCCCGGTACCTGCTTTGGCGTTCAGACTTTCGGCCGCAAAAAGCTCTTTGCCCGGATTGCCGTCCTGGTCGACACCCAGCATATGCTGTTGATTGACCGCGTTGACAAAGCCAACGGCCAAGCGATCGACGTTTTGCATGAGGGTCGTGGCTTCTTTGCGGAAGTCCAACAGACCCGCAATGGTACCACTTTTGATTTGGGTGGTAATGCTCGGATTGCTGTTTGGATCAAAGGCAATGTCGAGACGCGCCCCAGTCTTGATGGCTCCCAATTGATGTGCGCCATCGTTCCCCAGCAACTTCTGACCCGAAGCTGTGTCGCCGAGATAAAGCGTGATCGATCCATTGGTGGCTTCAACCGTGGTGAAGCTCGTCAGATTCGAGAGGCCTTGCAGCAATTTGTCGCGCTGATCGAGAAGATCATTCGGCTTTTGACCACCTGATGCACTGCGCGCAATCTCATTGTTGAGGCGCGCCAATTGATTGGTGATCACATTTACCTGGCTCAAAGCGGCGTCAATGGCGGATTCAACCGATTGCATATTGGTCTGAATCTGATTGGCCGCAGAGCGGAATGAGGTCGCAACACGTTCACCGGCATCGAGCAAGGTGAGGCGTGTCGCGGTAGAGGTCGGCGCGCTCGCGAGCTGCGAGAAGGTCGAGTAAAAATTCTGCACCTCTGTCGACATATTTGCCGCATTGGTGAAAACGGATTTTTCAAGCTGCGATAAGGAATCCGCGAGAGTGGACGCCTGTTTCGCCTGAGCATTTGAATTATAGGTTTGTGCTTGCAGGAAGGAATCTGTTCCGCGGCGGACAGAATCCACCAGCACACCCGAGCCCGATGTGGTGGGGCGCGCGGTCGGCAGCATCGTGCTTTCGCCCGTTGCCTGCAAAGAGACATCACGGCGCACATAGCCTTCCGTATTGGCATTGACGATATTGCTGCCCACTGTTTCCAGGAGCTTGCGATATGCCGTCAGGCCGGAAGAGCCAATGCCAAGGATGTCGGGCATAGTTTAGTCCTTCCCCTTTTCCATAGGCGGAAGGTCTGCATTTTTCTTGCCAAGTTGCGGCGAGAATTGGCGTTCAATGCTCTCAGCAATGCCAAGACGCATTTTCTTAACAGCAAGATCCGAATAGGCCTGATCCAGCATCGCCTGGAATGGCTTTTCATGTTCGTTGTCGAGCAGACCGCCTTCGATCTGCGCATCGCGCATCGATTTCATGATCGTGTTCATGAACACGCCTTCGAACGACTTGCCGACTTGTTTCAAAGTCGGCTTCTGGCCGTACTGTCGGCTCTGGTCGAGCGAGAGCGACGAGAGCGCTGCTGTGGAACGTGAGGTGAGAGCGTCCATGACGTTAGATCACCACAAGTTCAGCATGGAGTGCGCCAGCCTGCTTCAGAGCTTCGAGAATGGCGACAATATCAGAGGGCGAAGCGCCAACAGCATTGATCGCATCGACGATGCTTGAAAGCTGCACGTCTGGTGCAAACAAGAAGGTTCGGGCAGGGGGCGCATCAACGGAGATCTGGCTGTTTTGGGTTGGCTGACCGGCCTGTCCCTGAACAACCTGGTTCTGGTTGACGACTGTGGGCGTGCCGCCTTGGACGTTCTGGTTTTCCTTGATGCGGACGGTGAGGCTGCCGTGCGAGACAGCAGCCGGCGTCACGCGCACGCCTTCGCTGATCACAATCGTACCTGTGCGCGAATTGACGATCACGCGGGCAGGCGGCTGCGATGGGCCAATCTTGATCTCTTCGATAGCGGCCATGAAGGTCACGCGCTGATCGGGATCGCGCGGTGCATTCACTTTTACAGTTGTTCCGTCCACCGCTTGCGCGGTGCCGTTGCCAAAGGTCTTGTTGATTGCATTGGCGAGACGCATCGAATTGGTGAAATCGGCTGTGTTCAGATTGAGCATCAGGACAGGAGCCGTTTCAAACGGATTGCTGACCATGCGCTCGACTGTGGCGCCCGCGGGAATGCGGCCAACCGTTGGCACGTTCACGGCCACTTTCGAGCCGTCATTGCCGGTGATGCCCAGACCACCGACGGCGAGATTGCCCTGTGCCACCGCATAGGTCTCATTGTCAGAGCCAATAAGTTGCGTGATCAACAAGGAGCCGCCACGCAAGCTGGTGGCCTTTGACAGGGCTGCGACGGTCACGTCGATCTTCTGACCAGGCTTAGCAAATGCCGGCAATTCTGCTGTCACCATGACAGCAGCGGTGTTTTTCGCATTGACCGCATTGGCATCGACCGTGAGACCGAAGCGCTGCATCAAGCTTTGCACGGTTTGCGAGGTGGCAGCGACGTTACCATCGCCCGTGCCGTTGAGACCAACGACAATGCCATAGCCAACGAGCTGGTTGGAGCGCACGCCGCCAACTGACGCCACGTCTTTGACGCGATCTGTAGCGATCGGCGCGGAATTGCCCGCGGCGACCGAAAGTGTTTGCGCTTGCGCTAAAGCCTGCGACACACCAACCGTTATTGTCAGTGCGGCAAGGAGCGAGCGGAGAATGATGCGGGTCATATCCTGCAAGGTCCTTAAAGCGGAGAAACGAGGTTGAAGAAGCGGCCGAACCAGCCTTGCTTCGTCACGTCATGAATGGCACCGGCGCCGGTATAGCTAATCTTGGCCTGACCGACGCGGCTGGAATCCACAGTGTTGCCGGGGCCAATGTCTTCTGGACGGACGAGGCCTTCGACACGCACATATTCTTCACCCTGGTTGAGGGTGAGCATCTTTTGGCCTTGAACCCAAAGATTGCCATTTTCATAGACGCGGGTGACGACGACCGTCACTTTGCCAGAGATGGAGTTGCTCTGGTTGGCCGCGCCATTGCCAGCAAATTTCGAGTCGCTTGTGGCATCAAGTGCACCGGGACGGACGGCTGGAATGTTCAAGCCTGTGCCGAAAAATCCACCGGGCAGACCGACGGCGGTCGAGCCCTTTGAGTCAATCGCGGCATCATTCGATTTGCTCGCCTGCATGGTCTCGACCAGATTGACGGTGAGGACATCACCAACACGCTGGGCGCGACGATCGCCGAGGAAAAAGCCGGCCTGAGAGCGCGAATAAATCGCACCATCGGGCGAGGCGACGCGGACGGGAACGACCTCGTCGTAGTTCATCTGGAACTGCTCGGAGATTTTCGCCTCGCGATAGGATGAGCAAGCGCCAAGCGCCAAGGTCAGTCCAAGAGTGAGTGCGGCTGCGGGTTTCATCGCAAATAGCCCTTAGATGTTCTGCGTCAGGAATTTCATCATGCCGTCGACGGCGCTGATGGCTTTCGAATTCACTTCATAAGCACGCTGCGTCTCAATCATGCTGACGAGTTCTTCGACGACGTTGACGTTTGAGGATTCCAGCGCGCCTTGGATGAGCTTGCCGGCGCCATTCGAACCCGGTGCACCTACTGTCGGATCGCCCGATGAGGGCGTGGCGAGCGCGAAGGATTCACCAATCGGCTTCAGACCAGCGGTATTCGGGAAGGTGGCGAGTTCGACCTGACCAACCTGATCAAGCTTCGTCGAGCCCGGCGTCGAGACGGAGACGATGCCGTCCTTCGAGATCGAGATCGAGGTGGCATTGGCGGGAATGTTGATCGCGGGTTCCAACGGATAGCCGTTGGCGGTCACAACTTGGCCCTGCGCGTTTTTGGTGAAATTGCCTGCGCGTGTGTAGGCAACTTGACCGCCAGGCGTTAGGACCTGGAAGAAGCCGGGACCGTCAACGGTCATATCCAGCGAATTGTCCGTGTTGATGATGTTGCCCTGATTATAGAGCTTTTCGGACGAGACGATGCGCACGCCGGTACCGATGGCAAGGCCGGTCGGCGAAGTCGTGGATTGCGAGGTCTGCGAACCGGAATCGCGGAAGTTTTGATACAAAAGCGTTTCAAAATTCGCGCGGTCGCGCTTAAAGCCAACCGTGTTAACGTTGGCCAAGTTGTTCGAAATGACCGTCATGCGCTGCTGCTGAGCGTTGAGGCCGGTCTTTGCTACGTGGAGTGCGTCAGGCATCTGTGTGCTCCTGGATGTCGATCAGCGCTTAGGGGCTGGATCGCATGAGTTTGGCTGTTTCGGAATCAAGCTCTTTGGCTGTCGCAAGAAGCTTGACGTTTAATTCGAAGGACCGTGAGGAATTCAGCATTTCCACCATCGTTTCGATGGAGCTGATGTTCGAGGCTTCTAGGCCTTTTGAGCTCACGGCGATTGTGGCGTCTGCCTGCGGCACGCTTTTGTCACGCGTGCGCAAAAGGCCATCGACGCCTTTCTCAACATTCGAGGGCGGTGTGCTGACCATCTTCAAGCGACCCACCGCGAGCGGCGCTGCGGTCGGCTCAGAGCCCGGCGGGCGCACGAGGATCGAACCATCACGCGAGATTTCTATGGTCTCATAGGGTGGGATGGTGATCGGACCAGCGTCACCCTGCATGATGACATTTTCGCCATTGCGCAAGACACGGTCGGAGCCAACGCGCAGGTCACCACGGCGAGACAAGACGTCCTGGCCGTTGTCTTTTTTTGCCGCGAAAAATCCATTGCCTTCGAGGGCAACGTCGAGCGGGCTTTCGGTGGGGATAATCTTGCCAATGTCGAGGTCGACCGAATTTTCCGAACGGGTAGGATAGACGCGATCTTGCCCATCCGATCCTTGGAAATAGGCCGAGCTCGAATTGGCATAATCGCGCTTGAACGCGATTGTATTGGCGTTCGCCATGCCAGAGGCGATGAGTCTCTGGTTTTCGGCGTGAATGCGCATCGCATTCGATGCGAGCTGTACTAGGCGTTCCATTGACTACGTCCCCTTAGTCAATATCAGCCGCGGATCTGGATGATCGTTTGCGACAATTGCGTTGTCGTTTCGATCGCCTTCGCGTTGGCTTGGAAGTTTCGCTGGGCGGTGATCAGATTGACCAGCTCTTCCGTGATGTCCAC
>CANGFE010000005.1 GCA_947453155.1 Beijerinckiaceae bacterium | reverse complement strand
CATCGTTGGGCTTGGTGGTTTGCTGTGCTCTGCCCGCTGACGGGTGGTATCGGCATCTTGCTCACCGGCACGGTCGTGGACAATTGGTACATGTGGGCTGTCGAACATGGTGTGGCTCCGCCATACCCGCCGACTGAGCCTGCCGTTCTCGATCCGCTGAAAGCTCTGGGAGGTGCGAAATGATCGCATCGTTCAAAAATGCACCCCGCAAAGGCTTGATGCTTGCGGCGCTGATGGTGGCTGGCCTTGTGGCTGGCTGCGAAGCGCCGCCGCAAAAGACCAGCCAGAACGGCTATCGTGGAACTGGCATGGTGCAAATCACCAATGCTGCGAAACTCGAAGCCAAATTGGACGCTAACAAACTGCCGGAAGTTCAACCTCCGGCAGATGCGACCGGCGACAAAGCGTCAAAAGCCTATCAGAATGTGAAAGTGCTCGGCCATCTCTCGGAAGGCCAGTTCTTGCGCGTGATGACGGCGATTACGGAATGGGTCGCACCTGAACAGGGCTGCGGCTATTGCCATAATCTGGAAAATCTTGCCGACGACAGCATGTACACGAAAGTGGTTGCCCGTCGCATGTTGCAGATGACGCAGCACATCAATGAAGATTGGAAGACCCACGTCGCCTCGACCGGTGTGACTTGTTACACCTGTCACCGTGGCAATCCGGTTCCGCAAAACATCTGGTTTGCTGATCCGGGCCATGTGGCACGCGGTTCGGCCGCTGATCCTCAGGGTCAGAATGAACCAGCCGATCTGATTGCTCGTTCTTCGCTGCCGCGTGATCCTTTCTCCATCTATCTTTTGGGGGCGCAGGATATTCGCGTCGCAAGCACGACAACTCTGTCGGAAACAGTGGGTCGTCCGATCCAGGCAGCTGAAAAGACCTATGCTCTGATGACGCATATGTCTGAAGGTCTGGGTGTGAATTGTACCTTCTGTCACAATTCTCGTTCCTTCGGGAATTGGGAAGAATCGACCCCGCAACGTGTGACGGCCTGGCACGGCATTCGGATGGCGCGCGATCTCAACAAGGATTATCTTGATCCGTTGAAAGCGACTTATCCGGCGAACCGTCTGGGTCCGGAAGGCGATGCGCCCAAGGCCAATTGCGCCACCTGCCATCAGGGTCTCAACAAGCCGCTCAATGGGGCTGCCATGTTGAAAGACTATGCAGCGGAACTGGCTCGTCCGAAATAAGGGCGGATGATCTGTCCCAACAAGAAACGCGGCCTCTCGGGGCCGCGTTTTTTTTGCTCGTCATTGCGAGGAGGCCGCAGGCCGACGTGGCAATCTAGAGGCCACATGTGAGGCCTCTGGTTTGCTTCGCTTACGCTCGCAATGACGGCGGGGAGAGGTCGCAGCAATTCTTTATGGCTGACGAGATGAAAGACCACGCAGGTGGTGCTCTCAATCCCGTCATTGCGAGGAGGCCGAAGGCCGACGTGGCAATCCAGAAGCCACATTTGAGGCCCCTGGTTTGCTTCGCTACGCTCGCAATGACGGCGAGGAGAGCGCGGCTCTACGGCCGCGTGGGTGTCGCAAGGCCCAGAATATGGCCGAGGTCTTTGAAGAAGACGCGGATATGGGCCATGAAATCTTTCTTCACCAGCGCCTTGTTCATGTAGGATTCCCATGTCAGGCGTTGCACGTCAGGATCTTTGCAGATCTTCACAAAGGTCTCGCGCAATTTGTCGCTGCGATACCAGAAGGTCTGCATGATCCAGAGGATGAAGAAAATCCGTCCGTGATCTTTCATGAAGCGTTTGCGGGCGGTCGCCAGCGCATGCGCATCATTGGTGCGCAAGGATTCGTGACAGGCATCCGCCGCCAAACGCCCGGTGAGAAGTGCATAATAAATGCCCTCACCAGATGCGGGCGCAACCACGCCTGCGGCGTCACCAGCAAGAATGACATCGCGGCCATTGTCCCATTTCTTGGCGGGATAGAGCGGGAGAGGGGCGCCTTCCTTGCGGATGGTTTTGGCCTCTGACAGATCGCATTTGGCGCGCAGCTCCTCAACGGAATCGCGCAGTGAAAATCCTTTCACGGCTGAACCCGTGCCGATGCTGATGGTTTTGCCATGTGGGAAAACCCAGCCGTAAAAATCAGGCGAGACGCTCGCTTGGTAATAGACATCGCAGCGCGTCGATTCAAAATGTTCGGGCGCGATATGTTCAGGGGTCTCGACAATCTCGTGATAGGCGAAAACGAAGGGCACGCGTTGCGCGGGCAAGGCTGCACGCGCCACAGCCGAGTTGGCGCCATCAGCGCCGATCACAAGGCGGGTGAGTGCGCTTGTTTCGCGGTCTTGCTTGTCGCGCCATGTGATGATGCAAATGCCATCATCGCGTCGATCAAATTGGTAGAATGTGCCGATGCGGCGATCTGCACCAGCCTCTGCTGCGCGTATGCGCAAAAACTCATCGAAATCTTCTCGGTCCACCATGCCGACAAAGCCTGCGCCATCAATCGGCATGTCCACGCCTTTATTGGATGGCGCAATCATGCGGGCCGAGCGGATCTTGGCTTTCAGCAAATGATCGGGAATATCGAAGTCACGAATGGCGCGCGGCGGAATGGCGCCGCCGCAAGGTTTGATGCGCCCCGCCTTGTCGAGCATGAGCACTTTGCGCCCGAGCTTGGCCAGATCATAAGCTGCTGTTGCACCTGCAGGGCCACCGCCAACAACGATGACATCGAAAATCTCAGTCTCGCTCATCTTGCGTGCTCCATCCGGGGTTCGAATGTGTCTTCGCTTTTCTCTTGCGCATCGCCGCGCGCCACAAGGCTCGCGAGCAAGGCGGCGAGAATGAAGAGGACGGCTTCACCAAGGAAGACGCTCGTATAGGCAGGGGTTGCCGAACCAAAAGCCCAGCGTGCAAGATCAACCGCGAGCGTGCCAGTGAGGCCACCCAGCGCAAAGGCGAGAGCTTGTGCAGCTCCCCACAGACCCATGCGCACGCCCTCGCGTGATTCATGCCCCGAGCGCGCCATCGCCATCATCGAGCCAATGGCTGCGATGGAGAAAATGCCATTGGCAACACCCAGCACAAAGACAGCGCTGCGGATCGGCCATTGCGGGCCGACAATGCCACCACCCGCGACAGCCGCCATGGCGATGCCTGAGGCAATGCAGCCGCCAATCATGCAGCGCTGCAGGAGAAGCGCTTCACCTTTGCCGGCAAAATATCCGGCGATGGCGACAAGGATCATGCCGACAAGCACGCCCGAATGTTGCATGCCGCCGAGCTGCGTCGATTGTCCGGGCGTCATGCCGAAGACGAGGCCTGCAAAAGGCTCCAGGATCAGATCTTGCGCATTATAGGCAAACATCGAAGTGAAAACGAAAAAAGTGAAGCGGCGCGTGCGCGGCTCCGACCAGACTTGTTTGAAAGCTTCGCGGAAAGGCACTTTTTTTGATTCATCCTGCGGACGATCCGTGCCTTTGCGCTCAATGCCCCAGATCGCCAACGTGCTGACGACAAATGCAATCATGGAGACGACGCAAGACACCATGATCATGCGCTCGCCCGAGAATGGATCAAGCGCTTTGCCAGCACTCACCGCTGTAACCGCAAAGCCTGCAATCATCATTGTCCAGACAATGGTGGCAGCTGGTGCGCGGCGCGCAGGATGCGAACGAACAGCAAGCAAAGTGAGCAGCGATGTGCCAGCTGCGCCGACACCAACGCCAATCATCAGGAAGGCAATGAGTGCGACGATTAATCCGAGTGTCAGCTCGGTTTGCATCATGGCTGTGCCAAGAGCAGCCAGCGCGCCGCCGCTCGATAGCAAGGCCATGCCGCCAATGATCCAGGGCGTGCGCTTTTGTCCGCCATCCGAACCATGGCCCCAACGCGGACGCAGGATCTGCACGGCATAATGCAAAGTCATGAGAATGCCCGGCACAAGTGCGGGCAGACCAATCTCGACCACCATGACGCGATTGAGTGTCGATGTGGCGATGACAACAATGGCGCCGATCGATGTCTGCACCAGACCAATGCGGATAATATCAATCCAGCTGAGGCTGCCTTTGTCGTGTTCGCTCGTCATGGGGTCACTCCCGGCAGATCACGCAAGGCAAAGGCGCAAGCCATCATGCCCAGCACATAAGCGCTCGTGCCCGTTGCATTATACCAAGCCGCATATTTGCGCGGGTCTTGCAGCAAGCGGATCATCAATACGAATTGGATGGCGAGCAGCAGGCCGACAATCGCGGCATGAATGGGCATCTGCCATGAGAGCAGCAAAGCAATGGCGCCCATTTGCGGAAGTGCCATGACAAGGCAAGCGAGTTTGGCTGCGGGCATCACACCCAATTGCACGGGGAGTGACGCAACACCCATGCGCGTATCGCCTTCGACCGATTTGAAATCGTTCAGCGTCATGATGCCATGTGCGCCGATGGAATAGAGAAGCGCGAGCATCATGACGTTTGTGTTCGGCATTGCGCCACTCATCACAGCTGCGCCCGTGAACCACGGTAGTCCTTCATAGCAAAGACCAACAGCGGCATTGCCCCACCAGCCGTTTAGCTTCAAGCGGAAGGGAGGGGCGCTATAGGCCCAAGCGAGAATGAGTCCGAAAATCGCGGCGATGAAAACCGCTTCGCCAAGCGACCACGCCACAGCCATCGATAGGCCGGTAAAGATGCAGGCGATGTAAAAGCCCCAGCGCCCCGGCATGCGTCCGGAGGGGATGGGACGATCGGGCTCATTGATCGCATCCACATGGCGATCATACCAATCATTCACGGCCTGGCTTGTGCCGCACACCAAAGGCCCCGCGAGCAAAGTGCCGGCGATCACCAAGCCCCAGCGCTCCGACAAAGGCGCATTGATGGAAATGAGCCCGCACAGAAAGGCCCACATGGGTGCAAACCATGTGATCGGCTTCAAGAGCTCGAGGACTGTGGCCGGGGCCGGATAGGAGAGGGCAGGGGCTTGATATGACATGACCCCAACCTAGGCCGGGGTCACGTAAACTGTCTAGCTAGATTGACGTATGAGCCTGTCAATTATTCAGGCGAGGCTTCATCCTCATCCGCATCGCTCAGGTCGCCAATATTGTAGCGGCGCAACTTGCCATAGAGACTTTGGCGCGAAAGGCCCAGCATTTGGGCCGCAGCCGCGCGATTATCGCCTGTCAGCTTGAGGGCGGCCTCAATGCACAGTTTTTCCGTGATTTCGGTCGTTTCGCGGACCAAATCCTTCAAAGCGACGCGGCCGACGAGTTCTGCGAGCTGTTCGGCATTGCGCGAGGGCTCGGCACCCACCCCCTGATTCGCCCGCACAGGGCGCGCCATGCTGCGCACCATCAGCGCGTAGCGGGGGCTGTCGCCGTCTTGCATGCAAAGACCGGAGATCTCGACATCTTCCGCATGGCCGAAATCCGAGCGCAAAAGGGTCGAGAAGTTCCGCATCGTGCCGTGTTCGCGCAGATTGGCGAAAAGCACGTTGAGGTCGACACCCGACGAGCCAAGCCAGCGTTCGACCGCTTGGTTCTTGGCCTGCGCCAGAGATGAGATCTGCGCCATTTCCAGAAAGGCGGAATTGGCATCCATGATGCAGCGATGCTGATCGATGAGGATCATTGCATCCGGCATGTTTTCCAAAGCGCGCAGCATTTGCAGCTTGCTCAAAGGCAGACCGCTGGCTGCGCCATCAGATAGGGGTGTCAAGCGAATGAGCATTTGCGCCATGTCATCCTGACGGATCAGGGTGGCTGACAACCAGCATTCACGGCGGTTGGACAGGCGCACACGCAAGGATTCAATGCGGCCAATGCTGCGCAAAGCGGCGAGCTGCGGTTCAATGACGGAGCGCGTCTCGCTGTCGAAAATATCGCCCATAGCGCGGCCGATCATTTTGCCGCTTGTCATTTCAACAAGGGCAGCGGCGGCGGGGTTAGCATCAATCGTCTTGAGCGAATTGGCATCAGCCATCACAACCGCCTCACTGGCGGTTTGAAACAAAATGCGGAATCGCGTTTCAGCGCTGCGCAGCCGCAGGAATTCGGATTCTGTCGAGCGCTGCGCTTCAACAAGGCGCTGCTGCAATTGTGCGAGCGGACGCAATTCGCGGCCCAAAGCAGCAAAGCGTCCGGCCTTGCCCAAGGAGACTACGGAATAGCGCACAGGAAGATCGGGCTGGCCCGTAACACGATGATTGACCTGACGGGGGCGGACAGCCTCGCCCGCGCGCGCTTCTTTCAGAAGCTCGTCAATCTTCACGCGGCTTTCAACTGTGACCGTGTCAGACCATTTGCTGCCAATCCAGTTTTCCGGATTGGACAAAGTGTCAGTCGATGCGGACACATCAATGATCGCACCTTGCGCATCAAGGATGAGTGTAATGTCGGCGGCGGCAGCAAGGAGGCGGGCAACAATGGAGGTGCCGAGCGTTCCTAGGCTTTTGTCCGTTTCTGCAAACGGTATCAAGAATGCTCCGTTCTGCACGTCCTGGCGGGTGCGGTTTTTCGCGGGACCGGGTCTGGACACTTTTGCTATTCCATCAATTGTTCCGAGGCGCTGGCCTTGCTCAGAGCAATGCGTTCGGCCTGTTTGACTGCTTCTTGACCGTTCTGGGCCGTGCCATCTGCACCGATCAGGAGTGCAAGTTCTGGGCGTTCAACGAAAAGAGCCCCACCGACCAGAATTCCGATGTTGCTGTTTTTCGAGACCCTGCGGATGGTTGAAACCAGCCGCTCCAATGACATGAGATATAACTCTCCACTCAGTGATAGTCCAGCAATTTCAAAGCTATTTCTAGAGACCAGACTGATGAGTTCGTCAGTGCTGGCATTGGGACATGTACGCACATCCCAGCCAGCTAGATGCATGAAGTGGTCAACAATCATCAATCCGAAATCATGTTGCTCACCGGGCGTCGCCGAAAGCAGGGCACGCCGCGGGGGGCCTGAGGGCAGGAAGCTTGGCTCATCAAACTGCGCCACAGCACGACGCAGGTGCTGGAGGTGGCCCAGCGCGATCGTAACCGAGCTGAAGTCAGTCTCATCCGTTGTCCAGCGTCGCCCGAGCTCTTGGGCGACATGGGTCAGAAGGTCGAGCAGCAATTGACGAGACGTGACGCCTTGGCTGCGGAGCGCCGAAAGCGCTGCCATCATAAAGTGTTCGTCGCCGGAATTCACGAGATCACAGAAGAGGATGATATCTCTCTCGGTAATCGTGGGCGTGTTGCGGATGAGCCAGGAACGGTCGAGTCCGTAGCTGCGCATCAGTTCTGGGAGCACTGCTGCCGATACAAAATCAGGCAAAAACCCCTTGAGCGGAAGAGGCTCCGGGGAGCTTTCCGTCTGCCTGCGCAATGCTGGGTTCCTTTGGAGGTCAGCCATTCGACCTCTCCCCGCCCATAAGACCCGGGCCCGGCAACGAGGCCCGAATATGTCCTTCTGGGGGCTTTGACCCCTAGAAGGCTGGTCCGCCAACGTCGAGACGAAGCTTAAAGCTCAAAGCTGGTCCGTTGCAATATGCCTTTTAGCTGTTTGTGTAAAAAGAATTAGACGTCAATATGAATTGACACTCTTGAGAACTCCTCCTAGCTTGGCACGCTAGGGAACGAGGGGGCTCACATGGCCGCAAAGCGGCAAATCAAGGCCGGGCTATACACCACCGAGGAACGCGCTCGCCGCGATCACTCGGGCTGGACGCTTGTCCAGGGCATCCTGGCCCCCGTCCAATTCCTGGTCTTTCTGGTCAGTGCTGGTCTGGTCTTGCGCTTTTTGGCGACGGGCGAAGGCTATGGCGCTGCTACACTTTCCATCATTGCTAAGACTGTCGTGCTGTATCTGATCATGGTCACGGGCGCGATCTGGGAGCGTGAGGTTTTCGGCGTCTATCTCTTCGCTCCGGTCTTCTTCTGGGAAGATGTGGTCAGCATGTTCGTCATCGGTCTGCACACGGCCTATCTGGTCGCCTTGGCCACAGATTGGATCGACGCGCGTGACCAAATGATTCTCGCGCTCGCCGCCTACGCCACCTATGTGATCAATGCCGCGCAATTCCTGTTGAAACTGCGGGCGGCCCGCCGCGAGGCTGGTGAAATGAGCGGGGTGGCCACATGAGCCTGCCGCTTTGTGACGATCGTCCCGGCCCGAGCCTGCGCCAAGAGCGCGGCCAGCGCGAAGTTTTCTGCGGCCTCACCGGCATTGTCTGGCTGCATCGCAAGATTCAGGATGCTTTCTTCCTCGTGGTGGGCTCGCGCACTTGCGCGCATCTCATCCAATCCGCCGCAGGCGTGATGATTTTCGCAGAACCGCGTTTTGCGACCGCAATCATTGAAGAGCGCGATCTCGCAGGGCTCGCTGATATTGACGCGGAACTTGACTGTGTTGTTGGGCGCCTGATTGAGCGCCGCCCTGATATTAAAATGCTCTTCCTCGTCGGCTCTTGCCCGTCCGAAGTGATCAAGCTTGATTTGTCGCGCGCCGCGCAGCGTCTGTCGCAGACACTGATGCCGCAAGTGCGCGTTCTGTCTTATTCGGGCAGCGGCATTGAAACCACATTCACGCAAGGCGAAGACGCCTGTCTGGCAGCTTTGGTGGCCCAATGCGCCCCAATGCCCGAGCAGGCCGAACCCTCGCTTCTTGTCGTCGGCGCTTTGGCCGACGCTGTCGAAGATCAGTTCCGCAGATACTTCGAACAGATGGGATTGACGCGCGTCGACTTCCTCCCAGCGCGTCATGCGGCAGACATGCCCGCCATCGGCCCGAAGACGCGCTTCTTGCTCGCTCAACCCTTTTTGAGCGACACGGCGCGTGCGCTCGAAGAGCGCGGGGCGATTCATATTCCTGCCCTTTTCCCCCTCGGTGTAGAGGGCACGGAAGCCTGGCTGCGTGCGGCCGCGACGGTTTTTAACGTCGGTGAACAGGTGTTTCAAAACACAATCTCTTCAGCCATCGCCCGTGCTGAAGCGAGCCTGCACCGTGCACGTGAAAAACTGGCCGGACGCAGCCTTTTTTTCTTCCCCGACTCGCAATTGGAAGTGCCCATCGCGCGCTTTCTTTCGCGAGAGCTCGGCATGGAACTGACCGAAATCGGCGTTCCTTATTTGCATCGCCGTCACTTGGCCGCAGAACTCGATCTGTTGCCTGACCATGTTCAAATCGTCGAAGGCCAGGATGTCGAACAGCAGCTCGATCGCTGTCGTGCTCTGAAGCCTGATTTGACGGTCTGTGGTTTGGGTCTTGCCAATCCGCTCGAAGCGGAAGGCTTTTCGACCAAATGGTCCATCGAATTGGTCTTCACGCCCGTTCAAGGTTTTGAACAGGCGGCTGATCTGGCTGAACTCTTCACGCGCCCGCTGATGCGGCGCGCGCTGCTGGAGGTTTAAGCCATGCAGCTCACCGTCTGGACTTATGAAGGCCCGCCCCATGTTGGCGCCATGCGCATCGCAGCCGCGATGAAGAATGTGCATTACGTTTTGCACGCGCCGCAGGGCGACACTTATGCCGATCTTCTGTTCACGATGATCGAGCGCCGCGATACGCGTCCGCCCGTGACCTACACGACATTCCAGGCGCGTGATCTGGGTGGCGACACGGCAGAGCTTTTCAAAAATGCTGCGCGTGACGCTTATGAGCGCTTCAAGCCTGATGCTTTGATTGTGGGTTCATCCTGCACGGCAGAACTCATTCAAGATGATCCAGGTGGATTGGCGCAGGCGCTTGATCTGCCGATCCCCGTCATTCCACTCGAATTGCCTGCCTATCAGCGCAAAGAAAATTGGGGCGCAGCCGAAACTTTCTATCGCATTGCGCGCACATTGACGCGCCCGCGCGATGAAGCCACACGCGCTGACGGGCGCCGCCCATCGTGCAATATTTTGGGCCCGACAACGCTCGGCTTCCGCCATCGTGATGATTTGACCGAAATCACAGCGCTTCTGACGGCGATGGGCATTGAGATCAATGTCGTCGCGCCGCTGGGTGCCACGCCTGCTGATATGTCGCGTCTTGCTGATGCTGATTTCAACGTTGTGCTTTATCCGGAAGTCGCCAGCATCACAGCCTCATGGCTGCAGCGTACTTATGGCCAGAAGCAGACACGCGAAATGCCGATTGGTGTCGCTGGCACGCGCGCTTTCATCAAGGAAGTAGCCGAACTAGCTGGCATTGAAGTGCCGAAGGAAATCGAAAATCGCGCGCGTCTGCCCTGGTATTCGCGCTCGGTCGACTCGACCTATCTGACCGGCAAACGCGTATTCATTTTTGGTGACGCGAGCCATGCCATTGCCGCCGCCCGCGTGGCGTCGCGCGAGATCGGCATGAAGGTTGTCGGTCTTGGCACCTATTCACGCGAATTCGCTCGTGAAATTCGTGAAGCGGCCGCTTCTTATGATGTCGAGCCGCTGATCACCGATGATTATCTGGACGTGGAAGTGGCGATTGCTGCCGCCGCGCCCGAGCTCGTTCTGGGCTCGCAAATGGAACGCCATATTGCCAAGCGCTTGGGCGTGCCCTGCGCGGTGATCTCGGCACCGGTTCACGTGCAGGATTTCCCGGCGCGTTATTCCCCGCAAATGGGTTTTGAAGGCGCCAACGTGCTCTTCGATACTTTTGTGCATCCGCTGATGATGGGCTTGGAAGAACATCTCATCGGCATGTTCCGTGGCGATTTCGAATTCCGCGATGGCATTGCGCCTTCGCATCTGGGTGGCTCTGCACCCGCGCAAGAAGCGCCAGCTCCTGTTGTTGTTGCCGCCGATGGCGGCGCGCAAGTGGCCTGGACGCTCGATGCGGAAAAGGAGCTTCGCAAAATTCCCTTCTTCGTGCGCGGCAAAGCGCGCCGGAACACCGAGAAATTCGCCCTTGAGCGCGGGACAACCCGCATCGACGTGGAGACGCTTTATGAAGCCAAAGCGCATTACGGCCGCTGATAGCTGCCCCGTGCGCGTGGTGATCGTCACTCTCGACGATCACCTGGCGGGGGCGGTGGCGCGCGCGCAAAATTTGCTGCGCAAGGAAATTCCGGGCCTCACGCTCTCTATGCATTCGGCCGCCCATTGGGGCGAGGATGAAGAAGCACTCGCGCGTTGCAATGGCGATATTGCAAAGGCCGATATTGTCATCGCCACCATGCTCTTCATGGAAGATCATATTCAGGCCGTGCTGCCAGCCTTGGCGGCACGTCGCGACACATGCGATGCGATGGTTGTCTGCATGTCGTCCGGCGAAGTGGCCAAGCTGACCCGCATGGGCAAATTCACTACCCATTCAACGGGTGGTCTGCGCGCTTTCTTGAAGAAACTGCGCGGCAAGACCGAAAAATCAGGTGTGGCTGGTGCCGATCAGATGAAAATGCTGCGCCGGATTCCGCGCTTGCTGCGTTTCATTCCGGGCGCTGCGCAAGACATCCGTGCCTATCTGCTCACACTTCAATATTGGCTCGCAGGTTCGGACGACAATGTCGCCAATCTGGTGAAGGCGCTGATCAATCGCTATGCCGACGGCCCGCGCAAAGTGTTGCGCGGCAAGTTGCATGTGTCCGATCCGGTCGAATATCCGGAATCGGGTGTTTATCATCCGGCACTTCCCGGTCGTATTTCCGAGCGCGCCGATGGTCTGCGCAAGGTGAGCCCTGGCAAGAAGGGCACTGTTGGCGTGCTCGTTATGCGGTCCTATCTGCTGGCTGGTAATAGCGCGCATTATGATGGTGTGATCGCCGCACTCGAAGCCAAAGGCCTCTCGGTCATTCCGGCTTTTGCCAGCGGCCTTGATGCGCGCCATCCGATCCGCGAATTCTTCTTCGACAATGGCAAGCCCTGCATTGATGCTCTGGTGTCGCTGACCGGTTTCTCCTTGGTGGGTGGTCCGGCTTACAATGATGCGGCGGCAGCCGAAGAAATTCTCGCTGAACTCGATGTGCCCTATCTGGCGGCGCATCCGCTCGAATTCCAGACACTCGAACAATGGCAAGAGTCAGATCGTGGCCTCATGCCGGTGGAAGCGACCATTATGGTGGCGATCCCCGAGCTCGATGGCGCGACAGGCCCGATGGTTTTCGGTGGCCGTTCACAAGCCAATAATGATCAGGGTCAGGATATGCGCTCGGCCAACGAGCGTGCGTCCATGTTGGCTGCGCGTATCGACAAGCTCATCTCGTTGCGCCGCCGTGAATTGGCTGAGCGCCGCGTAGGCATTGTTTTGTTCAACTTCCCGCCGAACGCTGGCAATGTCGGCACAGCCGCTTTCCTCTCGGTCTTTGAGAGCCTGCATAATGTGCTCTCCGGCATGAAGGCGCAGGGCTATACGGTGGATGTGCCTGGCAGCGTTGACGAGCTGCGCGATCATCTGCTCAAGGGCAATGCCCAGACGTTTGGCGCGCAAGCCAATGTGCATCACCGCATCTCGGCCGATGATCATGTGCGCCGCGAAATCTATCTGAACGAGATTGAAGCCCAATGGGGCCCAGCGCCTGGTCGCCAGCAGAGCGACGGCTCTTCGATCTTCGTGCTGGGCGCGCAATTCGGCAATGTCTTCGTCGGTGTGCAGCCAGCCTTTGGCTATGAAGGCGATCCGATGCGCCTGCTCTTTGAAAAGGGCTTTGCACCGACCCATGCTTTCTCGGCTTTCTATCGCTGGATGCGCGAAGATTTTGGCGCCGATGCCGTGCTGCATTTTGGCACGCATGGCGCGCTGGAATTCATGCCGGGCAAACAGGCGGGCATGTCGGCCGCTTGCTGGCCGGATCGCCTGATCAGCGATTTGCCGAATGTCTATCTCTATTCGTCCAACAATCCGTCGGAAGGCACGATTGCCAAGCGCCGCGCGGCTGCAACGCTGATCTCCTATCTGACACCGCCTGTTGCACAGGCTGGCCTTTATCGCGGTCTTGTTGATCTCAAGACATCGCTGGAAGCCTGGCGTGCTCTGGAGCCGGGCTCTGATGCGGAAGCCGCACGCTTGGCACCGATCATTCAGGCACAGGCAGCCGCTGTTGATTTGACGCCTGCAGAACCCGCTTGGGAACAGGCTGCAGAAGAAATCACCGCGCTGCAATCGCGCGTGCTCGAACTTGAATATGCGCTCATTCCGCATGGTCTCCATATTGTCGGCGGCACGATGAGCGTCGAACAAATGGCCGACATGCTGATTTCTTGCGCCGATGCCATGCATGGTGCGATCCTGTCGCGTGATGTGGCACTCGCCATGGCCGCGGGCCATATGCCGGCTGCGCAGGGCGAAGACGAGACGCGCCTTTATGCCGATCTGCAAAAGATCATTGATGGCCTGAAGATTGAAAGCGAAGTGCCCGCGATCCTGCGCGCACTGGATGCCCGCTATATTCGCCCGGCTCCGGGTGGTGATTTGCTGCGCACGCCGGAAGTTCTTCCCACGGGCCGCAATCTGCATGGCTTTGATCCTTTCCGCATCCCCAGCGCATTTGCGATGAAGGATGGGGCGCTTGGCGCACAGCTTCTCATTGATCGCCATGTTGCCGATGGCCATGGCTTCCCGCAGACCATCGCGTTCGTCATGTGGGGCACCGACAATCTGAAGACGCAGGGCGTGCCGATTGCGCAAGCCTTGGCGCTCATGGGCGCGCGCCCGCGTTATGATTCCTATGGCCGTCTGTGCGGCGCTGAATTGCTGTCGCTGGCTGAACTCGGCCGTCCGCGTGTCGATGTGGTCATTACGCTCTCGGGCATTTTCCGCGATCTCATGCCCTTGCAAGTGAAGCTGCTCGCAGAAGCCGCATGGCTTGCTGCTTTGGCGGATGAGCCGGCCGAGATGAACGCCATTCGTGCCCATGCGCTCGATTATGCCCAAAAACATAATTGCGACATGGAAACCGCGGCTCTGCGCGTCTTCTCCAATGCGGAAGGCGCTTATGGCGCCAATCTCAATCTCGCGATTGAGAATAGCGTTTGGGAAGATGAAGACGAGCTGGCCGAAATTTATTCACGCCGCAAAAGCTTTGCCTATGGCCGCAATGGCCGCGCCGCCAAACAGCCCGATCTCTTGGCAGCTGTCATGGCTGATGTGGATGCTGCCTATCAAAATCTTGAATCAGTCGAGCTCGGCGTCACGTCTCTCGATCAATATTTCGACACGCTGGGTGGCATTTCGCGCATGGCGCAGCGCGGTGGTCGCAAGCCTGCTGTCTATATCGGCGACCAGACGCGCGGGCAGGGCGTTGTGCGCACGCTGAACGAACAGGTCGCGTTGGAAACCCGCAGCCGCATGCTCAATCCGAAATGGTATGAGGGCATGCTACAGCATGGCTATGAAGGCGTGCGCCAGATCGAAGCCCATGTGACCAATGTCATGGGCTGGTCGGCGACCACGGGCGAAGTGGATCCGTGGGTCTATGAGCGCCTCACCGAGACTTACATGCTCGACCCCGCCATGCGCGCGCGTTTGGCTGAATTGAACCCGGCTTCTGCCGCCAAAATGGCAAGCCGTCTGATCGAAGCGCATGAGCGCAATTACTGGACACCGGATGACGAAACACTCGAAGCGCTTCGGCGCGCGGGTGAAGAGATCGAGGACCGGCTCGAAGGCATTGGCATGGAGATGGCCGCATGAATGTGATCACGAAGCCACCTATCGCCCACCCATCTCACGTCACCAAATGTGACGGCGAGGGAAGTGTGCAAGTCCACCTCGATCCGCAGCAAAAAATCGGCAATGCCCGCGTCTTTGCTGTTTATGGCAAGGGTGGCATTGGCAAGAGCACGACATCCTCCAATCTCTCGGTCGCTTTTGCCAAACTCGGCAAGCGCGTCTTGCAGATCGGCTGCGACCCCAAGCATGACTCGACCTTCACGCTGACCAAAAAGCTGATGCCGACCGTCATTGATGTGCTGGAATCGGTGAACTTCCATTCGGAAGAATTGCGCATCGAAGATTTCGTCTTTGAAGGCTATGCCGGCGTGAAATGCGTGGAAGCTGGCGGCCCGCCTGCGGGCACAGGTTGCGGCGGTTATGTCGTCGGCCAGACTGTGAAACTTTTGAAAGAACATCATCTGCTTGATGACACGGATGTCGTGATCTTCGACGTGCTGGGCGACGTGGTCTGCGGCGGCTTTGCGGCCCCTCTGCAACATGCCGAACGCGCTTTGATTGTCGCGGCCAATGATTTCGACTCGATCTTCGCGATGAACCGCATTGTGCAGGCGATTGCGGCGAAATCGAAAAACTACAAAGTGCGTCTGGGTGGCGTCATTGCCAATCGCAGCGCTGACACGGACCAGATTGATAAGTTCAATGCGGTCGCAGGTCTTCGCACCATTGCGCATATCCCGGATCTCGACGATATCCGCAAATCGCGCCTGAAGAAGGCGACGTTGTTCGAGATGGAACCCACCCCTGCCATTCTCGCTGTTCAGCAAGAATATCTGCGCCTCGCGCAATCGCTGCTCGATGGCAATGAAGAGTTCAATGGCCAGTCGCTGAAAGATCGCGACATCTTCGATCTGTTGGGGTTTGACTAATGTCCGACACCATTTCCTATCGCGAACGGCTTGGTGCGATCGAAACTTATTTCGATCGCACGGCGGTTCATGCCTGGGCGGCTTTGACGTCGGATGCACCTGTTGGCCGCATCCGCGCAACTGTGCGTGCGGGCCGTGAGGAAATGCGCAACACGCTTCTGTCGTGGTTGCCGCATGATATGACGGGCCTGCGCCTGCTGGACGCTGGTTGCGGCACGGGTGCTTTCGCAGTGGAAGCGGCACAGCGTGGCGCCGAAGTTGTGGCGGTTGATATTGCGCCTAACCTCATTCATCTGGCGCGTGAACGTACACCCCATATTGCGGGTGCGGGTTCAGTTGATTTCCGCGTCGGCGATATGATCGATCCTGCGCTCGGCACATTTGATTATGTCGTGTCGATGGATGCACTCATCCATTACGCGCCGGGTGATGCTGTGTCAGCACTCTCGCGTCTGGCTGAAAACACACGCCGCGCCATGCTGGTGACCTTTGCGCCGCGCACTCGCGCTTTGGCGCTGATGCATACGGTTGGCAAAATCTTCCCGCGCGGTGATCGTTCGCCCGCGATTATTCCGGTCTCCGAGCAGCGCCTCATCGATGGCATCGCGCGCGAGCCGGGCCTCAAGGATTGGCAGGCTGGCCGGACGCACCGCGTCTCGCGTGGCTTTTATATTTCGCAAGGGCTGGAGGTCATCACACGATGAGCACGCGCGCCCCGAAATTCGCCCAGGTCTGGCAAAAGATCGGTATACAGTTTCTGCCCTTCGCCGATGTGGCAACGGCGGATCTGCCTTTGTCGAAATTGCTGCGTCTGTCACTTTTCCAAGTGTCAGTCGGCATGGCTATGGCGCTTCTCGTGGGCACGCTTAATCGCGTGATGATTGTTGAACTGGGCCTTTCGGCCTGGCTTGTCGCGGGCGCTGTCGCGTTGCCGATGATCGTCGCGCCCCTACGGCCCTTGATTGGTTTCAAATCCGACAATCACAAATCCTATCTCGGCTGGAAGCGCGTGCCCTATCTCTACGCGGGTACGATGTTTGCCTTTGGTGGCTTCTCCATTCTGCCTTTCGCTCTGCTCATCATGTCGGGTGACACGGATGGCCCGGTGTGGATTGGTCATGTCGCCAGTGCAGCAGCTTTCTTGCTGATTGGCGCGGGCACACAGACAGTGCAGACAGCGGGCCTTGCTTTGGCGGCTGATCTCGCGCCCGAGCATAAGCGCCCGCGTGTCGTTTCGCTCATGTATGTCATGCTGTTGATCGGCATGGTCGGTGCCTCGATGGCCTTTGGCATTTTGCTGGCTGATTTCGATCCGGTGAAACTCATTCAGGTCGTGCAAGGCGTTGCGCTGGTCACGATGATCCTGAATTTCGTTGCCGGCTGGAAGCAGGAAGCGCGCAACCCGTCCAGCAGTAAAGAAAAGCGCCCCGATGATCCGACGTTCGGTGATAATTGGCGCAAGCTTATTTCGATCCCCGGTGCCAAGCGTTTCCTCTTTGCGACAGCTCTCGGGACGGCCGCTTTCTCCATGCAAGACATTGTGCTTGAGCCCTATGGCGGCGAAGTGCTGCATTTCTCCGTGGCGCGCACGACTTTGTTGACCGCGCTTCTCGCGGGTGGGTCGCTCGGCGCTTACGCCTTTGCTGCGCGTCTTTTGGGTCGCGGTATCGATACATATCGTTTGGCGGGTTACGGCGCGATGCTGGGCCTGCCTGCTTTCATTCTCGTTCTGGTCTCTGGGCCCATGGGTCTCGCTTTCCTCTTCCAAGTGGGCGCGGCTTTGATTGGTTTTGGCGGCGGATTGTTTGCGGTTGCCACATTGGTCGCTGCCATGAGCCTTGAAGAGCAGGGGGCGAGTGGTCTCGCACTCGGCGCTTGGGGCGGTGTGCAAGCGGGCGCTGCGGGTGCCGCCATGTTCTTCGGTGCGTTGATCCGCGATGGCATTGGTGCCCTCGCGGCGAAGGGAGCCCTTGGCTCCGTTCTGTCTGATAGCTGGACCGGTTACGGCGCGGTCTATCAGATCGAACTTTTATTGTTGTTTCTAACCCTCGTGGCCATCGGCCCGCTCGCGCGTCATGCACGAACGGACCGTGGCGATACCCGTTTCGGCCTTGCCGAAATGCCCCGCTGATCAAGGAGACTTTGCGATGATCGGCTATAATGTGGACCTGGCTACTGCCCTTCTTTACGTGTTCTGGATCTTCTTTGCTGGATTGATCTGGTATCTGCATCGCGAAAACAAGCGCGAAGGCTATCCGATGGTTTCGGAAAACCCGCACTCGAAAGTCGCAGCTGTTGGTTTCCCGGCACCTCCGCCGTCGAAATCTTATCGCATGGCCAGCGGCGACGTTTTCGTCGTCGAAGGTGGTCGTCCCGATACGCGCGAGATCGCTGCCAAGCCGGCGTCTCCCTATCCGGGCACGCCGCTTGATCCGACTGGCGACCCGATGGTCGATGGTGTGGGGCCTGCCGCTTGGGCAGAACGCGCTGACCATGAAGACATGACCCATGAAGGCGTGCACAAGATTGTTCCGCTGCGTGTGGCCACCGGCTTTTACCTTGAAACGCGCGATCCCGATCCGCGTGGCATGGCCGTCAAGGGTGATGATGGTGTCGTTGGTGGCACGATCAAGGACGTCTGGGTGGATCGCTCGGAATATATTGCGCGCTATTTTGAAGTGGATCTGGCCAATGGTGCTGGCTCGGTTCTGCTTCCGGTGAACTTCTCGCGGATCGACGGTGGCAAACGCGAAGTGCGTGTGGCGGCTGTTCTCGGCCAGCATTTCGCCAAAGCCCCGCGCACGAAGAATGCCGACAGCGTGACCTTGCTTGAAGAAGACAAGATCTGCGGTTTCTACGGCGGCGGCACACTTTATGCGACGCCTACACGTAAGGACCCGATCCTGTGAGCGAGCACGAGATCGAGCCCATCCCGGGTCTCCCGGATTATCTCCCGCCGGGCGAGCGTTTGCTCTGGCAGGGGGCGCCGCATTGGCGTCCTCTGGCCATGCGCGCGTTTCGCCTGCGCGAAGTGATGATCTATTTCGCCGTGCTCATGGCATGGCGTGGCCTTTTGGCAACGCTCGAGGGCGGTTCCCTGCGCGAGATTTTCGATGCGACTTTGTCGCTCGCACCTCTCGCTTTGGGCGCTGTGTCTATTCTTCTCGTCATCGCCATTCTCTCGGCGCGCACCACCATGTATTCGATCACAGATCGTCGCGTGGTGATGCGCATCGGCATGGCTCTGCCCGTGACGCTGAACATTCCTTTCGAAGGGATCGACGGCGCCTCCTTGGCCGAGCACAGCGACAAGAGCGGCGATGTGTCTTTGAGCCTCAACAACAATGGCCGCATTGGCTATCTCGTTCTCTGGCCGCATGCGCGCCCCTGGCGCTATGCCAAGCCCGAACCGATGTTGCGTGCTCTGCCTGACCCGCATATGGCAGCCGATGTGCTCGGCCGCGCTTTGGCGGGTTATGTCCAACCCAAATCCGTTGTGATCCCGCAAACGCCGGAAGATGCGTTGCGCGGGGCCGTCATGGCTTCGTGAGGATCTGATGAGCGAGATTTTCGCAGGGCAAGCATTTCCACGGCGTGCGGCGCAGGCCGGCCTCATTCTGGTCGGCCTGGCGACTTTGTTCGCCGGCATTGCACGGACAACAGATTTCGGCGCCACACGCGTGCCGCCGTCTCCGGTCGTGGAAATGGTTGATCTGCGATTTCTCGACAATCCGGCCGGTGGTGTGCGGGTTGAGACGAACGAAGGTCGCATTGTGGCAAATTACGCGGCAGGCGAGGGTGGGTTTCTACGAGGCGTGATGCGCGGCTTTGCCCGCGACCGTCGCGCACATGAAGGTGGTTCGCAGGAGAGTTTCTCGCTTGCGCGTCACGCAGACGGACGATTGACCATCGCAGACCCTGTAACGGGGCGAGTGGTTGAACTGGAAAGCTTCGGGCCCAGCAATGCCGGCCTGTTCGCACATTTGCTCAAACAAGGGAGGGCGATCCCATGATTGGCATGACACGCAAGACGCATGACATACCCTGCACAGTCGAAATTGCGCAGACACCAGATAGTTTGAAAGCCTATGTCGTGCTGGAGGGCATGGATCCGGGCCCGGGCGACAAGGTCATTGTGCATGGCGCACCGACCCGCATCGGTTTTGGCGAGCAGGGCACCTTTAAGTGCACGGCCACCATTATTCACGCAGGACCCTTCACGCGCGCCACGACGCGCGTCTTGTCCTATCTCGAACTCACCGAACTTTATGAGATCGGCTTTTCCGCAGGGAGCGCAGCATGATTCCGATGGAGGGCGGCGGAGCCAATGTCTCCGTCAAAACCGCGCTTGAGGAAACAATCCTCAGCCCGCGTTTCTACACCACCGATTGCGAAGCGATGGATCGCCTCGACATCACGCCTGTGCGTGCCGAATGGGACGTGCTGATGAACGATTTCCGCGCTGACCTGAACAAGGGTCATTTCCAGCGCACGGATGAATTCCAGATGGACATGTCTGAGCTGCCCGAAGGGCTGCGCAAAGATTTTGTCGATTTTCTTGTCTCATCGCTCACGTCCGAATTCTCCGGCTGTGTACTATACGCAGAGATCAAGAAGCGGATCACCAATCCGGAAATTCGCGATCTTTTTGCTTTCATGGCCCGCGATGAATCGCGCCATGCCGGCTTCATCAATGAAGTGTTGAAGGATTTCAACATTGGCATTGATCTGGGCTTTTTGGCACGCGCCAAGAAATACACTTACTTCCAGCCAAAGTTCATCTTCTACGCGACCTATCTGTCCGAGAAGATCGGCTATGCGCGCTACATCACCATCTATCGCCATTTCGAGCGTCATCCCGAAAAGCGGTTCCATCCGATTTTCAAATGGTTCGAACAATGGTGCAATGATGAGTTCCGTCATGGTGAGGCTTTCGCACTCGTGATGCGCGCCAATCCGAAACTGCTTGCTGGCCGCAACAAGCTCTGGATCCGCTTTTTCTTGCTCGCCGTTTTCGCGACCATGTATGTGCGCGACCATATGCGCGCTGATTTCTACAAGGCGCTCGGGCTTGATCCGGAAACCTATGATCGCAAGGTCATTCACCTGACATCGGAAATCACCAAGCAGGTGTTCCCGGTGACGATTGATCTCGACAATGAAGCAATTTGGGCGGGCTTTGAACGCCTGCGTCAGATCAATGAAGCGACACAGGCAGCACGCGCTGAAGGCGGCATCATCGGCTTCTTCAAATGCAAGCTTCTCTCGGTTCAAGGTGCACTTGCTTTCGGTCGTTTGTTCCTGACGCCGGTGCGTCAGAATGAATTGCCCAAGCAAGTCACATTGCAGCCGGTCTGGTAAGGACGACATGCTCGCCTGCGGCCTCGCCATTCTCTATGCCCTGTTCATCTGGTGGTTCTCCACCGGAGCGATCCTCTATTTGGATGGATTGCCCCGGCAGACTTTTCCGGTGACGATTTTGGGCATGAGTGTGCTGGCGGCCGCAGGTCTCGTCGCTCTGCATGGCGCGCGCAATGACATGAGTTCGGTTGGCGCTTATCACGCCTTTACCGGCGCGCTCGCTGTCTGGGCGTTGAATGAAATCACTTTCCTGATGGGCCTGATCACCGGGCCACGCCGTACGGCGATGGCTCCTGAGGCATCAGGTTTTGCGCGTCTTATTGGCGCGTGTGAAATGATCCTCTGGCATGAAGCTGCCGTGCTGGTCGGTTTTGCCGCGGTTGCCGCTGCCACATGGGGCGGCTCCAGTGCTTTGGGTCCTGAGACCTATGCTCTGCTCTGGATGATGCGCCTCTCGGCCAAGATCAATATTTATCTCGGCGTGCCGCATGCGCCGATCGCTTTCTTGCCAGAACAATTGCGCTACATCGGCTCAGCCTTCCGCAATAGCGCGATGAATTCTTTCTTTCCACTTTGCGTGACGCTGGCCACTGTTGCGCTGGCTTTGATGGTTGAACGCGCCATGACAACGGCTGATGAGGGTGTGGCGATCCGCTTCACGCTTCTGTCTGTTTTGATGGGCCTGGCCATTCTCGAACATTGGTTTCTCGTGCTGCCGCTGCCGTCCGAGAAATTGTGGAAGTGGGGTTTCAAATCCCACGAAGACCTGCAGCAGCACAAATCTTTTCCCGACCTGCGTATCAATGGGAGCCTCTGATGAATTACGATGCTTTCTTCTCATCTGAGATCGACAAGCTTCGCCGCGAAGGCCGCTATCGTGTTTTCGCCGATCTCGAACGCGTCGCTGGCTCCTTTCCGAAGGCAGCTTGGCACGGACCTGATGGCAAAAAGCCCGTCACCGTCTGGTGCTCGAACGATTATCTCGGCATGGGCCAACACCCGGAAGTGCTGAAAGCCATGCATGGCGCGATTGATGCCGCGGGCGCTGGCGCTGGCGGCACGCGCAATATTTCGGGCACGACGCATCAGCATGTGTTGCTTGAGCGCGAACTGGCCTCGCTGCATGGCAAGGAATCGGCTCTGCTTTTCACATCAGGCTATGTGTCGAACTGGGCGAGCCTTGGCACGCTGGCAGCAGGCATGCCTGATTGCGTCGTCATTTCGGATGAAGGCAACCATGCCTCCATGATCGAAGGCGTTCGCCATGCCCGCTGCGAAAAGCGCATCTTCAAGCACAATGATCCGCGTGATCTTGAACGCAAGCTCGCCGATCTCGATCCGGCGCGCCCAAAGCTCGTCATGTTTGAAAGCGTCTATTCGATGGATGGCGACATTGCCCCCATCAGCGACCTTTGCGACGTCGCCGATCAGTATCATGCCATGACCTATCTCGACGAAGTTCATGCCGTTGGCATGTATGGCCCGCAGGGTGGTGGTATTGCTGATCGTGATGGCCTGTCGCATCGCCTCACCGTGATCGAAGGCACGCTCGCCAAAGCCTATGGCGTGATGGGCGGTTATATCGCAGCCTCGGCCGCGCTCTGCGATTATGTCCGTTCCTTCTCGTCGGGCTTTATCTTCACAACCGCGATCCCGCCGGCTCTTGCCGCAGGGGCTTGCGCTTCCGTGCATCATCTCAAGGGTTCGAGCGTCGAGCGTCAGCGCCATCAGGATCGTGTGCGCCGTCTGCGCGATGGTCTTGATAAACTGGGCGTGCCGCATCTCCATAATCCGAGCCATATTGTGCCGGTGATGGTGCGCGATCCTGTGCTGTGCAAACTCGTGTCGGATCGTTTGATGGATGAATTCGGCGTCTATATCCAGCCGATCAATTATCCGACTGTGCCGCGTGGCACGGAACGTCTGCGCATTACGCCTTCACCGCTGCATAGCGATGAAGATATTGCACATCTGCTCCATGCGCTTGACGCGATCTGGTCGAGCCTCGACCTGCCGCGCAATGTGGTGGATGCCAATCATCCGCTCACACAGCTGTGCCCGGTTGCTGGCCCTATGCAGATGGATCCGGTTGATCTGGGTGTCGATGAGTGCCCGTGGCTTGGCAATGAGCGCGGCGAAAAGACGGGTGAAGATGCGGAGACGGCGGAAGCCTGATCCTCATGCCGGACCTCGCCATTTTTGCCGAAGCAATTGCAGGTCTCGTCATCGTCGAATTTATCGCGCTGTCTTGGTGGCGATCAAAAAAGGGGCGCGGACCGCGCCCCTTTGACATTGCGCTGCATCTCTCTGCAGGCCTGTGTCTTTTGCTTGCGATGAGTGCGGGCCTGCGTGGCCAGCCCGAAATCATGCTCTTGATGCTGGCGGCCTCGGGGCTCGCGCATCTGGCTGATCTCATCCGTTTCTGGAAAAAATCTTAACGCGGCAATTCCGCTTTGACGGCAGCCGAGAGTTTTTGCGCTTGCGCAGCCGGCAAGGGCAAATAGCGCGCGCCCAGATCTTCCGCGAGTTTGCGCGCGCGCGGTTGCGGGCGTGGCGAAGTGTCGATCAGCAGGCAGCGTGTGCCGCTGGCGCGCAAATGTTTGGCGGCTTCCGTCGCATCGACTTCTGCTTTGGCGCGATCACCCACGCCTTCATTTGTGATATTCGCCTGTCCATCAGTGAAGAAGACGAGCACGGGCGTGTCGCCTTTGCGGCGAATGGCATCAGCCATATTGGCAGCCAGAGCAATGCCGCGCGCGAGTGGCGTGCCACCACCACCGGGCAATTGCGCGAGTTCACGACGCACGCGGGCGAGTGAGCGCGTGGGCGGAAGCAGCAAGCGTGCATCTTTGCCGCGAAAGGCAATAAGGGCCGCTTCATCGCGGCGTACATAGCATTCCGCGAGCAGCAATTGCACCGCGCCCTTGGCTTCGCCCAAACGATGCAGGGCTTGTGAGCCCGAGGCATCGACAACAAAAATGGTAGCGACACGTGTGCGCTCGATCAGTCGCTTGATGCGCAAATCTTCTTTGCGCAAGAGCAGCGGGGGATGGGCCGCGCCGGCGGGTAAAAGTTTGCGGCGCAAAACCTGTTTGGGTGCGGCTGCGCGCAATGTGTCGAGCAGAGCCAGACGCGCGCCACCTGTGAGATCACCTGCGCGCGATCCTGCAGGGCGGCCGCGGCGCAAGGTGCGCTTTTCCAAGCCGCTGCCGCCATGTTGGGGCGAACGTCGCGCGGGTTCTCCGGCAATCAGCTTGCGCAAGAGATCAGCGGGGAGCGCGGCGCGCACGGCATCGACCATGCTCTCGGCGCCGGGCTCGGGCATATTTGTTTCTTGTTCGTCGGGCGGCGTGTCGTCAGAAGCGCGGTCTTCTTGCGGCTCTGGCGGCATTTCCTCCTCCGGCTGTTCCGGAGGGGCCGGCAATTGCGTGGCACGCGGCGCGAAGATCAGGCGGGCGGCCAATTGCAAATCATCCGCATCGACGGCGTCGCGTTCGTTCAGAGCAGCATGCGCGCGCGCCGTGCGCAAAGCAAAGAGACAGGCGCGGGGCGAGCCAATGCCAAAAGCGCTCGCGACGGCTACCAGTTCATCCATTTGCGCAGGGTCGAGATGCACGCGCGGCAGGAGCTCACGTGCACGTATCACTTCGCGGCGTTCTGCCAGAGGCTCTTCATCCGGTTCGCCGACATGAAAGGCGAGACGATCACACAAAGATGGTGCGAGACCTTCATCATCTTCGCCTTCATCCAGCGCGAGCAGCGCAAAGCGCGCATCCACATGCGCATGCATCCCTTCGCGTTCGATATGCAGGGAGGCCGTGTCGAGCGCGGCGCAGAGATGCGCAATCGTATTGGCAGGCAGTCGCTCGGCCATAGCGGCGACAATCACGCCACCATGGCTTTCAGCCAAGAGGCCGCGCATAGCAACCGGCTGTCCGGTCGCGAGTGTGGCGCCCAGATCAAGCCCGCCGAGCAGGCGGTCTTCCGAGATGGATGCCGGCATGCGCCGCAAAGGTTTGCCTTCGGGCAAGAGGGCCGCGAGATCGGCCAGAAACAATTCGCGCGCGGGGCCCGCGCGTGAGCGCAGGCGCAAGCCGCCAAAGCCCGCCGGATCGACGGCCAAAAGGCTCGCGGCGAGGGCCGCACTCATGCAGGCAGAACTTCAGCGAGAGCGCGGCTGACGCGCACGCCCGTATCGACTTCGTCCAGCACATTGCGTCGCAAGCGATGGCGCAAAGCGAGCGGGGCGACTTTGCGCAAATGCGCCGTGTTGACTTGCTTGGCGCCATCGAGCGCAGCAGCGGCACGGGCCGCTCGGATCAAGGTGATTTCACCGCGGATACCATCCGATCCCAATGTCATGCAAAGTTTGACGGCCAGCGCCAGCACATCATCTGGCACATTGATGTCGCCAATCATTGCTTGCGCGCGTTTGATGCGGCGGCGGATTTTGTCTTCTTCCTTTTGCCAGCTGTCGACAAAAGCGGCGCGGTCGCGCTCGAACAGGTCGCGGCGTTTCACCACTTCAATGCGGTCAGCCATTTCGGTGGGAGTCTTCACTTCGAGACACAGGCCAAAACGATCGAGCAATTGCGGACGCAATTCGCCTTCTTCCGGATTGCCAGAGCCCACCAGCACGAAGCGGGCAGGGTGACGCAGGCTGAAGCCTTCGCGCTCGACGACATTTTCGCCAGACGCGGTCACATCAAGCAGGAGATCGACGAGGTGATCTTCGAGCAGGTTCACTTCATCAATATAGAGAAAGCCGCCGTGCGCCCGCGCGAGTAGGCCGGGCTCGAATTTCTTCTCGCCACCAGCCAGCGCGCGTTCAATATCGAGTGCGCCCGTGATGCGGTCTTCGGTCGCGCCCAGCGGCAAATCGACCACCGGCATGGGCTCGAGTTTGGATTTCGGCTTGGCTCCGGGCGCGCAGGTCTCGCAAAGCCCCGCCATTTTCTCAGGCGCACAATTATAGGAGCAGCCCGCCACAACGGGGCGCTTGGGCAGGAGGGCCGCCAGCGCACGCACGGCTGTGGACTTGCCCGTGCCTCTATCCCCAAAAACCAGAACCCCGCCGACACCTTGATCGACCGCTGCAATCAGCAGGGCGAGTTTCATGTCTTCTTGGCCCACAATGGCCGCGAATGGATAGACCTGCCTCATCGCCCGCCCGTCTAGATTGATTGACATTTCTGACTGTCAGTTTCGCTGATCTGGGCCGAAATGGCAATGATCGGAACCGGGCTTTTGGACGTAGATAGACTGAGGCACAGGGGTCTCCGCAGGGGTTTGTCATGTCGATTTGGCTGAGTTTTATCGCCGTGAACCTACTGGTGGCGTCATCAGGCGCGATTTTCAAGCCCGGCCCCTGGTATGAGAGCCTGCAAAAGCCCGTTTGGTGCCCGCCTAATTGGCTCTTCGCCCCGGCTTGGATGATTCTCTTTCTGATCAATGCATGGGCAGGCGTCAGGGTGTTTGAAGCGGCCGCGCCGGAGGCCGTCGTGGGCCTTATGGCGCTTTATGGCATCAGCCTGGTTCTCAATGCCGGATGGTCAGCTTTCTTCTTTGGTGCGAAACGGCCCGATTGGGCTTTGGCTGAATTGGTCTTTTTGTGGCTGTCGATCTTCGCGCAAATTTTGCTCTTCGCCCCCGTTGATCAGACGGCGTCTTTTTTGCTGATGCCCTATCTGGCTTGGGTGTCTTTTGCAGGCGTGCTCAATTTCTCGATGTGGCGGCTCAATCGCACGCGCATTGTTGCTGACAGCTCGCTCTAGAGAGAGATTTTTAACCGTCCTTCAGAACGCGGCTTTAAGTGGTCGCATGTTCTTTTATGGGTGACGACGGTGCGTGAAGTTCGAGTTGGACTTCAGGCGGCATGAGGCCAATCCGTTGTGCTGGTGCAAATCCAGCATGTCCCTCTTTTCCTTTGGGACAGAACTCATGACAAGTCTTTTGACAAATGCTTCTGCTGTTACCGCGCTGCAAAATCTCAGCGCGACAAATAGAGCTATGCAGACCACGCAGGACCGTATTTCGACGGGCATGCGTGTGGCCAATGCCTCTGACAATGCGGCCTATTGGTCCATCGCCACCACGATGCGCTCTGATAATAATGCGCTCTCGACGGTGAAAGATGCGCTCGGCATGGGCTCGGCCACTGTTGACGTGGCTTCGGCCGCGTTGAAAACAACCGCTGATCTCGTCACCCAGATCAAGTCGAAACTGGTGGCCGCTCTCCAGCCCGGCATTGATCGCACCAAGGTTCAAGGTGAGATCAAGCAGTTGCAGGACCAGATTCAGTCTGTGGCCGATTCCTCGACCTTTTCGGGTCAGAATTGGCTGTCAGTTGATTCCGGTGCCGATGATTATAATGCGACCAAAAGCATTGTGGCGTCTTTCACGCGTTCTGGAACGGATGTGTCGACGGGTACGATTGATGTCGACATTTCCAAAATAGCTTTGTTTGATGCTGACGCCGATGGCGAAGGCATTATCGACAAGCTGCGCACAGCCAATGATACGGCAGATGTCGCGGTCACTGATCTCGATATCTCCGATTTGACGGATTCTGATGCGGACCAGACGACATTGAAAGACTACATCAGCATTGTCGACGCGGCTTTGACCGACGTCACCACAGCTGCAAGTGATCTTGGCGCTGTGAAAACCCGCATTGGTATGCAATCCGACTTCGTGTCCAATCTGATGGATGCTGTGACCAAGGGCATTGGTCAGCTCGTCGATGCGGATATGAACCAGGAATCGACGCGCTTGCAGGCTTTGCAGGTGCAGCAGCAGCTGGGCGTCCAGTCGCTGTCGATTGCCAACCAGTCCAGCCAGCAGATTCTGTCGCTCTTCCGCGGCTGATCTCACGCGCTCCAGAGAAGAAGCCCGCCGATTTTTTCGGCGGGCTTTTTTATTTGCATAGGCTCGCGCCCGCGTGGCCATCACCTTGATCACCTGCCCAAAGCGGCGCAAAAAGGTGGCATGAAAAATGAGCGCGATTCCTCAAAGAGCCTCGACGGCCGCCCGATCACGCTGGGTGAATTGTTCATGGGCTTTGCCCAGATGGGCCTTTACGGCTTCGGCGGCGTGGCGACCATTGCCCGACACATCATTGTCGAAAAGCGCCGCTGGATGAGCGAATATGAATATGCTTCGGTGCTCGGCATGGGGCAGATCCTGCCCGGCGGCAATATTATCAACATGACGATCATTCTGGGTGATCGTTTTCAGGGCCCGCTCGGCTCCATTGTGGCCCTCTCGGGCCTGATGATCATGCCGACCATCATCCTTCTGGCGCTGACCACCATCTATGACGCCTTTGCCGCCAACCCTGATGTCCGGGCGGCAACGGTCGGGGCCGGGGCGGCGGCCGCCGGCCTTATCATCGGGCTCGGGCTCAAAATGGGCCGAAATCTGAAGCTCCGGCCGATCCATCTGGCTTTTGCTTTGGCCACTTTCATCTGCATGGCGGTGCTGCGCCTACCCTTCATCGGGGTGGTGCTGGTCATGACGCCGCTCTGTATTGCCGCGACCTTCTGGAGCCGCCGCAATGCTGGGTGACGGCCCTATTGTAAAACTGGCCTTGGCCTTCGGCGCCCTGTCCCTCGTCTCGGTCGGGGGCGCGCCGGCCATGATGCCCGAAATCCACCGCCTCGCGGTGGTGGTCAATAGCTGGCATACCAATGCTGAATTTGCCCGTGATATGGCGCTGGCCCAATCCGCGCCGGGGCCCAATTTCATGATGATCTCGCTGGTGGGCTGGCGGGTGGCGGGTTTCCCCGGCCTGATGGCCGCGACGCTCGCCGCCATCATCCCCTCCAGCATCATCGCCTTTATCGTTGGGCGGCTCTACACGCGTTTTTCACAGAAAGAATGGTTCAATGTCGCCCGCTCGGCTCTGCCCCCCATCGTTTTAGGCCTGATTGTGGCCTCGGGTGTGGTGACTGCGGGGGCGGCAGTGTCAGGCGCAATTGGCTTTGGCATTGTCATTATGTCTGCCGCGATTGTGGCTTTGACCTCGCGGAACCCGCTTGTTGCCATTGGGGCAGGGGCTTTGATTGGCCTGATTGCCGGTCGATTGGGTTTTTTGTGATTAGCCAAAAGTTTTTGGTCATCCAAGCGTAATAACGCCACGTAAACAGGGCGCTGCTTCCTCCTGCCATCTTGCGCCCCTCGTTGCGCTGCGATACTCCTCCGCCGTCCTTTGACCCCCATTGAGTCCCGCTTAGCGGAGGCCCAGAGGCGGATCATTGCGATGCCTGGATGTCTCCAGCCCTCGGGTCAGCGCATGTCGAGCCTTCTTCAAGATTATCTGCCACTCGTGATTTTCATGGCCGTGGCAGGCGGAATTTCCGCCGCTTTGCTGATTGCTCCATTCGTGGTCGCTTATTCAAAGCCCGACCCTGAGAAACTCTCCGCCTATGAGTGCGGCTTCAATGCTTTTGACGATGCCCGCATGAAATTTGACGTGCGGTTTTATCTTGTGTCGCTCCTCTTCATTATCTTCGACCTTGAAGTGGCCTTCCTGTTTCCGTGGGCCGTTGCTTTTAAAGATGTCGGATTGTTCGGCTTTTGGTCGATGATGATCTTCCTTGGCGTGCTGACCATTGGCTTCGCCTATGAATGGAAGAAGGGCGCTCTGGAGTGGGATTGATGGAAAACGCTCAGACACTCGTCGCTCCCGCCCCGCGCGGTATTTTGGATCCCGCCACTGGCAAGCCGGTGGGCGCGACCGATCCTTTCTTCGTCAATGTCTCCGACCAGCTCGCAGACCGTGGCTTTCTGCTGACCTCGGTTGATGATCTCATCGCCTGGTCGCGCACGGGCTCGCTGATGTGGATGACCTTCGGCCTCGCCTGCTGCGCGGTCGAAATGATGCAAATGTCGATGCCGCGCTATGACGCCGAGCGTTTTGGCTTTGCGCCGCGTGCTTCGCCGCGTCAGTCGGACGTGATGATCGTTGCCGGCACGCTGACCAATAAAATGGCTCCCGCTCTGCGCAAGGTCTACGACCAGATGCCGGAGCCGCGCTACGTCATCTCCATGGGCTCCTGCGCCAATGGCGGTGGTTACTACCACTATTCCTATTCGGTGGTGCGTGGCTGCGATCGTGTGGTGCCGGTCGATATTTATGTGCCGGGCTGCCCGCCTTCGGCCGAAGCGCTGCTCTACGGTGTTCTTCTTTTGCAGAAGAAGATCCGTCGCACGTCCACGATTGAACGCTAGAGGTTGAGATGAGTGTTGAGACGGACGTTCCGGCCGATGCTTCCCCCGCCTTCTCGGCGGCAGCGCAGGCAGCTCGCGAGGCACTCGGTGCTTTGGCGCTCGATCTGGTGGAAGCCTATGGCGAGATCAATGTGAGCGTGGCGCGCGACCAGATCAACGCAGCGCTGGGCGCTTTGCGTGATCATCCAGCGACGCTCTACAAGTGCTTCATCGACATTACGGCGGTGGATTATCCGGCCCGCGTCGAGCGTTTCGATGTCGTCTATCATCTGCTGTCGCCGCGCCATAACACGCGCATCCGCGTGAAGTGCACGACCGATGAAATGACGCCCGTGCCATCGGCCATTCCGGTTTTTCCGGCGGCCAATTGGTATGAGCGCGAGACCTATGACATGTTCGGCGTCTTCTTCTCGGGTCATCCCGATTTGCGCCGTATGCTGACCGATTATGGTTTTGAAGGTCATCCGTTGCGCAAAGACTTCCCCATGTCGGGCTATGTCGAAGTGCGCTACGACGATGACCAGAAGCGCGTGGTCTATGAGCCCGTGCGTCTCAACCAGGAATACCGCCAATTCGATTTCCTCTCGCCGTGGGAAGGTGACACGCCTTACCGCCTGCCGGGCGACGAAAAGGCTGATCGCCCATGAACGCGCCCATGACCGAGCATCCGAACACCCGCAATTTCTCGATCAATTTCGGCCCGCAGCATCCCGCGGCCCACGGCGTCTTGCGCCTTGTGCTGGAACTAGATGGTGAAGTGGTCGAACGCGTCGATCCGCATATCGGCCTGCTGCATCGCGGCACCGAAAAGCTGATGGAAGCGCGCACCTATTTGCAGAACGTCCCGTATTTCGATCGTCTCGACTATGTCGCGCCGATGAATCAGGAACATGCTTTCTGTCTGGCGATTGAAAAGCTGCTTGCGATCCAAGTGCCGCGCCGCGCGCAATTGATCCGCGTGCTCTATTCAGAAATCGGCCGTCTGCTCTCGCATCTTTTGAACCTCACCACGCAGGCGATGGACGTGGGTGCTTTGACGCCGCCGCTCTGGGGCTTTGAAGAACGCGAAAAGCTGATGGTGTTCTATGAGCGCGCATCTGGTGCTCGTCTGCACGCCAATTATTTCCGCCCCGGCGGTGTCGCGCGTGATCTGCCAGAAGCTTTGATCAATGACATTGAAGCTTTCTGCGATCCTTTCCTGAAAGTCTGTGACGATCTCGAAGCGCTGTTCATCGACAACCGCATTTTCAAACAGCGCAATGTCGATATTGGCATTGTCTCGCTGGAAGAATGCTGGGCTTGGGGTTTCTCGGGCGTGATGGTGCGCGGCTCTGGCGCACCGTGGGATTTGCGCAAGTCGCAGCCCTATGAATGCTACGAGGAAATGGACTTCGATATTCCGGTCGGCAAGAACTGCGATAATTACGATCGTCAGGTCATCCGCATGGAAGAGATGCGCCAATCTGTGCGCATCATGAAGCAATGCATTGCCAAGCTGCGCGAGCCGGCGGGGCAGGGACCCGTGCTGGCGCCCAATCATAAAGTGACAGCGCCGAGCCGTGGCGACATGAAGCGCTCAATGGAAGCGTTGATCCACCATTTCAAACTCTTCACAGAAGGCTTCCATGTGCCGGCTGGTGAAGTCTATGCCGCGGTGGAAGCGCCCAAGGGCGAATTCGGCGTCTATCTCGTCTCTGATGGCACGGATAAGCCCTATCGCTGCAAAATCCGCGCACCGGGTTTTGCGCATTTGCAGGCGATGGATTTCATGTGCCGCAAGCACATGCTGGCCGACGTCTCGGCCATTCTGGGCTCGCTCGATATCGTCTTTGGTGAGGTTGATCGCTGATGCGCCGCACCGCTCACCATCAAGCGCTTACGCGCGCAACGCAGGGAGGTCGTTATGGAATTGCGTCCTGATGCTGGTGCGCGTCTGCGCGAAGCGATCCGTTACATTCCGTTTGCGATTTTCATCTTTGTGGCGAGCCGCATTCTCTTCGATCTTCTGGCTGACAAGCCGATGTTCTGGTCATCGGATGAATCGCTTTTGGCCTTTTTGTGGAGCGGGCTCATCGCCGGCCCCTTCATTCTGTTTGCGCTGATGGTTTCAGCGCAAAAAAACAAATCCGGGAACTGATCATGTCCGTGCGTCGACTGGCAGAGGAACAACCCGCGAGCTTTGAATTCACGCCCGAGAATTTGGCGTGGGTGAATAAGCAGATCGCCAAATATCCGGAAGGCCGTCAGGCCTCAGCCGTCATTCCGCTGCTGTGGCAAGCGCAGAAGCAGCACAATTACTGGCTGCCGAAGCCTGCGATTGAAAAAGTCGCCGAGATTTTGGACATGCCCTATATCCGCGTGCTCGAAATCGCGACTTTCTACACGATGTTCAATCTGGAACCGGTGGGCCGCTATTTCATCCAAATGTGCGGCACGACGCCCTGCATGCTGCGTGGCTCCGATGACATCAAGGCCGTCTTGCAGCGCCGCGTCGGCGACCAGCGCAAAGTCTCGGCCGATGGCAATTTCGCTTGGCTCGAAGTCGAGTGCTTGGGCGCGTGCTGCAATGCGCCGATGGTGCAGATCAACGATGATTATTACGAAGATCTGTCGGCAGAGAATTTCGAAAAGCTGCTCGATGATCTGGCAGCCGGTCGTCCGGTGAAAGTGGGTTCGCAGACAGGGCGTCGCACGTCCGAGCCTGCTGGCAAACTCACCACTTTGACCTCGCTCTATGGCGAAGATGGCCGTTCCGGCCCCGCCTCCGACAAGACACAAGCGTGAGGGGCGGCGACTATGTTGGACGATAAGGATCGCATCTTCACCAACCTCTACGGCTACGGCGATTGGGGCCTCAAAGGCGCCATGGCGCGTGGCGCGTGGGACAATACCAAGGGCCTGATTGAAAAGGGCAAGGACTGGATCATCGAAGAGATGAAGGCCTCTGGCCTTCGTGGTCGCGGTGGTGCGGGCTTCCCGACGGGTTTGAAGTGGTCCTTCATGCCCAAGCCCGATCCGCTGCGCCCCTCCTATCTCGTCGTCAATGCTGACGAGTCAGAGCCCGGTACGTGCAAAGACCGCGAGATCATGCGCAATGATCCGCACCTGCTCATCGAAGGCTGCATGATCGCGTCTTTCGCGATGGGTGCGCATGCTTGCTACGTCTATCTGCGCGGCGAATATATTTTGGAGCGCGAGCGACTGCAGGCCGCGGTTGATCAGGCCTATGAAGCGGGTCTTGTTGGCAAGAACAACAAGAACGGCTGGCCGTTCGACATTTACGTTCATCACGGCGCGGGCGCTTATATTTGCGGTGAAGAGACAGCGCTGCTCGAAAGCCTTGAAGGCAAAAAGGGCATGCCGCGTCTGAAGCCGCCATTCCCGGCCAATATGGGCCTCTATGGCTGCCCGACGACGGTGAACAATGTCGAGTCCATTGCTGTGGCGCCGACAATCTTGCGTCGTGGCGCGGCTTGGTTCTCGTCTTTTGGCGCCAAGAACAATGCCGGCACGAAGCTCTTCTGCGTGTCGGGCCATGTGAACACGCCTTGCAATGTTGAAGAAGCCATGTCGCTTCCTTTCCGCGAGCTGATTGATCGCCATTGCGGCGGCATTCGCGGCGGCTGGGATAATTTGCTGGCCGTTATTCCGGGCGGCTCGTCGGTGCCTTGCGTGCCTGCGCATGAGATCATCGATGCTGCGATGGATTTCGACACATTGCGTGGTCTGAAGTCGGGCCTTGGTACCGCGGCTGTGATCGTGCTCGACAAGTCGACCGACATTGTGCGCGCCATCACACGCATTTCATATTTCTACAAGCATGAGAGCTGCGGCCAGTGCACGCCGTGCCGTGAAGGCACGGGTTGGATGTGGCGCGTGTTGACGCGCATGTGCGAAGGCCGTGCGCAGAAGCGCGAAATCGACATGCTGCTCGAAGTCTCAACCCAGATTGAAGGTCACACGATCTGCGCTCTGGGTGATGCGGCGGCTTGGCCTGTGCAGGGCCTGATCCGTCATTTCCGTCATGAGATTGAAAAGCGCATCGACGATTATTCGGCGAACCCGCATAGCGACACGGTTGCGCCGCTCGCGGCAGAATAAAAAGTTTCTGCCGGTTTCCGGCAGGTGTGACATGAACGAACGCGCCCAGCGCGGAAAGCAGGAGTGGCCTAAGTGACGAAGATCATCGTCGACGGCAAAGAAGTGGATGTCCCGGCGGAGTACACACTCCTCCAGGCCTGCGAAGAAGCGGGCGCGGAAATCCCGCGTTTCTGCTTCCATGAACGCTTGTCCATCGCCGGCAATTGCCGCATGTGCCTTGTCGAACTCAAAGGCGCCCCCAAGCCTGTCGCCTCTTGCGCATGGGCTGTGAAAGATTGCCGCCCGGGCCCGAATGGTGAGCCGCCATCTGTTGTGACCAAGTCACCGACGGTGAAAAAGGCGCGCAATGGCGTCATGGAATTTTTGCTGATCAACCATCCGCTCGATTGCCCGATATGCGATCAGGGTGGCGAATGCGATCTGCAAGATCAGGCCATGGCTTTTGGCGTCGACAATTCGCGCTATGCGGAAAACAAGCGCGCGGTCGAAGACAAATATATTGGCCCGCTGGTCCGCACATCGATGAACCGCTGCATCCATTGCACGCGCTGCGTCCGCTTTACGGCAGAAGTCGCAGGCACGGCGGATATGGGTGCCATTGGTCGCGGCGAAGATATGGAAATCACCACCTATCTCGAAACGGCGATGGCCTCCGAGCTGCAAGGCAACGTGGCGGATCTCTGCCCCGTGGGCGCATTGCTACCCAAGCCCTACGCCTTCAAGGCGCGTCCGTGGGAACTCGGCAAGACAGAATCTATCGATGTGATGGATGCGCTGGGTTCTGCGATCCGCGTTGACGTGCGTGGCCGCGAAGTCATGCGCATTTTGCCGCGCGTCAATGAAGCGGTGAATGAAGAATGGATTTCCGACAAGACGCGTCAGGTCGTTGATGGTCTGAAGCGCCAGCGTCTGGATCGTCCTTACATCCGCAAGGATGGCCGTCTCGTTCCCGCCACTTGGTCGGAAGCTTTCGCTGCTATTGCGACACGCGTGAAAGCAACCACGCCTGCGCGCATCGGCGCGCTTGCGGGTGATCTCGCCAGCGTCGAAGATATGTTCGCGCTGAAGTCGCTGATGGCCAATCTCGGTTCTTCCAATCTCGACTGCCGTCAGGATGGCACCAAGCTTGACCCTAGCTTTGGCCGTGGCTCTTACATTTTCAATCCGACCGTCGCTGGTCTTGAAGAAGCTGATGCCATTCTCATCGTGGGTTCGAACCCGCGCAAAGAATCGCCGGTTCTCAATGCGCGCATTCTGAAGCGCTGGCGCATGGGTGGCGTTGAAATCGGTCTTGTCGGCGAACGCGCTGATTTGACTTATTCCTATCAATATCTCGGCGCAGGTGCCGAAACGCTTGCTGAACTCAGCGCAGGCAAAGGCTTTGCCGAAGTGCTCGCCAAAGCGCAGCGTCCGGTGGTGATCGTCGGGCAGGGCGCTCTGCTGCGCGCTGATGGCGCGGCGGTTCTTGCTGCTTGCGCAAAACTCGCTGGCTCGCGCGATGGCTGGAACGGTCTGGCTGTTCTCCACACAGCGGCCGCACGCGTCGGTGGTCTTGATCTGGGCTTCGTGCCTGGGCAGGGCGGCATGGATGCTTGGGCGATGACGCGTCCGGGCGCGCTTGACGTGCTCTTCAATCTCGGTGCCGATGAACTTGAAATCGCGCCGGGCGCTTTTGTTGTCTATCAGGGCACGCATGGCGACCGCGGCGCGCATCGCGCTGACGTGATCCTGCCCGGTGCGACCTACACCGAAAAATCCGGCCTCTACGTCAACACGGAAGGCCGCGTGCAATATGCCGAGCGCGCCAATTTCGCGCCCGGTGATGCGCGCGAAGATTGGGCGATCCTGCGTGCTTTGTCTGAAGTGGTTGGCGCCAAGCTTGGCTTCGACTCGCTGGCTGATCTGCGCAAGGCGCTTTATGCGACTTATCCGCATTTCGCCCGCGTCGATGCGATCCAAGGCGGCGCGATCAATATCGCCAATGCAGGCGCGCTTGGCACGGGCGCTTTCACTAGTGCGGTGGATGATTTCTATCTGACCAACCCGATTGCGCGCGCATCGGCTGTGATGGCCGAATGTTCGGCTCTTGCGAAAGGACGCCTGCAACAGGCGGCGGAGTGACCTGAGATGGATTGGCTTCTTCCACTCCTGCTGATCGTCTTGAAGAGCGTCGCGGTCATCGTCGTTCTTCTGATCGTTGTTGCTTATCTGCTCTGGGCTGACCGCAAGATCTGGGCGGCTGTGCAATTGCGCCGTGGTCCGAATGTCGTGGGCCCATGGGGCTTGCTGCAATCTTTCGCCGATCTTTTGAAATTCGTCGTGAAAGAGCCAATCATTCCGGCCGGTGCGAACAAGGGCATCTTCTTGCTGGCGCCTTTCATCACCGGCATGCTGGCGCTGGCTGGCTGGGCGGTGATCCCGGCCGCTGAAGGCTGGGCCGTTGCTGATCTCAATGTCGGCGTTCTTTATATTCTCGCGATCTCGTCGCTGAGCGTCTATGGCGTGATCATGGGCGGCTGGGCGTCGAATTCGAAATATCCCTTCCTCTCAGCTTTGCGTTCTGCCGCGCAAATGGTGTCTTACGAAGTCTCGATTGGCTTTGTGATTGTCACTGTTCTGCTTTGCGCTGGTTCGATGAATCTCGGCGAGATCGTCAAAGCGCAGGACACGGGTTATGGCGCGCTCGGCTGGTACTGGCTGCCGCTCTTCCCGATGTTCATCATCTTCTTCATCTCGGCTCTGGCTGAAACGAACCGTCCGCCCTTCGATCTTGTCGAAGCTGAATCGGAACTCGTGGCCGGCTTCATGGTCGAATATTCGTCCACGCCTTATCTGCTCTTCATGCTTGGCGAATATGTCGCCATTGTCGGCATGTGCGCGATGATGACGGTGCTCTTCTTCGGTGGCTGGCTGTCGCCCATTCCTTACGCGCCCTTCACAGCGGTGCCGGGCGTGATCTGGTTCTTGCTGAAGATCTGTTTCTTCTTCTTCTGGTTTGCACTCGTGAAGGCTTTCGTGCCGCGCTACCGCTATGACCAATTGATGCGTCTGGGTTGGAAAGTCTTCCTGCCGATTTCGCTCGCCATGGTCGTCGTGGTGGCGGGCGTGCTGCAATATGTGAGGGCGTAAATGGCGCTGCGAGAGAATCCTGCTCTCGCTGGCGCTTTGATCGGTCTTGGGATCGGTCTGGTGAAATATATGTTCGTTCTGTCGATGATCGGCGGGGCGGTGGGGCGCGAAATAAAAGACAACGCGTCCGAGGATTTGGATCTCGCGGGCTGTGCCGCGCGAATGCGCCCCATACGACGGGCGCTTCTCGTGGTGGCCTTCGGTGTGTTGCCAGCGGTCGGTTTTATTGCCGGTTCGCTAATCGGCAAATGAGGATAGGGCTATGAAACTGGGACGAGCCGTAGAGGCGCTTCTGCTGAAGGAATTTGTCGGGGCCATTGGGCTCTCGATGCGCTATTTCTTCAAGCCCAAGGCGACCATCAACTATCCGCACGAAAAGAATCCGACCTCGCCGCGCTTCCGTGGCGAACATGCTTTGCGCCGCTACCCCAATGGCGAAGAACGCTGCATTGCTTGCAAGCTCTGCGAAGCGATTTGCCCGGCGCAGGCCATTACCATTGAAGCGGGCCCGCGTCGCAATGACGGCACACGCCGCACGACGCGTTACGACATCGACATGGTGAAGTGCATCTATTGCGGCTTCTGTCAGGAAGCCTGCCCGGTGGATGCGATTGTCGAAGGCCCGAACCAGGAATTCGCCGTCGAGACGCGCGAAGAGCTTTATTACGACAAGCAGCGCCTGCTCGAAAATGGCGCTCGCTGGGAGCGCGAGATCGCGCGCAATATCGCGCTCGACGCGCCTTACCGTTGATCTGAGGACATTGTTATGAGCGCCGCACAGGTCTTCTTCTATCTCTTCTCGACCGTGATGATCGGTTCAGCCTTCATGGTGATTGCTGCGCGCAATCCCGTGCATTCAGTGCTGTTCTTGATCTTGGCCTTCGTCAATGCGGCAGGACTGTTTCTGATCTTGGGCGCAGAATTTCTCGCCATGCTCTTGGTCATTGTCTATGTCGGCGCGGTGGCGGTGCTCTTCCTCTTCGTCGTCATGATGCTCGATGTCGACTTTGCCGAATTGAAGCAGGGGTTCTTGCAATATCTGCCTGTCGGCTCGCTGATCGGCGCGGTGGTCTTGATTGAGCTTGTGCTGGTGCTCTCCTCATGGAGCGCTTCTTCAGCGTCGGTTGGTGCAGCGGGTGCACCGACACCGTCAGACGTGTCCAACACGCTCGCCATCGGCCGCGTGCTCTACACCAAATATGTCTATTTCTTCCAGGCGGCGGGCCTTGTGCTGCTTACCGCTATGATTGGCGCGATTGTTCTCACTCTGCGCCACAAGCCCGATGTGAAGCGTCAGGTCATTGCTGACCAGAATGAACGCGACAAGTCGGATGTGAAGCTGCAGAAAGTGCCCTCGCGGGCGGGCGTGTAAGGAACAGCATCATGGACATCGGACTGAACCAGTATCTGATCGTCGCGGCCATGCTGTTCACGCTTGGCGTGCTCGGCATTATTTTGAACCGCAAGAATATCATCGTCATTCTGATGTCGATCGAGCTCATTTTGCTCTCGGTCAATATCAACTTGGTCGCTTTCTCGACCTTCTTGGGCGATCTCACGGGGCAGATTTTCTCGCTGCTGATCTTGACCGTCGCAGCCGCAGAAGCGGCCATCGGCCTTGCCGTACTCGTCACCTATTTCCGCAACCGTGGTTCGATCGCGGTTGAGGACATCAACGTTATGAAGGGCTGAAGGACACCGCCATGTATCAGGCCATCGTCTTCCTGCCGCTTCTCGGCTTTCTCATTGCGGGTCTCTTCGGCCGCCAGCTTGGCGCGCGCCCGTCTGAGCTTGTCACGACCGGGCTGCTGTTCATCTCGGCCTTGCTGGCTTGGTCCACCTTCATTTCGGTCGGCTATAATCATGCGCCGATGAATGTGCCGGTTGTCGCCAATTGGATCAGCTCCGGAACGCTCAAGATCGATTGGGCTTTGCGCGTCGATACGCTGACCTCGGTCATGCTGATCGTGGTGACCTCCGTCTCCGCGCTCGTGCATCTCTATTCCATTGGCTATATGCACGAAGATCCGGCCCGTCCGCGTTTCTTCGCTTATCTGTCGCTCTTCACCTTTGCCATGCTCATGCTGGTGACGGCTGACAATCTGGTGCAGATGTTCTTTGGTTGGGAAGGCGTGGGTCTGGCCTCTTATCTTCTCATCGGCTTCTGGTTCCAAAAACCGTCGGCCAATGCTGCGGCCATGAAAGCTTTCGTCGTCAACCGCGTTGGCGACTTTGGTTTTGCGCTGGGCATTTTCATGATCTTCGCGCTGACGGGTTCCGTCGCCTTCGATCAGATTTTTGCAGCAGCTCCCGGCCTTGCTAACAAGCCGATCCATGCTTTCGGTTTGGATATGGATGCGCTGACGCTCACCTGCCTGCTGCTCTTCATGGGCGCGATGGGCAAGTCGGCGCAGTTCCTGCTGCACACTTGGTTGCCGGATGCGATGGAAGGCCCGACCCCTGTGTCGGCGCTCATCCATGCCGCCACCATGGTGACGGCTGGCGTCTTCATGGTCGCGCGTCTGTCGCCGATCTTTGAATATGCACCTGCTGCACTGACCGTCGTGACAATTGTGGGCGCGATCACCGCCTTCTTCGCGGCGACTGTTGGCCTCGTGCAGAACGACATCAAGCGCGTGATTGCTTATTCAACCTGTTCGCAGCTGGGTTACATGTTTGTGGCGCTGGGAGTGGGCGGCTATTCGCTCGCCATTTTCCATCTCTTCACCCATGCTTTCTTCAAGGCGCTGCTGTTCTTGGGCGCTGGCTCCGTGATCCACGCCATGCATCACGAGCAGGACATGCGCAACATGGGCGGTTTGCGCAAAGACATTCCTTTCACCTTCTGGATGATGACCATCGGCACTCTGGCGCTGACGGGCTTCCCCTTCACAGCAGGCTATTATTCGAAGGATGCGATCATTGAAGCAGCCTATGCCGCTGGCAGCCATTCGGCCGCGGGCACATTCGGCTTCTTCATGACGTTGATTGCTGCGGGCCTGACCTCCTTCTATTCATGGCGACTTGTGTTCATGACCTTCTTTGGCGAACGCGCCAAAGCCCATCATGGCCATGATGCCCATGCGCATGATGATCACGGCCATGACCATGATCACCAGCCGCATGAGAGCCCGCTGGTCATGCTTATTCCGCTGGCGGTTTTGTCCGTCGGTGCACTCTTCGCGGGCATTGCATTCTCGGGCCATTTCATCGGCCATGAATATGATGCCTTCTGGCGCGGTGCGATTTTCACCGGCAAAGACAATCATATTCTCCATGCCATGCATGAAGTGCCGTTGGCCGCACAATTTGGCGCAACGGTCATGATGGTGCTCGGCTTCTTCGGCGCGCTTTATGTCTATCTGCTGGCACCGGGCACAGCCCAGCGCATCGCGGCCGCCAATCCCATGCTCTACAAATTCCTGCTCAACAAATGGTATTTTGATGAGCTCTATGACTTCATCTTCGTGCGCCCATCCATGTGGATCGGCCGTCTCTTCTGGAAGAGCGGTGACGGACGCATCATTGATGGCATGGGGCCTGACGGCATTTCAGCCCGCGTGCTGGATGTGACCAATCGTGTTGTGAAATTGCAGACCGGCTATGTCTACCACTATGCCTTTGCCATGCTGATCGGTGTGGCAGCGATCATCACGTGGTATCTCGTCGGAGGAGTGCACTGATGTTCGGCTTCGGTATTCTCTCCGGCCTGATTGCGCTGCCGCTAGTCGGCGCGGCTTTCCTTCTCGTTCTGCGCGGCGACAGCGCGCCCGTGCAAAACAATGCACGCTGGGCGACGTTGATCACGACATTGGCGACATTCATTCTGTCGCTCGTGGCCTGGAACCGTTTTGATATTGCCAATCCCGGCTTCCAGCTCCTTGAGCAGAAGACCTGGCTTGGCGAGACAATCCTCTACAAGCTCGGTGTTGATGGCATATCCATGCCCTTCATCCTGCTCACCACATTCCTGATGCCCTTCTGCATTTTGGCTTCGTGGCATTCGATCGAAACGCGCGTGCGCGAATATATGATCGCTTTCCTCGTGCTTGAGGCGCTGATGATTGGCGTCTTCGCGGCGCTGGACGTTGTGCTCTTCTACGTCTTCTTCGAAGGCGGCCTGATCCCGATGTTCCTGATCATCGGCATTTGGGGTGGCAAGCGCCGCATCTATGCGTCGTTCAAATTCTTCCTCTACACGCTGGTTGGCTCGCTGCTCATGCTGCTCGCCATTTTCGTCATGTATGGCGTGGCGGGGACGACCGATATTATCGTTCTGCTGAAGACGCATTTTGATCCGTCCCTGCAGAAATGGTTGTGGCTGGCGTTCTTCGCCTCTTTCGCGGTGAAAATGCCGATGTGGCCGGTGCACACCTGGCTGCCGGATGCACACGTTGAAGCGCCGACAGCAGGTTCGGTCATTCTGGCTGGTATTTTGTTGAAGATGGGCGGCTATGGCTTCCTGCGCTTCTCGGTGCCGATGTTCCCGGATGCGAGCCAATATTTCGCACCGCTTGTTTTCACCTTGTCCGTGATTGCCATCATCTACACCTCGCTCGTCGCTCTGGTGCAGGAAGATATCAAGAAGCTGATTGCCTATTCGTCCGTTGCTCACATGGGCTTCGTGACCATGGGCATTTTTGCGCTGAACCAGCAGGGCGTGCAGGGCGCTGTCTTCCAGATGGTCTCGCATGGTCTGGTCTCGGGTGCGCTCTTCTTGTGCGTGGGCGTGGTCTATGACCGCATGCATACGCGCGAGATCGCCGCCTACGGTGGTCTTGTGAACCGCATGCCGCTCTATGCGGTGGCTATGCTCATCTTCACCATGGCCAATGTCGGACTGCCCGGCACATCGGGCTTTGTCGGGGAATTCCTGACATTGCTCGGCGCTTACAAGGCCAATACATGGGTCGCGTTTTTTGCCACGACAGGCGTCATTCTGTCGGCAGCCTATGCGCTCTATCTCTATCGCCGCGTGATTTTTGGCGTCTTGGACAAGCCGAGCTTGGCTGACATTCAAGATCTCGATCGTCGTGAGCTTGTGCTGCTCGTGCCGCTGGTTGTGCTCACCATTTATTATGGCGTGCAGCCCGGCCCGATCCTCGATGCTTGCGCGGCCTCTGTCGCGCTGCTCGTCAAAAACTTCGACGCAGCGATCGCGGCCACCAAAACCGCAGCGCTTGCGCTCAACTAAAGGAAACGAGATATGAACTCCCTTTCCTTCGCGCTGGCCCATACGCTGCCGGAATTGATCCTGGCAGGCGGCGCGCTCGTGCTTCTGATGATGGGCGCTTACAAGGGCACCAAAGGCGACTGGATTATTTCCGAACTCGCCATTGCGATCCTCGGCGTCGCCTTCCTCACACTCTTCACCCAGCTGGATGGCAAAGCGCTCATCTGGGATGGTGCCTTTGTGGATGATGCCTATGGGCGTTTCATGAAGGGGCTCTCGCTTGTCGGCGCGCTCGTCTCGCTGCTCTTGTCGCGCGAATATATGGCGCGCGAAAAGATTGACCAGTTTGAGTTTCCGGTTCTGATCCTGCTGTCGACAACCGGCATGTTGATGCTGATCTCGGCGCAAAACCTGATTGGCCTTTATCTCGGCCTTGAATTGATGAGCTTGGCGCTTTATGTCGTCGCCGCTTTTCATCGTGACAATGTGCGCGCGTCCGAAGCCGGTCTGAAATATTTCGTCCTCGGTTCACTCTCTTCCGGCATGCTGCTCTATGGAGCGTCGCTGCTCTACGGCTTTGCTGGCACAGTGTCCTTTACCGGCATTGCAGAAGCGCTCAAGGGCGGCGCCTCGATTGGCGTCATCTTTGCGCTTGTCTTCGTGCTGGCGGGTCTTGCTTTCAAAATGTCCTTGGTGCCGTTCCACATGTGGACACCCGACGTTTATGAAGGCGCGCCGACGCCCGTCACCGCCTTCTTCGCCTCTGCGCCAAAAATGGCCGCAGTTGCGATTACGGTGCGCATCATCATTACGGCTTTCCCCGGCTTGATGATGCAATGGCAGCAGATCGTCGTCTTCATCGCGCTTCTGTCCATGGCAATCGGTTCGTTCGCTGCCATTGGCCAGACGAACCTCAAGCGTCTGATGGCCTATTCGTCGATTGGTCACATGGGCTTTGCCATGGTTGGTCTCGTGGCTGGCACGCAGGCGGGTGTCTATGGCGTGCTGATCTATATGGCGATCTATCTCACCATGACGCTCGGCACATTTGCCGCACTCCTGTCGATGCGCATTGGCGACCGCTATGTCGAAAACATTGCCGATCTCGCAGGCCTGTCGCGCTCGCGTGGCACCATGGCTTTCTTCGTCGCCATGATGATGTTTTCGCTGGCGGGCATTCCGCCACTCGCGGGCTTTTTCGCCAAGCTCTATGTCTTCCAGCCGGCCATTCAGGCGGGTTTCTATTGGTTGGCCGTGATCGGCGTCCTGCTGTCGGTCGTCTCGACCTTCTATTATCTGCGCATCGTGAAGGTGATTTATTTCGATCAACCGGCGGAAGCTTTCTCGCCCGTGAATCGTGAAGTCACCGGCGTGCTCTGGGTGGCGACCGTTTTGGTTCTGCTCTTCTGGGTCTGGCCGGCACCTGTTTTGGATGCGGCTTCTGTTGCGGCGAGGTCGCTCTTCTGAGCGTTGTGACGTCACAACCCGATCTTTCAGCGACGCGGGTCGAATGGCTCGCGTCGATTGATTCCACGAATGATGAAGCCATGCGCCGCGCCCGTGAAGGTGTGCGCGAACCGCTCTGGATTGCAGCGCAGGAACAAACAAAAGGGCGCGGGCGTCAGGGCAGGGTATGGCAATCACCGCCCGGCAATCTCGCAGCTAGCCTTTTGCTGATCGATCCAGCACCTATGGCGCTGGCTCCGCAATTGGGTTTTGTGACGGGCGTAGCCTTGGCCGATGCTGCGGGCGACCTTTTGCCGACATTGGTCAGAGCGAAGCTAAAATGGCCCAATGATCTGGTCGTGGCGGGCGCCAAATTATCCGGCCTTTTGCTGGAGGCCACGCAATTGGCTGACGGCCACACGGCTTGTGTCATCGGAATCGGCCTCAATATTGAGAGCCATCCGCCAGATTTGCCCTATGCGGCGACCTCTTTGCGTGAAGTTGGCAGCGAGGCTCGCGCCGAGCTTGCTCTTGAGCGCATCCGCGCGCATATGTCGGTGTGGTTGGCCCGCTGGCAGCGGGGCGAGAATTTTGCCGTTATTCGTGAGGCCTGGATGGCCCATGCCGCCGCGCTGGATCAGCGCGTTGATGTGCAAACGAGTGGCGGGATGAGAACAGGAATTTTCCGTGGCCTGGATGCGACGGGACAGATGATTTTGGAAACAGAAGCCGGTCGGACTCTAATTGCTGCAGGAGATGTGTTTCTCAGCGCGCAAAATCCGACAGGGCAGGAGATCAGGTGATTGATGGCGAATGATCAAGAATTTGTCCTAGTTCCGCTCGGCGGGCTCGGCGAGATCGGCATGAATGCAATGCTCTACGGCTTTGGGCCGAAGCGGCAGCGCAAATGGATTCTCATTGATCTTGGTTTGTCTTTCGCAGGTCCCGATTTGCCGGGCATTGATCTGCTCATGCCCGATCTCAGCTTCATCGAGAAGCTGAAGGGCGATTTGCTCGGCCTCGTCATCACCCATGCGCATGAAGATCACATTGGTGCTGTCGCTGATTTATGGCCGCGCCTGCAATGCCCCGTTTATGCGACGCGTTTTGCTGTCGGCCTCTTGGAGACGAAGCGCCTGAATGAACCCGGCGCGCCAAAGGTGCCGTTGCATGTGGTTGAACCCGGCCAGAGATTCGATCTGGGGCCCTTCAATCTTGAATTTGTGCGCATGGCCCATTCGATCCCCGAGAGCTGTGGCATTGCTTTGCGCACGCCCGCTGGTCTCGTCATGCATACAGGTGACTGGAAGATCGACGAGACGCCGCTCGATGGTTGGGCGACAGACGAAAAGCGCCTGCGCGAAATCGGCGACGAGGGCGTGCTCGCTCTGGTGAGCGATAGCACCAACATCATGCGCGAAGGCCAGAGCGCGTCAGAGACCGATGTCGCCAAAGGACTTGAAGGATTCATCAAGGAAGCGCCGGGCCGTGTGGTTGTCACGACCTTTGCCTCCAACGTGTCGCGCTTGCGCGCTGTGGCAGATGCCGCGAAAGCTTGCGGTCGTACCGTCGTAGTTGTCGGCCGCGCCATGGAGCGTGTTGTGCAAGTGGCGCGCGAATGTGGCTATCTCGAAGGCGTGCCGACCTTCCTCTCGGCGGAAAGCTTTGGCTATCTCGCGCGCGAGCAGATTGTCATTCTGGCGACAGGCTCGCAGGGCGAGCCGCGCGCGGCTTTGGCGCGCATTGCCTCTGAAGATCATCCGGAAGTGAAACTCGCCCATGGCGACCGCGTGATCTTTTCCTCGCGCACCATTCCCGGCAATGAAAAGGGCGTCGGCGATATCATCAACGGCCTTGTGCGCCAAGGCGTGGAAGTCATCACGGATCGTCATGGCTTGGTCCATGTGTCGGGCCATCCGCGCCGCAATGAAGTACAACGCATGTATGAATGGATCCGCCCGCAAATGGCGATCCCTGCGCATGGCGAAGATTTGCATCTGTTCGAACATGCGCGCTTTGCGCGTGCGCAGGGCGTCAAGAAAGTCATCTCGGCGCATAATGGCGATATGGTTCTGCTCGGACCGGGCGAACCCGGCATTGTCGATGAAGTGCGCCATGGCGCGCTGGCCAAGGACGGCAATATTCTCATTTCTCGAAATGATGATGCCATCAAGGCTCGCCAATCGCTGAGCGTTGCCGGTATTATTTCTGTCGCAATTGCGATTTCGCAGAATGGCGATGTGGCGGGCGATCCCGATGTCATGTTTACCGGCGTGCCGATGACGACGAAGGATGGGCGCGATATGGGCGAGGTTGTCGACGAGGCGATCTTCTCCACGCTCGACAATCTGCCGCGCAAGCGCCGTGCGGATGCCGATGCCACAGCGCAATCGGTGGAACGTGCGATCCGCAATACATTGCGCCAGATCTGGGGCAAGAAGCCTGTGGTGCATGTCTTGGTCGTAGAAGTCTAAACAGCGGGAGTTTTTCCGATGATCGGTCGTCTCAATCATGTCGCTATTGCGGTGAAGGATCTTGAAAAATCCACCAGCCTTTATCGTGACACGTTGGGTGCGAAGGTCTCAAGCCCGCAGGCCGAGCCCGCCCATGGCGTGACGGTCGTTTTCATCGAGCTGCCCAATACCAAGATCGAACTTTTGGCGCCGTTGGGTGAAAATTCTCCCATCGCTAAATTTCTGGAAAAGAACCCCGACGGCGGCATGCATCATATTTGCTACGAGGTCGAAGACATTATCGCGGCGCGTGATCGCCTGAAGGCAACGGGCGCGCGTGTGCTGGGTGACGGCGAGCCGAAGATTGGTGCGCATGGCAAGCCGGTGCTCTTCCTGCATCCGAAAGATTTTAACGGCACGTTGGTTGAGCTCGAGCAGGTCTAAGAGAACTGAGGGTTGACCCATAAATAGCGGAATTTGATCGTTGTTAGAGCCTGTCTCCGTCATCCGTTTTTTTGAAAGCAATCGCGTGGCGAGATTTGTGCCGCGTTTGCTTTGGCGTCTCTTGGTGCGAAAGGATCTCGATTGCCCACTTAAGGATCACGTAACTGATCGCGTTTTGTCCGAAGATGCGACGCAAGATTACATCTCACAAGTCATTCGCACAGCGCGCCCTGCAATGGTTGCACGTTTTGGTAATGTCGAACTGAATGTCTTGATCAATTACTACGTTCGGCGCGAGACCAATGCATTTCGCATGTTCAATCGCTATTTTAACCATCGAAATGTGCCATTCTGGACCCAACGCAATTCCTTCCGTCTGTCTGACAACGCAGGTTTCTTTCCGCTCGAGCCGTCTGCGATTGACGCTTATTGCGAGTTGATGCTTGATTGTATGACGGATGTCGATTTCCTAGCCTCTTGGGCTGAGGGAGAAAATATTTTTTCCAACCACATGTCGGACGTTTCTATTGGTGATCTGAACTCGATAAATCCATTCCTTGCTAGAAATCCGTGGTCAACCGAGCTCGCAGGAAAGCGTGTTGTAGTTGTTCATCCATTCGCGGAATCTATCCGCAGGCAATATGATGAAAAGCGGGTAGATTTGTTTGCAAACGCCTCTGTCTTGCCTCTGTTTGATTTGTTGACAGTCAAAGCCGTGCAGTCGATTGCGGGAAACCGGCCAGATTTTGCCACATGGTTTGATGCGCTTCATTTCATGAAGACGCAGCTCACAGAGCTGGATTTTGATGTCGCAATCATTGGCTGCGGCGCCTATGGTTTCCCGCTTGCGTCCCATGTGAAGCGCATGGGGAAGGTCGCTATCCACATGGGCGGGGCCACGCAACTTCTTTTCGGGATCAAAGGGCGACGTTGGGAAGAGAGCCCAGAATTCAAGCTGCTCTTTAACGAGGCTTGGGTTCGACCTCTCCCGTCTGAAGTTCCACAAAATCATCTGACGGTTGAGGGTGGTTGCTATTGGTAACTCGATGTGTCGGCCGTTGCGATGCGCATGTCGAATATGTGCGGGAATAAATATTATAAGGGGCAGCAACCCGCATGACAGATCAAAGCATGGCGGTCGATGATCGTCTCGCCAAATCCAATGTCTTACGCTTGGCCATTGGGCAGGCGCTTGCGGGCGCTAATTCCGTTGTGATCATGACAACGGGCGCGATTGTTGGTTCCATTCTGGCGCCTTCGCCCATCTACGCAACAGTGCCCGTGTCAGTCTATGTTGTTGGCACAGCGCTCTCGACCATGCCAGCGGGCGCGATTGCGCGTCGCTATGGACGCAACCGCGCTTTTTTCTTTGGCACATTGGCTGGGATGGTGGTCGCTGTTTTGGCGTCACTCGCTATTTGGCTCGGCTCATTCGCGCTCTTTTGCTGCGGCACATTTGTGGCGGGCTTTTATCAGGCTGTTGCGCAGAGCTTGCGCTTTGCGGCAACCGACACGGCAAGCGCTGCTTTTCGCCCCAAAGCACTTTCATGGGTGATGGCGGGTGGCGTCTTTTCTGGCGTGCTCGGCCCGCAGCTCGTCAACGTCACGATGGATTTGTGGTCGCCCTATCTCTTCATGGCGAGTTTTGCCGCACAGGGTGTGGTGGCGCTCATCTGCATGTTCGTGCTGGCGGGGGCAAAATTGCCGAAGCCACAAACCGGCGGAGCGCCTGTTGATCAAGGGCGCCCGGTGTTTGAAATCGCACGTCAGCCAAAATTCATCGCAGCCGCGTTCAGCGGTATCGTATCTTACGCGTTGATGAACCTGCTGATGACATCAGCACCGCTCGCCATGAAAATGTGTGGCCTGTCTTTGTCGGATGCCAATTGGGGAATCCAGTGGCATGTGATTGCCATGTTCCTTCCAAGCTTCTGGACGGGATCGCTGATCCAGAAATTTGGCGCGCCTCGCATCGTCTTTGCGGGCTTTGCGCTGATTGCGGCCGCCACTTTCGTCAATCTCTCTGGGCAGACGACAGCGCATTTCTGGATTGGTCTGGTGTTGCTGGGTCTCGGGTGGAACTTCGGCTTTGTTGGCGCTTCCTCGCTGGTGGTGGAAACGCATCGCCCGGAAGAGCGCACGCGCGTTCAGTCTTTCAATGATTTTCTGGTGTTCGGGACCAATGCCATCGCCTCCTTCTTTTCGGGCACGCTTCTGGTGCGCAGCGGATGGGATGCTGTGAATTATGTCGTGGCCCCGGCGCTTGTCGTGGCCGTGCTGGTTCTGGTTTTTGGGGGACGGCAAGCCGGTAAAGCGGCGGCTGCGTGAAAGTGGTGATCCCGCTGGGATTCGAACCCAGGACAACTCGATTAAAAGTCGAGTGCTCTACCAGCTGAGCTACAGGATCATCCGTGCCGAACGGCGACGTGGGTTTGACCTAAACGGGTGAGGCCGAAGGGTCAAGACATTCAAGGCGCATATTCGAGATAGGCCCAGAAAGCAGCGAAAAGAATTGCGGAAACCACTGTTGTGGCAAGGGCCTTAACCGCCAATTTGGGGGCAATCGGGGCTCCGGGATCTGTTCCCTGCTGCCAATCGCCCGATTCATGCTGCGAACGCACTCCCCAGGGGAGAATCGCAAAGAGAACGATCCACCACATGGTGAAATAGACTGCGATCGCCATCGACGTGGACATGGAACTGACCCCCTTCGGCCAAATATCGGACCGATAACGGGCTTCTAGCACAGGCTTTCGGCGAGGTCAGGCCGGGCGCAGCGTCGCAGGCTGGTGGTATAAATCAAATTTATAGGAGCCTAGTGGGCGTCCCCGCAGAGGCTGGCGAGCGGCACAATGGCCATCAGGCGGCCGCTGTCGTCCGTCACTTCAAACCGGTCCCAGGAGAGGGTGGGGGAGGCGGCGGCATCGCTGGCGGCCAGCCTTATGACCTGCATGACGGCTGAGAGATCGGGCAGATCCATGCCATCGATATCAGGCCGGATCTCCGACCCCATTCGTAGATGCATATGGAAATGCGCCATTTTCGTCCCCGAGCCACGCCCCATCTAGGAGGCCGACAGGATCATCTTCGGCCTGGCTGAGCAATTGCGGCATATGCCCTTACACACAGAACTCACATGTCAGGCATAAGCTCGCGGCCATTCTGCTCAGCAAGCGTGGCGCGAAAGACGCAACTTTGTCCCGGCCTCTGTGCAGCCAACGATCAAAATTTGGGCAAAAACACTCGACAGGCGATCTCAGCTATCGGAACTTAGAGGCGGAACGGATGGCGGCCATTTTGCATGGCGAAACGATCCGTCTCAAAAGGGTTGGGAACGATGCTCATGAATAAGACAATGAAATTTCTCGCTGGTCTGACCTGTGTCCTGATCGGCGCAACTTCTGCTCACGCCCAATCGGCGGCTGAGTTTTACAAAGGCAAGACTTTGAACTTGGTCGTCTCGTCGAGTGCGGGCGGCGGTTATGATGTCTTGGCGCGCACCATTGGGCGGCATCTGCCCAAACATATTCCGGGCTTGAGCGTGGTCAATGTGCGCAACATGCCGGGTGCTGGCGGCATCGTCGCTACCAATTTCATCTACAATCTGGCGCCCAAAGATGGTCTGACCATTGGTGGTGTGCAGAACAACACACCTTTCGAGCCGCTGCTCGGCACGAAGGAAGCCGAATATGATCCTAAAAAATTCAATTGGCTCGGCTCGCCCAGTTTCGAAACGGGTCTGCTGATTGCTTGGCACACAGTGCCGGTGAGCACGGTCGATGAAGCGCGCAAGAAGGAGATGACGGTTTCGTCGTCGGGGGCCAATTCAACGCCGAGTTTCTATGCGCGTCTGTTGAATGAATTGCTCGCGCTGAAACTGAAAATCGTTGTCGGCTATCCGGGCCAGAATGAAAGCTGCATTGCCATGGAGCGCGGCGAGGTGGATGGCTATCCAAGCATTTTCTGGAGCTCGCTGTCGTCCACGCGTCCTGATTGGATCAAGACCGGCAAGGTGAAATATATCGTCCAATATGGACCTGAAAATGAGCCGGGTGCTGGTAAGACACCCAATGTCATGGACCTTCTGACCAAGGAAGATGACAAAACATTGCTCAAAGCCGCGATTGCACCGCTCGCACTGGGTCGCCCCTATATTGCACCGCCCGGCGTTCCGGCTGATCGTGTGGAATTGCTGCAAAAGGCGATGATGGCGACCTTCAAAGATCCGGAATTTTTGGCGGAAGCTGAAAAGCTCAATCTCGGTGTGAACGTGCCGCGTTCGGCTCAAGAGTCGAAGCGCATTGTGGATGAAGCCTATGCGACGCCGACGGCTATTGTGGATCGTCTGCGCCGCATCGCCAATCCGGAAGGCGGCAAATAAGGATCAGGGCCGACCGATGCACGCCTTCGGTCGGCCTTGCCTCACCTCGCATGCTTGGCTTAAGACAGCGCCATGAGTGACTCTGGCGCGCCCCAAAAAACCGCCCCCTATCTGCGCTGGTTTGATGCGCTCTCGCCCAATGGGCGTGGCATTTTTCTGGTTTCTGCGGGCTCCATGATGCTTGTCGTCATGGCGGCTTTGTCGAAATTCATGGGCCAGAAACTCCCCGCATTCGAACTCGTCTTTTTCCGCGCACTCATCGGCTTCCTGTTTCTGGTGCCTTTGTTCTGGCGCGATCCGCTCGAGCCTTTGCGGACAGAGCGTCATTGGACGCATTTGTCGCGCGGTCTTTTGAGCTGGTTTGGCAATTCGGCCATGTTCTGGACGCTGACGCATATGCTGCTCGCCGATGCCATGGCACTGCAATTTTCGCGTCCACTCTGGACCATTCCGCTGGCGCTTCTTTTTCTGCCAGAAAAAGTGCCGATGCAGCGCATCATTGTTGCTGTCGTCGGTTTTGCTGGCATCTGGATGTATGCGCGCCCCTTCACGGAAGGGTTTGATCCCAATGCAACGGTCGGCGCGTTTGGCGGACTCTGCGCAGCCTTGGTGATGGTGACGGTGAAGCGTCTGTCGGCGACAGAATCCACGCGCATCATCATGTTCTGGTATTCTTTCTACAATGTGCTCTTCGCCATTGTGCCGGCGTGGTTTGTCTGGGTAGCACCCGATTGGTCCGACATGCCTTTGCTGATCCTCATCGGATTTTTAGGGATTGCCGGCCAAAGCCTGATGACGCGCGGCGTGCATTATGGCGACACGACTTTGCTCGCGCCGCTTGATTACACGCGCATCATCTATTCGTCCGTCATTGGCTATTTCTTCTTCAGCGAATTGCCGGGCCTGTGGAGCGTGGCGGGCATGGCTTTGATTGTCTGCTCGTCGATCTATCTGGTGATTTCCGAGAAGCGGAAGAAATAGGCCGGCTCCCTTGCGATTGCGGCCCCAAGGCTGGCGCGCTAAAAAGGGGATAATCGGCGCTGTTCAAAAGCCGGATCGGGAGGATTTCATGCTGCATCGCTCTTTGCGCGCACTCACAGCCGCAAGTTTCATCTCATTGGCCGCGCCCGCGATGGCGCAGGATGCAGGGACCATTACCGGCACGCTCAATCTTTATGCTGCGGGCACAGCGGGCGGTGGCGTCGATCTGTTTGGTCGTTTGCTTGGCCGCCATATGGGCCGCCATGTTGCGGGTGAGCCCAATGTTGTTGTGCAAGTCATGCCGGGAGCGGGTGGTATTCGTGCAGCCAATTTTCTGGCGCAGCAAGCACCGCGTGATGGAACCGCCATCGCGATTTTTGCCGGCGGCCCCATTCTTGAACCGCTGATTGGTGATCGCAACCCCGGCTATGACATGAGCCAATTCACCTGGATTGGCGCGATCAGCAAAGATGTGTCGCTGTGCATTTTGCGCAAGGAAAGTCCGGTCAAGACTTTTGCCGATACAACGAAGCAGCAAGTCACAGTCGCTGGCACAGGTGCAGGATCGGAGACCGATACATTTCCCGTCGTGCTTAACGAATTGCTCGGTTCGAAATTCAAAGTCATCACCGGCTATCTCGGCAGCCAGCAAACGATCATGGCAATTGAGAGCGGCGAAGTGGATGGCCGCTGCGGTTGGAGCCTCTCGTCGCTCAAAAGCACCAAGCCCGATTGGCTGACGGACAAGCGCGTCAATGTCGTGGTGCAAATGGCGCTCGAAAAAAGCCCTGAAATGCCGGACGTGCCGCTCGTCATGGATCTCGCCAAAAGCGAGGCGGATCGTCAGCTCCTCACTCTGCTCTTGGGCACCACCGCCATTGCACGCCCCTTCGTGGCACCGCCCGGCCTGCCAGAAGCCAAGACCAAAAATCTGCGCCGCGCTTTTGATGCGACGATGAAAGATCCCGAGTTTCTGAAGGAAGCCGCGATCATGCGGGCCGATGTCGAGCCGACAACCGGCGAGGAGGTCCAGAAGATCGTCGCCTCCATGTATGCGACCCCCAAAGCGGTGGTGGAACGCGCCAAGAAACTGATCACGCCGTAAGCGTTTTGACCTTGCCATGGGGGCTTGCCGCCCCCATTCTGCGGCCCTCTCTTTTGACCCCAAAACAGGATCTGTCGTCCATGTTGAATAAGCCTGCGCAAAGCGCCCGTGACCTCCACCCCATTATTCGCGATCGTTGGAGCCCGCGCGCTTTCGATGCCAGCAAGCCTGTCCCGCAGGACGCGCTGATTTCGGTTCTGGAAGCCGCGCGCTGGACCGCTTCGTCCAACAATGTGCAGCCGTGGCGTTTCATTGTTGCCACCAGCGCGGATGCCGAAGGCCACGCCAAGGCGCTCGCCGGTTTCAATGAGCGCAACCAGCGCTGGGCGAAAAATGCGCCTGTGCTGATTATCGCGCTGTATCGCACGGTCAATGATCAGGGCGCGCCCAATGGCGCATCTGCCTATGATCTGGGTGCTGCTGTTGCACAGGCTGTCTTGCAGGGCACCGCGCTTGGTCTCGTCGTCCATCAGGCGGGCGGCATTGAAAAGGACAAGATCCGCGCTGCTTACAATATTCCTGCTGACACGGAAGTCGCGGTTGCTTTCGCTTTGGGCTATCAGGCCGATGAAAGCGTTTTGCCGGATGATCTGCGTGAGCGCGAACACGCACCGCGCGCGCGTAAGGACATGTCTGAGATTGTTTTTGCAGGCAGCTACGGCACGCCCGCGAAACTTTAAAAAATCAGCTGCGCTTGGCGCCGGGCGTATCACGCCCGCGCTCGGCAACAAAGGCGATCTTCTTGCGCAAAGGTAGTGCCGCAAGACAGATTACAAAACACAGGCCTGCCGCGATTTCAAAGGTCGCGCGCAGGCCTATTTTTTCAGCCACATAGCCCGCCACAAAAGCGCCCACGGCAGGCGCACCGCGCCACAACATGCCGTAGAGCGCCATGACACGGCCGCGATAAGCGTCCGGCATGGATGATTGCACCAAGGCCTGAATTGAGGTCGACATGGTGTTGAGTGTGAAGCCCGACAGGCCGATAAAAATTGTGCCGAGCCATAAGGTCGGCGACAGCAAGAATGCGACGGTGGAGGCGATCAAGCCGAAGAAGCCGGCATAGACGACAATTGTCAGGCCTTTCAGCTTGCCGCGGCTCGCAATCCAGACCGCGCTGATCGCAGCACCAATGCCCATGCTTGATGTGAGCCATGCGAGGCCTTCGGCGCCTGCATTGTAAACCTGTCCCGCAAAGCCCGGCATCATGTCTTGGATGGGGCGCAGCAAGATCGAAGCGGTGGCAAGCAAGGCAAACAAGGGCCAGATGCCAATATCGCGCGCGACAAAGGCAAGGCCTTCTTTCACATCGGCCAGCATGGAATTTTCGGACCGCTTCTCACGTTGAGGCGCTGCAAAATTCAATTTCCAAAGCGAGAAGAGATACCAAGCTGTGCCGACCGCATGGGCGAAGAAACAGCCGACCACGCCAAAGGCCGGAATAATCACCGCTGCAATCATCGGGCCGATGAAGCGTGAGACTTGGAAGAGCGCGGAATCGAGCGCGATGGCGGTCGCGAAATCTTCGCGCGGGATAATGGCCGGCACAACTGAATGACGCGCCGCCTGATGGAAAGGATAGACAAGCCCCGACCAGAGCGAGAGCAGGATCAGCAAAGTGATATTGAGCACGCCCGCCAGCATGAAGGCGAAGAGCAATGTGTTTTGGATGAAGAGCAGGGCCTCCGTCCGGCGCACAATGTCGATGGGCGTTTTGCGATCAGCCAGGGCGCCGGCAAAAGGCGATAGAACCAGCATGGGGGCCAGATCAGCAGCTGCGACAATGCCCAGCATAAGGGGCGAATGGGAGAGCTCCCAAGCCAGCCACCCAATGCCCACGCGCTGCATCCATGAGGTGACATAGGCCGGTCCACCGCCGCCAACGAACCACGCATAATTGCGGTTGGCAAAGACGCGGGTGAAGGGCAGGGCCATTGATGTGGGGCTCTCGGGGATTGTTGCTCCCACAAGTGCCGCATTGGGGCTGCGAGTGCAAGGGGACAGGACCTAGACTTGTGGGGCAAGCCATTGGTCAAGCCTCGCCTTTGCCCTAAGCTGCCCCCAAATGCATGTCAGCATAGGAAGACGACCATGAATCTCGCCCATCGCCTGCAAGGCCAAGTTGCTCTCATCACGGGTGGGGGTGGTGAAATCGGCACCGCCATTGCGCTGCGACTTGCGGCCGAAGGCTCGGCCATTGTGGTGGGTGACCTAGACCCGCAAAAGGCGGAAGAGACCGCCCACAAAGTCATTGCACAGGGCGGGCGGGCCACAGCCATTGGCGTGGATGTGTCTGACCCGGCAGCATGCGAAGCCTCGGTGGCTTTTGCGATGCAGAGTTTTCAAAAGCTCACGACCTTGGTGAATGTAGCCGCGACCATTATTCCTGACGGAACGGTCGAAACACTCACGCTTGAACAATGGAACAAAGCGCTGAGCGTCAATCTCACCGGCGCTTTTCTGATGTGCAAATATGGCGTGCCCCATATGCGTGCAGCTGGCGGGGGCAGCATCATCAATATTGCCTCGCAGCTTGGTCATATGGGCGTGCAGCATCGTGCACCCTATTGCACCACCAAAGCAGCGTTGATCTTCTTCACGCAAATTCTCGCGCAGGATCATGCGCCTGATAATATCCGCGCCAATTCCATTTCGCCGGGCTTTATTCTGACCGAGCGCTCCAGCAAGCGGGTCGGGGGCAAAGACAAGGCGCGCGTCATCAACGGCCCGCGTCACTTGCTCAATCGCCCGGGCGAGCCGGAAGAGATTGCTGCGGGGGCGGCCTATCTTGCCTCGTCTGATGCGAGCTTCGTCACAGGCACGGATATTCTGATCGATGGGGGCTATGTCACCTTCAAGGGCCGTATGACGGCCGAAGGCAAGACGGTGATGGGCTGATTTTCTGGCTGATTTGATGGGCTTGGCTCTGGCCAAGGCCATCCGGAGGCTTTAACTTCACTTCACAAAAGCGCGAGTGCTTGAGTCCGAACCCCGCCAAGAGGGATGGATTTGTGCCTCAAAGCGCCTCGAGGAGGGAAGAGAACCATGTCCGCCATCACATCCGGCGCCGATGAGCCCGTCAAAAAATCATTCAACGAAGTCTGGGTTGTCTGCACCGGCCATGCGCTGACACATTGGTATCCGGCGACCTTCTATCTGCTGATGCCGCTGATCGGCAAAGAGCTGGGCCTCAGCTACACGCAGATCGGCGCGATCATGACCTTCCAATATGCGGCGGGTGCGATTGCCAATATTCCCGGTGGCATTCTTGTCGACACGGTTGGCCGCAAAGGCCTGCTGATGGCGCTGTCGTTGTTCTGGATTGGCTTTCCCTATCTCGTCATGGGTTATTCCGATGCCTATTGGATGATCCTTGCTTGCGCCGTCATGGTCGGCATCGGCAATAATCTCTGGCATCCGACGGCTATTCCGTGGCTCGGCAATCGTTTCTCCGAGCGTCGCGGTCTGGTCATGTCCTTTCACGGCATGGGTGGCAATTTCGGTGATGCGGTCGCCCCGCTCGTTGTTGGCTTTTTGCTCACCATGTATTCGTGGCGCGAAGTGGTGGTGATGAATGTCATCCCCGGCATCATCATGTCGATTGCCATTCTCATCTATATCGGCCGCATTCAGTCGGCTGAAAAGAAGAAGGGCAATAAGGAAGAAAAGGGCGATGTGTTCGAAGGCTTCAAACAGCTTTTGAAAAACCGCTCGATGGTCATGCTGTCTCTGAGCTCGGGCTGCCGCTCGCTGACACAGGGCGCGCTGATGGCCTTCCTGCCGCTCTATCTCGCCAATAATATGGGCTATGACGTCAAATGGGTCGGCATTGCCATGTTCGCGACGCAGGCCGCAGGCTTTATCGCAGCTCCCATTGCCGGTCATTTGTCTGACAAAATGGGCCGTCGTCAGATCATCATGGGCTCGTTCTCTGTGACCGCCGTGGTGATCCTCGCCATGATTTTTGCAGGTGGCACGGATCTCTTCGTATTCCTGATTGCGCTGCTCGGTTTCTTCTTGTTCTCGATCCGCGCCGTCATGCAGGCTTGGCTCTTGGATGCCACGCCTAAACATATGGGCGGCAGCGCCATCGGCATTATGTTTGGCTCGCAAGCAGTGGCGCAGGCCATTGGCCCTTATACGGCAGGCGTTTTGGCCGATAGCTACGGCATTATGACGGCCTTCTATTTCCTGGCCTTCACCATTGTGCTTGCCAATGTGTTTGTCTTCTTCACGCCCACAAGCGCGAAAGAAGTGAAGGCCTGATCGGCTCTCACAAGTCAGACAATAAAAAACCGGCGCCCATGAGGCGCCGGTTTCTTTTTGTAAAGTGCAGTTGTTTACGGCTTCTGGAACAAGCTCGCGAGCTGTTCTTTGCTCAGCGGTGCGCTCAGCAATTTATAAGCAACAGCATCTTCCACCATGGCATCAACACCATCGATGCGATCCGGATTGACCAGTTCGCGCGGCAAGAATTCGTCACGCACTTTCTTGGCGAGTTCCGGCGTCACTTCAGCCCATTTCGCATAGGCGTCAATCGAGGTCGGATCGGTGTACATCCATTCGATCGTCTCGCGATAGGCGGCCATATAGCGCTTGTAGACATCGCGGCGCTTTTCGAGATCGCCCGCATTGGCAGCAATCACGCGGATCGACTGGCTACGAAACGCGATAATCTCGCGGCCCGGCACCAGCATACGTGTCTTGCCATCCATCACTGGCTGATAGGCGAGCGGGGGTGCTGACCAGCCCACATCAATTTGGCCGCTCATCACTTGCGTATAGGTGGATGTCGGGCTGCCTGTGGCGGTTGGCTTCACCTTCACGTCGAATTGCTTCTGCATGGCGGCGACCATCATCATGGTCGATGAACCGGCCGTGGAATAAGCAACTGTTTTGTCGGCGGCGTCCTTAAAAGTCTTGATCGGTGAATCAGCGCGCACATACCAGAATTCATAAGCGCCCGTGATGGTCGAGCCGATGGCGCGGATCGGTGCGCCTTTCTGGAAAGCGCCCATTACCGAATGTGTGCCCACACCAATGCCCACATCGACCGAGCCGGAGATGACAGCCTGCTGCGTCTCGCCCGAGCCCTGCGTGTAGAGAAGCTCCAGCACAAGCCCATGCTTCTTGAAGAAGCCCTTGTCTTGGCCGAGTTCCGAGATGGAATTTTCATAGACACCGCGTTGGCCGATGGCGACCTTCATGCGGTCTTGTGCCTGAGCCCCTTGCGCGAGCAGCGCGAGGCCAAGCCCCAGCACCAGCGAATGCGTGATTTTCATCAGAATCCTCCCATGGGGCGCTTGAGGCGCCCTCGGAACCAATCCTGCCTCAGTTTTGAGAAAAAATCACGCGCTAGGCTCGGGCACCCGGTAGGCCGTGGTGGATTTGATCCGCTCCATGGCAAAGCGCGAGGTGACGTTTTTGAGCTGGAACTCTTCGATCAGCTTTTTATAGAAGCGATCATAATCGGCCATATCGGCCACGACCACGCGCAAGAGATAATCGACATCCCCAGCCATGCGGTAAAATTCGATCACTTCCGGCATGGCAGTAATGGCGCGCGCAAAGCGGTCGAGCCAATGCACCGAATGGTCAGGGATTTGCACCTCGACAAAGACCGTCAGGCCCAACCCGATTTTTTCTGGCGAGACGAGGGCGACGCGCCCCAGAATAACGCCTTGCTGCTCCAAGCGCTGGATGCGCTTCCAGCAGGGCGTCTGCGACAGGCCCACTTTATCGGCCAATTCGGCGATGGAAATCGTCGCGTCAGCCTGCAAGGCGGTGAGGATTTTGCGATCAATTGAATCCATCCCGCATCACTTCCCGGTTGCGCGAGCCGCGCGGCGCGCATCCAAAATATTATGTGCGCCAAAACCGCGCTGATAGGTCTGCGAAATCGAGGATGCTGCTTTGAGCCATTGTTCAATGGGCTGGCGCGCAGCATGAGCGCTCGACACTTCAATCTCGTCAAATCCGCAAGCCAGAGCAAAAGCAAATTGATCCGCAATCAGCGGACCTGACGCGCGCAAAGTTCCTTTGAAGCCCGCATGGCGCAATTGCTTGGCAATGGAAAAACCACGCCCATCGCCATGAGAGGGAAAAGCGATGGAGACGAGGTCGATCTCGGAAAGATGTGGCTCGAGTTCGGCGAGCTTCACCGTATTGGCAATGGCCACACCGATGCGTCGACCACGACCGTTGCCGGACAGCGCTTGCTTGAGATGCGCGACTGAGACGAGGATGTGGTCTGCATCTGCCGAGCCATCGTCCGAAATGATCCAGACGTCTTTCTTGGCGCCGTTTCGATCAAGCAGGGGCATGGAGCGTCTCCTGCACAACGGCTTTGAACGGTTCGAGACCAAGGCGGCGCACCGCATCGATGAAAGGCTCGCCCGCTTTGCGATGTTGTAGATAGACCTCAACGATGCGTTCAATCGTATCGGGCACATCTTCTGCATCAAGGCCGGGGCCGAGGCGCTCGCCAATGGCGGCATTGAGCGTGGCATCGCCGCCCAGAGTGATCTGGTAGCTTTCCTTGCCGCTCTTTTCGAGGCCAAGAATACCAATATGGCCGACATGGTGATGCGCGCAGGCATTGATGCAGCCAGAGATTTTAATGTTCAGCTCACCAATCTCGATCTGGCGTTCCTGATCAGCAAAACGCTGCGCCAAAGCTTGCGCAATGGGAATGGAGCGCGCGGTGGCGAGCGAGCAATAATCAAGGCCGGGGCAGGCGATAATATCGGTGATCAGCCCCGCATTGGCGCTTGCCAGATCAGCAGCCACCAAGGCTTGCCAGACCGCGAAAAGATCATCCTGTTTCACATGCGGCAGAACGACATTTTGCGCATGCGTGATGCGCAGCTCGTCGAAGGAATATTTTTCAGCCAAATCAGCCAGCACGCGCATTTGGGCTGACGTCACATCGCCGGGCGCTTCGCCAATGTTTTTCAGCGAAATGGTCGCGGCGGCATAGCCCGTCAGTTTATGCGGGAAGAGATTGACCGAGGCCCATGTCGCAAAAGCGCGGTTCTGGGTCTTGGCCGCGTCAAAGCCCGTCGAGCGCAGCGGCAGTTTCTCATAAGCGGGCGGGGCGAAATAAGCAGCAATGCGCGCGACCTCTTGCGGATCTGCGACAATGGAGGGGCCATCGAGCCGCGCATATTCGTCTTCAACGAGCTGCGTGAATTTTTCTGCGCCAATTTCATGGACGAGAATTTTCACGCGCGCCTTGTATTTATTGTCGCGTCGTCCTTCGAGATTATAGACGCGCAGCACAGCTTCGAGATAGGCGAGCAATTCAGCCTTCGGCAAAAACGCGCGGATCGTCTTGGCAATCATCGGCGTACGGCCAAGGCCGCCACCCACCATGACCTCATAGCCAATCTCACCCTTGGCGTTGCGCAAAATGCGCAGGCCAATGTCATGAGCCTTGGTGACAGCACGATCTTGCGGCGAGCCTGTGACGGCAATTTTGAACTTGCGCGGCAGATAATCGAATTCCGGATGCAAACTCGACCATTGCCGGATGAGTTCGGCGGTCGGGCGCGGATCTTCCACTTCGTCAGCCGCAACCCCGGCAAAATGATCTGCCGTCACATTGCGGATGCAATTGCCCGATGTCTGGATGCAATGCATTTCGACATCGGCGAGCAGGTCGAGGATCTCCGGCACATCGCGCAAGCGCGGCCAGTTGAACTGCATATTGGTGCGGGTGGTGAAATGCCCATAGCCGCGATCATATTTCTCGCCAATCAAAGCCAGTTGGCGCAATTGGCGCGCCGAGAGCGTGCCATAGGGAATGGCGATGCGCAGCATATAGGCATGCAATTGCAGATAGACGCCGTTCTTCAGACGCAGCGGCTTGAATTCATCTTCCGTGAGCGAGCCATCAAGACGGCGCGCGACTTGATCGCGGAATTGCGCCACACGCTCACGCACGAAACGGGCATCGAATTCGTCATAACGATACATGAATCAATGTCCCGTCGGCACGAGGTTGGATTGGCCCGCCTGCTTGCCCAGATCACGGCGCACGCTCGGGCCCTCGGTCTTGATCTTTTCGCGATAGTGGCGGGGCACGGCGCGGCCTTCGCCATCCAGCGCAACGTCGACCAGATAAGCATCGACCACTTTGTTCTGCGCGAGCGCTTCGGCAGCGGCAGCTTCCAGCAGAGCGGCACCTGCCTCGTCACGAGCGATCAAAGCCTCTTGGGGGCGGTCCGACCAGACGCGGCCCGTCCAGAACACGACCTCGCCATCCAGCAGATCATTGGCCAGCAGGATCACGGGCAGGGGTGGGCGTTTGGCGGCGGTCATAAGGCCTCCTCCGGGCCTGGCAATGGGGCCGGTTTGTTTTGAGAAAAGAGAACTAAACCGTTGCATGGGCCGGAACAATTCACATTTACAAGTGTATTTTTCTCAAATTCACGCGGAAAAGAGAATAATTATCTATATGCTTCCTACGGCTCCTGAAAGTCCAAATCTTGAGCATCGTGCAGGCTCGAATCGTCGGGCCTGATGAACGGTTCTGAGCCAGTAAACCGCCGATTTTATGCGTCCAAGGGTGGATTTTATGCTCAAAATGGGCGTAAAAGTCCCTAATTCGTCCCGCTGTGCGGCCAAATCATGCACATTTTCTTGAACTCGGCCGGTCCCCTCTGGTGATCCGGAAAAAATCATCTACGTATTCCTTTGCGGGATAGCCTGCGACGCCCGTCCCCCAGAGGGGCGTCGCTCCCCAGGGCTACTCCTCCCTTGACTGGCCCGCCTCTTCGTGAGGCGGGCACTTTCATTTTAGGGGGGCGCCTTACGGCTAAGCCAAAGGCTGTTAACGGCTAATTGTCACCTATCGAACGACTTTCCTGACAATTTCAGCCCGATCTTGCACAGTTTCACTTCCGATTTTTCAAATCCGGCTTAGAAAGGTGACGGGCCTGTCGCAGCGTGTCTTCGGCAGGGGCGAGGGAAGTCCATGCATAACGCCTTGCCGGCGGCGATCAGCAACAGCGAGTTTTTTGCGCTGTATCAGCCACAGATTTCGGTGGCTGATGGCCGTATTGTCGCGGCGGAAGCGCTGTTGCGCTGGCAGCGGCCAGGCGTTGGCATTGTGCAGCCATCAGAATTCGTGCGCTTTGCCGAAGAGAATGGCCTCATCGATCCCATCGGGACCTATATTTTGCAGATGGCTTGTCGCGAGGCCGCTGCTTGGCCCGACCTCCGTGTGGCCGTGAATGTCTCGCAGAAGCAATTTGCCCGGCCAAATCTGGCAGATTTTATCTGCGAAATCGCCCGCGTGGCTGGCCTCCCGCTCAACCGGCTTGAAATTGAAGTGACGGAAACGGCTGCTTTCCCGGATATCAACCATGCGATTGCCGAGTTGAAGACATTGCGCGCGCGCGGTGTTCTTGTTTCGCTTGATGATCTGGGCTCGGGCGGCGCCACGATGGAGCTTATGGCCCAGCTGCCTCTGGATCGCGTGAAAATCGGTCGCGAACTTGTTGGGAAATATGCAGAGGCCGAAGGTGCGGCGCGTTTGCGAACCCTGATCGCGGCCGCGCAGAAATCAGGTCTCGGCGTTACAGCGGAAGGGATTGAAACGCAGGCTGAGCGGGATTTCCTGTCCGATCTTGGCAGCGACCAGATGCAGGGTTTTCTGTTCGCTCAACCCATGAGCGCACAAGAGCTTCAGGCCCTTATGGGCGCGCGCTGAATCGCGCGCCCTTGCAAGCTTAGCGCTGTGTGTTCTGCGCGGTTTGACCGAAGAGCACTTTCTTTTCTTCTTCTGTCATCGTCGCTTCCTTGCGCAGGCCTTCGCCTTTTTCATAAGCGCGGATGACGGCGGGGCGCGCGGCCAGCGCATGGAACCAGCGCTTCACATGCGGGAAATCGTCCAAATTCTGACCTTGGCGTTCATGCGGCACGACCCAAGGATAGCAGGCCATATCAGCGATGGAATATTCGCCAGCCACAAATTCATGCTGCGCTAATTGACGATCCAGAACGCCATAGAGACGGTTCGTCTCCTTCACATAGCGATCAATCGCATAGGGCACTTTCTCCGGCGCATATTGCGAGAAGTGGTGGTTTTGTCCGGCCATGGGGCCAAGGCCACCCATCTGCCAGAACAACCATTCCAATGTGCGCACACGTGCACGCAAATCGGAGGAGATAAACTTACCGGTCTTTTCGGCGAGATAGAGCAGGATGGCGCCTGATTCAAAAACCGACACAGGCGCGCCCGCATCAGCTGGCTGATGATCGACAATGGCGGGCATGCGATTGTTGGGGCCGATCTTCAAAAACTCTGGTCTGAACTGCTCACCTTTGCCGATGTTGACCGGAAACAGTTTGTAAGCGAGGCCGCTTTCTTCGAGAAAAATGGTGATCTTGTGCCCATTGGGCGTCGGCCAATAATGAAGATCGATCATAGAACTTTGCCTTTTCATGCTTCAGCTTGAGCAGACAGCGATTATCGGGCCCTGAAAACTTTCTGCAAGTCCGAAGTTTTTATAAGCTTGGCCACGTTCCAGCCCTTTCTGTCTGTTGATTCTGCCTCACGCACGGCGCTAGGCTTTGTTGTTGCGCGTGGATGAAGGTGGGCTGCCGATGGAGTCTGTTCATCAGATCGAAGCAGTCGAACATGTCTCTTTGCGGCAAGAAATTTATTTGCCGCGTTTGATCGCAATCCTTTCGCTTGTTTTGCCGTTGATCATTTTACTCGCCGCAGGTTGGATGTCCTGGCGCACGCAAGTGCGGCTCACGCGCGACCATTTGGAGGGGCAGGTCAATCTGGCGCTTCAGCATGCCACACGCGTCTTTGCCAGTTTCGATCTGGCGGCCAAGCAGGTGGAAGAGGCTACGCTCGAACTCTCTGACGAAGAAATCATCGCGCAGGATGCGCAACTCAGCGCACGTTTGGATCGTCTCTCAAGCGTCTTACCTGAGGTGGAAGATATTTGGGTGATTGATGCTGTCGGCCATCCGCTCGTCACCAGCGGGGCTACACCGGCGCCACGCGGAAGAGATTTCGGAAGCGAAGATTTTTTCCAGAAGCAACGCGAGCCCGGCAGCAAAGTCTTTATTTCAGGCCGCGCGCTGGATGATGCGCGGCCCACGCAATATTTCAAAGTCAGCTATCGCCGACAGGACGGCGACAATCGCTTCCGTGGTGTCATTATGCTCACCGGAGATCCGCGCTCCTTTGAGCCATTTTATCTGTCCATGCTCACAGACCGGCTCTCGGCCGTCTCGCTCGTCCGTGGTGATGGAGCTATTCTCGCGCGCGTGCCGAGCGTGAATATGCCTTTGCGCTTGCCAGAAAATTCTCCCTTCTGGCGGGCGATTCAGAAGGAGCCCATCAGCGGTGCCTTTGTTGATATTGTGCCCAATGATCAAGTTGAGCGCATGATTGTTTATCGCTCGCTGCCCAATCTGCCGATCTATGTTTCGGCCGCTGTGGAAATGTCAAAGGTTCGGATGATTTGGATGGAAGGGCTCGCAGCGCATTTGTGGTTCGGCCTTCCTGCAACTTTGGCTCTCTTCATCATTGCACTTGCTGCGATCAGCCAGGCGAAGCGTCAGGCGATCACGCTTGATGAATTGCAAAAAGAAGCCAGGCGACGTGTCTTTGCCGAAGAGGCTTTGCGGCAAGCCAATAAGATGGAGGCAATCGGGCGGCTCACCGGTGGCGTGGCGCATGATTTCAACAACCTCTTGCAAGTCATGTTGGGCAGGTTGTCTCGTATCCATAAATCAGCCGAGCGAAATGAGCCGCCGACTTTGCGCGATATAGATGCCATGCAATTTGCCATTGATCGCGCTGCCAATCTCACCCACCGCCTTTTGGCCTTTTCGCGCCAGCAGCCGCTGCAAATGAAGATTGTCGATGTCAATCAGCTCATCATGGATATGTCGGAATTGGTGCGCCAAACGGCAGGCAATGAAATCATTGTTGAGACGATCTTTGCCAATGATTTGTGGCTCGTGGCTGTGGATCCCAATCAGCTGGAAAATGCGATTTTGAATCTGACCTCCAACGCACGGGACGCGATGCAAGAGGGCGGTCGCATGACACTGCGCACCGTAAATGTCACTTTGTCTGCCACCACAAATGGCGGTGGCGTGCCGATTGAGGCGGGTGATTATGTCCGCATCAGTTTGGAAGACACGGGCTCCGGCATACCGCCCGACATGGTCGATAAAATCTTTGAACCCTTTTTCACGACCAAACCTATTGGCCAAGGCACAGGCTTGGGGTTGAGCATGGTCTATGGATTTCTGCGCCAATCGGGTGGGCATGTATCGGTTGAGAGCACATTGGGCCAAGGCACGATTGTGCGCCTGTTTCTGCCGCGGGTTGTTGGCGAGGCAGCTGGCACGCTCGCGCCGGATCAGGAGGCTGATGACACAAGGCAGCAATCGGGTGTCATCCTGGTGGTCGAAGATGAAGTGGAAGTGCGCCGCTTGGTGACAGATACGCTGCGCGATGCCGGCTATATGGTTTTGTCGGCTGCCAATGCGCGCGAGGGGCTTCGGCTGATTGAAGATAATCCCAGCTTGCAAATTCTGGTCACAGATATTGGTTTGCCAGAGGGCGTCAGCGGGCGCGATCTTGCCATGCGCGCGCGCGAGAAGCGCGAAGGTCTTCGCGTGATCTTCATGACTGGTTATGCGCAGGGAGGGGATATTGACCTGCAAGAGGGTGATGGGCTTTTGGGAAAACCCTTCAGCTCCTCTGTGCTTTTGCAGCGGGTCAATGAAGCGCTCGCGACAGGACCTGTCGCGAGCTGATCATGTTCAGGCGTTTTGAATCGCCGGTGCAGCAGGCTTGCCCAAAATCATGTCAGCGGCTTTTTCAGCCATCATGATCACGCAGGCATTGATATGGGCGCCGACCATATCGGGCATGGCGGAGGCATCCACCACGCGCAGATTGTCGATACCGCGCACGCGCAGATTCGGATCCAGCACAGCTTGCTCATCCGTGCCCATTTTGCAGGTGCCTGCCGGATGATGCGCCGTCACAGCCGCGCGCTTGATGTAAGCGTCGATTTCCGCATCCGTCTTCACCTTCTCGCCGGGTGTGCGTTCCTCGCCACGGAATTTCGCCAGCGGTTCGGCATAGCCCACTTCACGCGCACGTTTGAAACCATTGCGCAGCGTCGGCAAATCATCCGGATCGGTGAAGAAATTATAATGGATGCGCATTGCTTCATTGGGATCATTTGAACCCAGCAGCACTTCGCCACGGCTCTTGGGATGCAAGAGTGTCGGGCGGATGCCATAGCCGTCCTGATAGGCCGGACGCAGCATGGGGAACCACAAATGTGCATGGGTCGGGAGACCACGGAACATGAATTCAATATCCGGCACATCGAGTGACGGATTGGTTTTCACGAAAGCATGCAAGCCGCCGGGCACGACAGTGCCTGGACCCGTGCCGAAGAAATAGGCCTGCAACATGGACAGAGCCATGCGGTCAAAGCGCATATGATTTCGGAAAGGCGACACGCTATTGGCGCGGTTCCACATGATCAGGCAGGCGAGATGGTCCTGCAGATTTTTTCCGACAGCCAGATTTTCGACAACCGAAATGCCCTTGTCGCGCAGATGATCAGCAGGCCCAATGCCCGAGAGCATCAAAAGCTGGGGCGATTTGAACGTACCAGCAGCCACAATCACTTCACGCGCCGCATGGGCCTGGATGATCATGCCGTGATGTTCATATTCCACGCCGCGCGCGACTTTGCCTTGCATGATGACCTTGCGCGCATAGGCGTGCGTCTCGACCTTCAGATTGCGGCGGTTGCGGACGGGCTTCAGATAAGCATTTGACGTGGATGAGCGGCGACCATTGCGGATCGTATATTGCGAACGGCCAAAACCTTCGCCTTGTTCGCCGTTGTAATCATCCGTCACTGGAAACTGGCAAGCGCGCGCAGAGTCGCACCAGGCGTCGTAAAGCGGGTCATCGGTCTTGGCGAATTCTGTGCCGAGCGGGCCATCGCCACCGCGCCATGTGTTCTCGCCACCTTCCCAGCTTTCGGCGCGTTTGAAATAGGGCAGGATTTCCTTGTAGCTCCAGCCATTCGCGCCATTCTTGGACCAGCGGTCATAATCACCGCGGTTGCCGCGCGTATAGGCCATGACATTGATGGAGGAAGAGCCACCCAAAACTTTGCCGCGCGCCGCTTCAATGCGCCGACCATTCAGATTGGCTTCCGGCTCTGTCTCAAAGCCCCAATCATGCATGTGATATTCGTGCATCTTGCCCATGCCGAGCGGAATGTGAATGAGCGGATTGAGATCGCGCCCGCCGGCTTCCAGAAGCAGCACGCTTGCACCATCGGCCGACAGGCGATTGGCCAGAACGCAGCCCGCTGAACCTGCGCCGACGATAATGTAATCAAATTCCGGATTGCTCATATCACTTTGCTCTTTCTTGTGACGCGCCTGTTTCTCGGCGCCTTGTGTTTAGCCAATCAGGCTTGCGCCGCCGAATTTTTCACGCCAGCGCGGAATGACTTCTTTGTTGTAAACATTGTCGGGCACTTCACCGCGCAGTGCTGAAAGCACAGAGCGCAGCGCCCATTGGATGCCTGGGGCCAATTCGCCACCTTCATTGAAGGAGGCCGAGTGGGGCGACATCAGCACCTTGTCGCCGAGCTGGCGTAGAGGTGAATCCATGCCGAGCGGCTCTTCTTCAAAAGCGTCAATGGCGGCGCCGCGCAGGCGGCCTTCCGCAATGGCTTTGGCAACAGCCGCCTCGTCAATCACCTTGCCGCGCGCCGTATTGATGATGATGGCCGAAGGCTTCATCAGCTTGATCTGTTCTTCGCGCAGCATGAAGCGCGTCTCTTTGGTCAGCACGACATGGAAGGAGACCACATCGGATTCCCGCAGCAGCGTTTCATAATCAACGCGCTTTACGCCGGTGAGTTGAAAGCGCGAGGGTTCCGCATAAGGATCATAAGCGATCACCTTGACGCGCCAAGGCGCCAGCAATTGCGAGACGCGGGTGGCAATGCGCCCCAAGCCCACAAGGCCGATGGTAATGCCGGAATAGCCATCTTCGCGCGCACCCAGAAAGGTGGTGGCCATATGCGGCTCGCGCCATTTGCCTTCGCGCACTTCGCGGTCGCGTTGCACGACGCGCTTCAGCATGGCGAGCATCATGGCCATGGTGGTCTCGGCCACCCCAAAACAATTGGATTCGGTGGGGGCGTGACAGACCATAATGCCCAGATCGGTCGCGGCATCCGTATCAATGTCGTCGACACCGACTGTATATTTGGCAATCACGCGCAGGCGCTGGGCCTCGGCCATGACAGCGCGGGTGATGGGCGTGTGGCGGATCGATGTGCCCATCAGCGCGACCTTGTCGCGCGTGGCGGCGGCGAAATCGGCTTCGAAATCTGTGCGCGGCATTTGCCACGCCTTTTCGCCATAGGAAATGTCGACTCCCGCTGACGTCAGCCGGTCGAGAATGTCTTTGGGTTCTTCGCGCGGTGCGTAGATGAGGACATTGGGCTTGGACATGTCGCCTCCCTGCCGCGCGGGTCGCGGCCGGCCGGTATCCCGGCTCGGATTGATTATGCAGGGGAATGTGCGCGAGCACGCCGCCCCGGTCAAGCAGGGGCGGTTGCGCTGGGGCGGGGGCGCCTGTAACCTCCCGGCACGAAGAGGGGCAACAGCCCCCAACACTTCCGGGGAGGGAAGAATGGGTCTCGAAATTAGACCGCTCACCAAACACATTGGCGCCGAATTGCGGGGCGTCGATCTGCGCCAGCCGCTCGATGAGGCCACGCAAAAGGCCATCTACAAGGCTTGGCTCGACCATCTTGTGATCGTTTTCCCTGACCAGAAACTCGAGCAGGAAGATCTGCTGCGCGTCTCATCCTATTTCGGCGAGATTGGCGCGCTGCGTCGCCCTCCAAAATTCTTCCCGCCGGGGTTCAATCGTCTGCTGCCCAATATCATGCTGATCTCGAATATCCGCGAGAATGGCGAGCCGATTGGCGCGCTGCCCGATGGCGAGATGATGTTTCATCATGACATGATCCATGCGCCGATCCCCCATAACGGCACTTTCCTCTATTCGGTCGAAATTCCGACTCATGGCGGCAATACGCTGTTTGCATCAGGCTATGCCGCCTATGACACGCTTGATCCCGCTTTGCGCGACAAGTTAGAGGGCAAGACGGCTCTGCATCTTTACAATTATGGCTCGACCAAAAAGGGCGACGGCCATGGCACGGAAGCTTTTGGCGAGAGCAAACACCCCTTGTTCCGCACGCATGAAGAGACCAAGCGCAAGGCTATCTATGTCAATCGCCTGATGACAACAGGCATTGAAGGCATGAGCGAAGAGGAATCGCAGCCCATGCTGGACGCCGTCTTCGATCACGCTGAAAAGCCGGAGTTTGTTTACGAGCATGTCTGGAGCGTGGGTGATCTTCTGCTATGGGATAATCGCTGCTCGTCGCATGCGCGGACCGATTTCCCGGCCGACCAGCGCCGCCTTATGCTGCGCACCACCATCGAAGGCACAGTGAAGCCTTACTAATGGTCATTCCGGTTGAAGCGGATGTTTTGATCGCGGGCGGGGGCCCGTGCGGACTCATGCTCGCCAATGAGCTGGGCCGGCGCGGTATTTCTGCCGTGCTGGTGGATGAAAAGTCCTCGACCGCTTTCAACCCGCAAGCCAATGCGACCCAAGCCCGCACGATGGAGCATTATCGTCGCTTGGGCATTGCGCGCGATGTGCGAGCGCAAGGCCTGCCGGGCGAATATCCAACCGACATTGCCTATTTCACCCGCTATGCAGCCTATGAGCTGGCGCGTTTTTCTCTGCCCTCTGCCAAGCAAGCCACAGATGTCATCAAGCGCATGTCTGGCTCGTGGAGCGCGGCGGAATTGCCGCACCGTGTCTCGCAAAAATTCGTCGAGACGGTGTTGCGCCGTCACGCCGAAGCCTTGCCCGGCATATCGGTGAATTATGGCTGGCGGCTGGCGTCTTTCACGCAAGATGCCGATGGCGTGACAGGCATTATCGAAAAAGCTGATGGCAGTGAGCGCAAAACTGTACGCGCCGCCTATCTGGTGGGCGCTGACGGGCCGCGTTCCAAAACGCGCGAGGCTTTGGGCTTCAGTCTCGGCGGTGAGACGGGCGTGCAGCGCGATTTTATGGGCGGGCGCATGTGCGCCGTCTATTTGCGCGCGCCGGATTTTTATAAAGTCGTGCCCCATGCCCCCGCTTGGATGTATGTGACCTTCAATGATGATCGGCGCACCTTTATGGCGGCTGTCGATGGCAAGGGTGAATTCGCCTTTCATACGCAGTTGCGTAGCGGAGAAGACGAAGACGCCATCACCGATGACATGGCCAAAGCCATGTTCTTGCGCGCCGCTGGCGCTGACATGCCGGTCGAATTGCTGGCGCGCGGTTTCTGGACTGCCGGTCACGCGCTTGTTGCCAATGGTTTTCAAAAGGGCCGCGTCTTTATCGGGGGCGATGCGGCGCATCTCTTCACACCGGCTGGCGGACTTGGCTACAACACAGCGATTGAAGATGCCGTTAATCTGGGCTGGAAACTCGCCTCTGTCTTGAAGGGTAAAGGCGGCCCGAAACTTCTCGAGACCTATGCACAAGAGCGTCAGCCCTTGGCGCGGCGCAACACGGCCTATGCAAAGAGCTTTGCAGATTCTTTGGGCCTGATTTCTGCGCCGCCCGAGCTTGAACAGGCCAGCAGCGAAGGCGACAAGGCACGCGCCGTTGCAGGCGAATATTTCAACGCGCATGCACGCCGCGAATTCAACATTCCGGGCGTGACTTTTGGCGGGCGCTATGATGGTTCGCCGATTGTTGTGGGCGATGGCAGCACGCCGCCACTCGACAGACCCAATGAATATGTGCCGAGCGCCTGTCCGGGTGGTCGCCCGCCGCATGTGTGGATTGACGAGCAGACCTCGCTCTATGATCTCTTCGGTTTCGAATGGACCTTGCTCGTCACGCAAGGCGAGGTGGACACCACGCCATTTGAAGAGGCAGCCAAGGCGCTTGCGCTGGATCTGAAGATCGTACGCCCCGATCACGCAGGGCTGTTCGAGCTTTATGAAGCCCCGCTCGCCCTCATCCGTCCCGATCAGATCGTGGCTTGGCGCGGGCAGGATGCGAAAGATGCGAATTCGGTCTTACGACAGGCCAATGGATTTCTAGACTGAGAAACAAACGGCGCCGCACAGAATGCGCGCCATAGGGGAGGGGATGATGCGGGGAAAAATCGCGACACTCGCGGCAGCTTTGGGCCTTTTGGCCATTGTGCCTGCCACCGCACAAGAAGAGGCGGCTTTCAAAGGCAAGACCGTGCGCATCCTCGTCGGCGGCGCTT
>CANGFE010000004.1 GCA_947453155.1 Beijerinckiaceae bacterium | reverse complement strand
CTCGGGTGTTACGATCGACAGCGCAGATCTGACTGGGATTTTCGCCGGTGAGCGCATCACGTCTAAGACGGCAGGCATTACGATCTCGGGCAGAGGCGAGAATGGTGCTAAAGTCACTATTTTTGACGACAAGAATAACAATGGCATTTTGGATAGTGGTGAGACGCTGGCTTCAAACATTGAAGTCGGCGCATCTGCCTATGGCGTCTTCTCAACTGATCTGACGATTACAACCGAAGGACTGCATCATCTTCGAACGCAGCAAACAGATATCGCTGGAAACACATCTGCTGTTTCCACAGATTTGACCCTGACGACTGATACCCTTGCGCCATCAGCAGCAACTTCGATCGTTCTGACGCCAGTTGGCGGCATTGTTGTTTCAAACACGCTCAACGGATCAAATACCAACCTCACCGCTTCGGCTACTATTGCAGCTGGCGTAGCAACGGGTGGCAAAGCAGAGCTTCTTTTGGGAGCAACCGTGATCGCAACGGACAATGTGATTGCGGCAAGTGATACGAGCGTTAACTTTGATATCGGCGCAACGAGCGCCGCGAGCCTGCAAAGTGCGATTGCAGCCGGTGGAACGGTCAAAGTGAAGCTGACCGATGCGGCCGGCAATACAGCTACAACGATATCTGGAAATCCGAGCTTATCCGTTGATTATTCGCTGCTTACAGTTACCAGCAGCAAGAATGCTCTATCTGTTGGCGAAACTGCCGAAATTACTTTCCAATTTGCTCTCCCACCCACCGGTTTTATTCCCGCAGATGATGTGATTGTTACCGGTGGTAGCTTGACCTCATGGGTGCAATCCCAGAATGGAAAAACATATACGGCTCAATTTATCCCAACCATTGGTGTGACGAACGGCACTGCTTCCATTAGCGTCTCCTCCGGGAGCTATACATATGGCTCGGATTCCGGCGCCGGCGTGTCATTGTCTCTGCCTTTTGGAATCACCGCCCCTGTTGCAAGTTCCGGTTATGTGATCGACGGGTATATCAGCGGCGCGACCGTGTTTGCTGATATTAATAAAAACGGAATCAAAGACGCATCCGAACCACTCGCAGTCACCGACAGCAACGGAAAATATACATTTTCCTCAGATGTATCCGGCTATTCGCTGATTGCATATGGTGGAAAGGATATTTCCACGCAGCTCGATTTTACGGGAACATTCAAAGCCGTAGCTGGATCGAGCGTTGTAACACCTTTGACGACCCTGGTGGCTGCATTGACGGATCTGCGCATGGCTGGTCAAGCGAATGCCATTCATGCCGCAATAGTTGCGCAGGCTGAGATAGATGTGGCCGCAGCCTTGAACCTTCCGACGGATCTGTCTTTGAGTAACTTCGATCCATTGAAGGTTCTTGCAGATAGTTCGGCAAATGGTTTTGAAAAACTTGCTGCGAAAAATGTCGCGCAATCAGCGATCCAATTTGCAAATTTTATCGATGCAGTCAAAAAAGAAGCTCCATCGTCAGTGGATGCAGTAATTACAAAAATTGTCGGAGTGATCAATCAGTCAAGCCAAAACAAAATCAGTTTTAGCTCTGCAACTGATATTGGAAATTATACATCTGCGTTGAACGTTTCGCAGATCGCGAAACTTGCAACTGCAAATTCTATGATTTCCCAATTAACCGACATTTCTCTCGCACCAGCTATTCAAAGAGAATTTCAGAGTGACGCAGTTACGCCGACCGTGAAATCGATCAGTCTCGACACATCAGTGGTTGGTGGTTTGAATGACGGCGATGTTGTTACCATTAAAGTGGTTTTCTCTGAGCCCGTTAAACTGCTCGATCAGCCAGGACTGGTACTTATCATTGGGTCAAGTGAAGTCCCTGTCAGCTTTGATTTTTCTGACGAGCAGACTAGTTTCTCGGATATTGTCACTTTCAAATATATCATCAAGTCTGGCCAATCCGATATGGATGGCATTTCGGTCAAGGCAAATAGTTTGTCTGGAATAATCGTCGATGCAGCCGGAAACATGGCTAATCTGACGCATAGTTTAGTAGCCAATACATCTATTTTAGTCGATACTTCGTCCCCCGAGATCGCAGCTGTTACGATCGATCCTGGTAAGACACAAGTCGTTCTTACTTTCAGCGAGTCCTTGGTCGCCAATAATTTGCTCGATAAGAGCTCATTTGTCCTGAGCGTCGGTGGTCAAGAAGCTAGCATAAGCTCTGTTAGCGTGAGTTCTGGATCCCTTGTCCTGAATATGTCGAGCGCAATCGGAGCAGGGGACGTCCTCTTCAAATATCTGGGTTCCGTCACCGCTTCAAAATGTCTGTCGGATGCAAGTGGAAATTTTGTGAAAACAGGGGCTACTCTCCTGGTAGACTCCGCTGTCGCATCCTCAACTGAAAACCTGAGTTTCACGTTCTCTGAAAGTGTAGCCACATCAATTGCCGCAACAACTTTGCCGCTAAAACTCTTTTTGATTTCGGCGGGCACAATTCAAGCTGCAAATCCTGTACTTTCGATTGCTGGCCAGGATTCGAATTTGTTTACCGTGTCAAATGGTCAGATTGCTTTTAAATCAGCTCCGGATTTTGAAAACCCACTCGATATCGAACAGTTGAATCATTACAGCCTCACGGTGATCAACACGCAGAATGGTGTTTCGCGTACTATCAATCTTACACTCGATGTCACAGACGCCAATGATCGGCCTCAGATTAAGGGATTTGTCGCTAGTTCAGATGTAATGGGATCGTTTTCGACAGCTCTGGCTTCCTATCAGATTGCCGAAAATAAGACTGAAATTGGCAAGATAGGTGTTTTTGATCAGGATAGCGCAAACCTGACTTTCGCTCTGAGTGGACCAGACAGCCGATTTTTTACAATAGATTCGGCCGGGCTTCTATCTCTGAAAGCACCCGCTGACGCCGATATGATCAAGGATCGTAATCTTAACAATATTTATGACGTTGAGATTATTGTTTCGGACGCAAAGAATGCCACTTCCATTCAACGTGTCTCCGTTGAGGTTTTGCAAACAAGTGAGGCTCCGACGGAGATTATTCTCAACAATACATTTGTTGATGAAGGCGCTTTGGTCGGTACGGTTGTGGGTAAGCTGTTTGCGATTGATCCTGATCTTGTGGACAGAGACGATCAAAGCGATTTCAAGTTCAAGTTGATCGATGATGCGGACGGTGCATTTGCTCTATCGAATGACGGGCGTCATGTTATTGTTAACGGCGAAATTGATTTTGAGACTAGTGACGGTGGATATCCAATTCAGATTGAAGTCACGGATTCTGCAGGCAATGTGTTCGGGCAATCCATCTTTATAAGCTTTAATAATGCGATTGAGGGGGCGGGGGTTGACGGCTATGTAGCCGGAGCAATAGTTTTTGCTGACAAGAATGGTGATCTAAAGCTCGGCCCTGATGAAAAATGGACGAAAACTGACACACTTGGAGAATTCATTTTCTCGAGCTCTTCAGGAAATATTGTTCTCAAGGGAGGCACAGATATTTCAACGGGGCAAGAATTCCCGTCTTTGCTTGTTGCCCCGCTTGGCGCTTCGGTTCTCACCCCTCTCACAACACTTGTGGCTGCGATTAAAGGTCTTAATCCATCGGAAAGTGTTTCGACATGCAATGCGCAAGTCGTAACGGCTCTCAAATTGACAGCGGGTCTGGATCTTCTGAATTATGATCCCGTGAGTCGTCTCCTTTCTGGGAATGCGTCGGAAGCGGATACCGCAAAGGCAGTTTTTAAATCAGCGATTGAAATCCAGTCCACGATCAATGTGCTGGCCACAGAGTTCGTAAAATTTGGTGCAAGCCTTGATGGTGCAGTTGCAGGTTATGCTGTGGCCGTATCCATGGTTAAAAATTTCGGTTCGAATTTTGCTTTAACTTCGAAGTCAACAATCGACGCCGTGTTGAACCAGTCTAGCGCCATGCTTGGCATCAACATGAATACAACGATTAAGTCTCAACTTTCAGATGCATTGGTTAGCATTAATCAGTCGATTGATGGACTCCAGCAGGGTGGCGCTGAACTTGGTGCATCACTGGCCTCTATTTCGTTGACCGTAAATTCACTTATCGCAGACCTGAAAATTGCCTCTATGGATCAAATCGGTCCATCGATTACGCGCTTTATCGGTAATCTCTCTGCCACTATTCAGGCACAACTTGCCAATGTGCGAGACGTGGATGGCGCAGCAAGCAGTGATACAATTTCGGGAACGACCGGTAATGATGTGATTGACGGGCAGGGGGGCAACGACACAATCACTGGGCTTGCTGGTTCGGATGTCCTCTATGGTGGTGTTGGTGACGACATTCTCTATGGAGGTACAGGCAAAGATATGTTCATCGGCGGTCCGGGCAATGACGTCATGGACGGCGGAACGTGGTACAGTAAATATATATCCGGCTCAGCCGGTGATATTGATAACGTTAGCTATGCAGATTCAACTTTCGCAGTGAATATTGATTTTAGTAAAGATAATCAGTGGCAGTACATCGCAAAGCCAGCTGCAAATGGTACACGGGTCAGTGATGAACAGGATAAGCTGACGCATATTGAAGGCGTGATTGGTTCACGTTTTGATGACATATTTACCGGTGGTACTTTGATTTACCAAACCACGCTTGAGAGATATCAAGGTGGTCCCGGTGATGATGTCATTAATGGTGGATCCGGCAAGGACCGAGCGGTTTATACCGATGCGACAGGTGGGGTTTTAATCAATCTTGCTGCTGGCACCGTATCAGGTGCAGGCATTGGAAGTGATACTCTCAGAAGTGTCGAAGAAATTCAGGGTTCACAATTTGCAGATACTTATGACGCAAGTGGATTTGGTTCCAGCAGCGTTAATGCCGGCTCGACAGGTGCAAACAATTATTTCCGCCCCGGTAATGGTGATGACACTATTATCGGCAATGGTTCAACGACCGTGGATTATTTTGACGCACCGCGAGGCTTGACGGTTGATCTCACAAACCGAGATGTAAACTCAACCACTGGGAAAATCTATGGCGGTGAAGGTATCGGTATCGATACTTTCTCTGGACTGAGTTCGGTCAAAGGGTCGAATTTTGCTGATATTCTTCTGGGTGGACAGGAGCAATTTGATCAAGGAGCCGGTGAAACCTTCCAAGGCGCAGGTGGCAATGATTTTATCAACGGTCGTGGTGGCTGGGATGTATTAAGTTTCAAATCTGCAGGTTTGGAATCTCTTGGTATCAAGCTCACAGCCGCGCAGGTTAATCTCTTGCAGATGGCCAGTGCGCTGTCCGGAAACCCTTTCAGCGGCAAGCTCGATGGCTATTTCGGGGCTTATATCCAAATGGCTGCAGGGATAGCTACGGGCGATCCAGTCAATTTCGGAACAGATACATTTCGGGGCATTGAGTCTGTTGCAGGCTCTTCGTATGACGATATTTATGATGCACGAGGGTTTGGTTCATCAAGTGTGAATGCGCGATCACAAGGGCAGGGCCTTGATGAATTTGAAGGCGGTGCTGGCAATGACATTATTTATGGCAGCGGCAAGACACGACTAAATTACACCGATGCTGCGGCGCCCGTCTATGTTGTCTTGAATCAAGACGGGTCTGGTAGTGTTACATTTGATCCAAATAATGATGCTCTCCAGGGAACTGACGTTATTTTGGGTGGCATATCCGGAATCAAGGGCGGAAACTACGCCGACGTTCTAATCGGTTATGATAATTCCAGCGGATCGCAAGCTTTCGATGGTCGCGGTGGAAGCGATTATATTGACGGTAAAGGCGGCACCGATTCTGTTACTTATAATACAGGTTCATCAACGACCCATGGCATCGACATCACAGTCAAAGCCATGACTCAAAAATTTGTCTATGAAAACCTTCCATCTTCTTTTCAAAGTTGGTTTTCGCAGTCGTATACAAATTCAGCAAGCTCTACTTCCATGATGCTTGTCGGTTTGATTAATAGCCGGTCTGATGAAGTAGGAAGCGATTGGCTTTTGAACCTTGAAAATTTCACCGGTACTGACTTCGACGATAGAATAGACATTGATCTGAGCAATCTGGTTCCTGGTACATCTACAGTTTATAAATTTGGCAGCACAGGAAACACGTCCGTTCTGTATCTTGGCGGCGGCGGCGGCAACGACGTTTTGAATGGCGCCTATTATTATTCTTCCACCACTTCCAACACAATCTACACACGCCTTTGGTTCCTGAATGCCGATTCAGGAGTTAATGTATCCTTTTCAGGTAGCGGATCCGGCACTTCATATGGGACGGCAACTGACTCTGCTGATGCTGCAACTGTCGGTGCCGATCAGTTTACCAATATCAAAGACATCGATGGTACCTTGTATTGCGATATCATCTCTGCCCAATATTCAGCGACTACGGTTGCCAGTAATTTATCAGGCCTAGATTCGAACCGTTTTACTGGTGGTGCCGGTGGTTCAGATTATTTTCTGGGCGGTATTGGTAACGATACTTTCTATGGGGGTGATTCAGATCGTACGAATGGGTATGAATTATTTGATCGAACGTCTGCGTCCGGATTTGATGATCAGGATCGCGTCAATTATTGGAACGAAAACGCCGGCGTATACGTAAACCTTTTCGATAGCTTCAAATGGGAGGATGGTTATCGTGGCTATTCACGACAGACAACGGGGACATCCGGCTACGACACTTTCTATAACATTGAAGGCGTGTCTGGTAGTGCTCAAGCGGACTTCCTGACGGGTGGGAACCCAGTTGTCTTTTCTGAATCGTTTACCGGTGGAGGTGGTTCAGATTACATCTCAGGCGGTGATGCGCCTGCCTTGTCAGGGGATCGTTCAAAAATCATTTTGACATTCAATGAGAGCATTCAGTCTACTGCTTCCTATCTTTCCACTCTGAAGTCGTGCTTTGCGGTTTCAACAACATCCCAAGCTAGTGGTCTGTCGATTGGAAATATTGAAGTTTATGGATCCACAGTCATTGTGACTATTTACAAAGGTGCTTCGGCCTATGCGGTAGGAGCGGGGGAAAATACATTCCTTCGATATACAGCACCAACCGCAAATTCTAGTGCGCTTGCCGGCGGACTTGAGGATTTGAAGGGTAATGATATCGCGTCATTTTCATTTAAGCTGACCCCGAAGGGTGGCTATATTGATACAGTTGCGCCGATACTGGCTACAACAGGTAATGATGCCTTTGTTTCGAGTGACAGCACGCAGCTTATCTTGACGTTTAATGAAGCTCTAGATGATCGTAATATTGATCCAGCACTTTTCACAGTCACGAAAAATAGTGGCGCTGATGTAATGAGAATTACGCAGGTGCAGGTTGTCGGGCCCGCGGTTGTGTTGACTTTCGAGAGCAAGCTATCTGGAACAGTGGCGGTCAATTATCTGAGTGATGCAAATAAGGTCTCGGGGGTTCTCCAAGATCGATTTGGAAATGACGTAGCCAGCTTCACCAAAACAGCAATGGGATCTTCTAGCTACACGTCTGCTCCGGGTCCATCATCAGGTGATATTTATAGTCCTGTTTTGAGTTCTTCAATTGGTATTGACACAGCTTCTTATGGAGATAAGACCACAGGAATAAGTGTCAATTTGGTTGCAGGCACCGTTTCCATAAATGGAACTTCAGAGGTCGATAAAATTTTCGGAATTGAAGGTATTTACGGAAGCGACCATAGCGATACTTATGATGCGCGTAATTATATTGATCCGTATTTTCCTTGTCCCAACATCTTCTGGTTCAAGCAAGGGGATCTCTGGCAACCGGGTGCTGCCTCTCCAAGCGTCGATATTGTCTACGGCAATGGAAATACAATGATTGCTTGCGACTCCGTAGGCAAGAAGGCTGATGCCCCGGGTTTTGGTATCGAAGTCATTGTTGATCGATCAAGTGGCTTCCCAAGTGGTTACGTAAAAGCTGGTTGGGCCCTGAATGTTGATCCGTCGCAGCTTAAAAACATCGCTCAGTTCACGAATGTGAATCATTTCATGGGTAGCCAATATGCGGACCATTTTGTGGGTTCCGATAATCCAAGTCCAAGCAGTGAACTTTTTATGGGCATGGCTGGCAATGATTTGATTGAGGGTGGCGGCGGGTTCGATTACGCAGCCTACTTTGTTGATGGTGCCATTTCACAAGGTCTCACCATCAATATGGCGGATGGTATCGTTCAGGGTGATGCAGATTATACAGGGACAGATACATTGCGTGGTATCCGCGCAATCATCGGCTCTATCCTTGACGATAATTACAATGCCATTGGTTTCGGAAAGACGAGCCTAAACGCAAATCCGCTCGGGACAATGAATGACTTTGAGGGGTTTAGTGGGAACGACACAATCACTGGCAATGGCAACACGCGCATTTCTTATACATGGTCAACAGCAGGTGTAGATGTTGACTTGACCCGTGGAACAGCGGTTGGTGATTCATCTGTTGGGACGGATACTTTTACGGGTGTCAAATCTGTGCGCGGCTCAACCTACTATGATTACTTGGTCGGTGATGCCAACTCAAACGTGCTTGATGGAGGTGGAGGCAATGACATTTTAAATGGCATGGCCGGTAATGATACCTTGATTGGTGGGCCAGGGGCTGACGTTTTTGTGTTTAATATGGGCTCAGGTTCTGACATCATTACTGATTTTGATGCCACAAATATCTATGAGGCTTCACTTGATGCAATCCGTTTTGGTGCTGGCATCCAGTCTAGAGATGTATCCTTTATCTCCTCAGGCAACGACACTGTCATTAATGTAGGGGCAAGCGACACTATTACCTTGCAAGGTGTTCACGATATTGATCTGGCGGCGCGGTTCCAATTCACCGGATGACTATTTTGCTTCATAGAATATCTGAGTGTTGAGTGGAGTCGAACGTGCAGTTCCGATATCATCTTCAGACTAGAGTATTGCTGGCGACCTCATGGCTCGGCATATTGCTTGCGAGCTTTGTTTTGACCTGTAGCGAAGGCAACGCGCAAGAAGCAGATACTGGGTCTAAAACACCCCCAAAGCTTAAAAGTGACAAGCTTGCGGTTGTTTCATCGCCTCTTTTCCCCTTTCAAGCCTCGGGAAGTACAGCTTCAGGAGATGCTCTCACAGCAACAGTGAATTTAATTGCTTCCCAAGCATCAGCAAAAATGCCCAAACAGGGCCACGATCAATTCATAGAAGCTGTTCGTGGCGCTGTATTGACACATCCGTCGGTTAAACTCGCTGTGACTGATGTTAATTTTTCATCATCAGCGGCCCGTGAAATATTTTCAGGCTTTATGCCACAAGTATCCGGCGTTGGTGATTTAGGATATCGGAGCTTCGGATTATCCTCGACAAGTGAGGCTGGAGTACAAAAAAGCCGATCACCGTCTTTGGGCCTTACCGTTCGTCAGTTAATTTATGATTTTAGCGCTACCTCAAATGCTTATGATGCAGGTTTAGCTCGTCAACGTCAGGCTTTGGCTGAACTTGAAGCTGCTCGCTCTGAATTTACCATGCGAGCTGTTATCGCCTATATCGATATTCTTCGTACGCGTTCGCAATTTCTGCTGGCTGAGCAGAATGTTGCATCTCGTAAAGCTCTTCGCGATCAGGTTTCAGAGAGGTCCATTGCCGGTGGCGGTTCTGATGCCGATGTAACACGTGCCGATGGACGCTATGTTGAAGCTTTAGCAAATGTTACATCCGTCGCTAACAAGTTGCGGGCAGCAGAAGCACAATTTGCAGAAGTTTTTGGCCGCGATGCTCCTGAGATATTGCCTGCTCCAATCGATCCTGATGTCAGTAAAGCAAACAAGCCTCTAGCTGATCTTGTTCGTCTCTATGCCCCTGCACGATCTAGAGAGGCCGCTCGTCTTGCTGCAGAACTTGATGCAGAGGCATCAAGAGCAAAGATTTTACCCAAGATCAATGTTGAGGTTAGCCATACGCGTCGTTCGTGGGATGGCATCTCAATCGGGAGGACCGGCACAGACACGACTGCTATTTTGGCAATGCGTTATGATTTTTACACTGGTGGAGCTGACACAGCTCGCAGTGAACAGGCGGCCTTTCGAGCCGGACGCGCTGCCTTTGAATTTGACCTTGTCCGCAGACAGTTTGAGAGAGGATTGTCGCAAGCGAAGGCCGAGGTTAAAAACAGCGATGACCTCCGAGCCGCTCGCGTTCGGTCGGCCATAGCCGCCGTACGGTCTATGGAAGCAGTCCAAGAGCAGTTTCGATTCAATAGAGGCTCTTTGCTTGATACAATCAAAACACAGGAAGAGCTTTATCTGGCGGGTAAAGAAATTATTGAGACGCTCGCTGACCGTTTGATAGCGCGATACAGACTTCTTTTTTTCTCGTCTCAATTAGATCACATATTCAAAATTGGTGACATAGCCTACCTGCCAAAAGAGCTTCTCTCTGTATTGCCAGGGAATGTCAGATAATGATTGTTTCTGAACGACTTTCGTCAGGCTCTTTTGTGACTGACATTGATCCGATCGAACATTGTGCGGTTTGGGTGCTTCGTCGTTTCGGCCGACCAATGTCCCGCGCTGCATTGCGGTCAATTGTTGCCAGAAAGTCTGATTTTTGGTCCGCTGAAGAGTTCATTGAGGCACTAGAAAGTCAATCTATCCAAGCAGAATTTCGTTCTGCGCATTTTTCTCTTGATGATGATTTTGCAACAACTGCTTTGCTTGTCCGTGATGATGGGCAAGCAATGATATTAACCGGTGAACGCAATCGGGAAGGTTCTATTTTGATCCTTAACCCTACCTTTTCCGACACCGTTGTTTCGGCGGATCTAGAGGATTTCAAAAATTGGATTGGAGCGAGTGTCGTCGAAGTGAGGCCGCCACTCCGTCTAGAAAATGAAAATGAGCAGCTTATGGGTCGGCTCGGTCATTGGTTCTGGGGGCCAATTCTTTCCGCTCGTACTACCTATATTCAGGTCGGCATTGCAGCTCTTTTGACAAATATATTTGCTTTGGCCGCCTCCATATTTTCGATGATCGTCTATGATCGCGTGATGCCAAATGGTGCGCAGGAAACATTAATTGCACTGCTTTTTGGAATTTCTATCGTCTTTGCAAGTGACTTTATCATTCGGAGCTTGCGGGCATATTTTCTTGATATTGCGGGTGCGCGCGCCGACATGATCATTGCCGATACGCTTTTCGAGCGTGTGGTTGATGTTGAGATGAGTGCTCGAAACCGTTCTATCGGATCGACCATCAGTGTTATGAGAGAATTTGAGTCGCTTCGTGATTTTCTGACATCTGCTACATTGACTGTGTTAATTGATATCCCTTTTTCGATTATTTTCTTATTTGTTATCTATTCTGTTGCAGGTCCTTTGGTGTTTGTACCTTTGTTAATTGCACCATTGGTCGTTTTCGCAAGCATTGCGGTGCAGCCAACCTTGAAAAAGCTTGTAAAGACTAGCCAGGAAGACGCTGAGACCAAAAACTCAATTCTGGTTGAGACCCTCGCAGGTCTCGAAACGATCAAGGCCCTCAGTATGGGCGCCTTGATGCGGAGGCGTTGGCAGGAAGCGGTATCTCATCAGGCGGTTATTGGTCTTAAAACGCGCATGCTAAGCCAGATTGCGGGCAATGTTGCGAATCTGGCGGGGCAGGTGGTCTGGGTTGGGGTCGTTACATACGGTTTTTTTCTCGTGCAAGCGGGACAAATAGGTACAGGTGCGATTGTGGCAGCATCCATGTTGGCTGGCCGCGTTATTTCTCCGCTCGCGCAACTCGCACAATTGCTTACGCGTCTAAATCAATCGTTGGCGAGTTATCATAACCTTTCATCAATCATGCTAATGCCGCGTGAGAATGGAAAACGCGACGCTCATGTTAATTTTGGCTTGCTCAAGGGTGCTATAGAATTTCAGAACGTTTCTTTTTGTTATCCAGGTCAGACAAAAGGTGGTTTGGAGGATATTTCCTTCCGGATTAATGCCGGTGAACGGGTTGCCTTTGTTGGTCCAGTTGGGTCTGGTAAATCGACAATCACCAAATTAATTCTTGGCCTCTACAAGCCAACCAAAGGGCGTATCCTGATCGATGGAATTGATTTCAATCAATATGATGCGGCTGAGATCAGGAGCTGTATAGGTGCGGTGATGCAAGATGTCTGGTTGTTTTCAGGCACCGTCAAGGAAAACATTGCTGTTGGTGCCGAGCATCCTTCAGATGCTGATATTCTAGAAGCCGCCCACATAGCTTGTGCTCATGATTTTATCGCCAATCATCCTGAGGGTTATGGTTTGAGGCTAAAGGAGAGGGGCGAAGGCTTATCAGGAGGGCAGCGACAAGCTATTGCTATTGCTCGGGCCCTTGTTGGCAAGCCGTCGATCGTAATTTTTGATGAAGCCACAAGCGCGTTTGACATAAATACTGAACGTCTCTTGATCAATCGGATGAATGGCATTGTACAAAACAAAACATTGATTGTTGTTACACATCGCGCATCACTTTTTTCTTTGGTTGATCGTATTATTGTCCTCCAAGATGGGAGAATGGCCGCACAGGGCCCAAAAGACGAGATATTGCGTCGTTTTTCGCAATCAGGTGTGAATCAATGAGATTTGAAATTCTGCGCGAGAAATTCACTTTTGTTCGTGGTTTTATTTCGCGCCTCGTTCACGCAATTATGAATTTTGAGGTGATTGGTGATGGTGGTCATCCTGCCATTGCTTTGGCGTCAAGGGTAAAGAATCCCAGTCAATCTTCGCAATTACTTCTCTACAGTATTGGCGCAACATTCCTGCTATTGGTGATCTGGGCCTCCTTTGCCCATGTTGAGGATCTGACGCGCGCTGACGGGCGTGTTATTCCGTCCGCGCGATTACAGATTGTCCAAAATCTAGAGGGCGGTATTGTTCAATCCATTAATGTGAGGCAGGGCGAAACTGTTGAAAGTGGTGCCCTTTTACTCAGTCTGTCTGCGACACAATTTGGTGCTGATCGTGATACTAGGCGCCAACAAGTTGGAGCTTTTTCTGCGAAGGCAGCACGTTTAAGGGCAGAGTTTGATGGTGTCACGCCTGTTTTTGATGATGATATCAAACAAGAGTGGAATGAGTTTGTTGTTCAAGAAACATCAGAGTTTTTAGGTCGGCAAGCCCGCCACCAGGCAGATTTGAGCGTTATCGAAAGCCAGATAGCGCAAAAGCGTCAGGAATCCGAGGATACGAGGAACATACTTGAGACTGCGCGTGCTAATCTTGGCAATGCCCAAAAGGAGCTTGAAATTGTCTCGCGTCTTGTTGAGCGCGGGCTCGAGCCAAGACTGGAATTACTGCGGCTTCAAGGAAAAATCACGGAGCTCGAGGGGCGTTTGGAATCCGCCCGTATTGCAATTCCGCGTTTGGATGCAGGCATAGAAGAAATTGCTGCAAAACGCACTCAGGTTCAGCAGCAGTTTAGGTCAGAAGCAGCTGCCGAACTTGGTAAGCTGATCGTTGAATTACGTTCCTTGCAAAAAAGTCTTCCTGCATTGACTGACAAGGTTGATCGTACAGAGGTGCGTGCGCCTGTTAAAGGTGTGCTCAATCGCCTTTTTGTGACAACGATCGGCGGCGTTATCAAGCCTGGTGAGCCTATTGCAGAAATTGTGCCTGTTGATGATCAGCTGGTCATTGAAGCGAAGATCCGGACGCAGGATATAGGTTTCATCAATCCTGGAATGAAGGCTCGAGTAAAATTGACAGCATATGATTATTCAATCTTTGGCAGTATGGAAGGGGTTTTGACGCAGATTGGTGCTGATGCCATTTCCACTGAAGATCGTGCGCAGACAAATTCGTTTTATTTTTTAGCGCGGATTGAAACGCATTCCAGTCTTGAATCTCTTGGAAGGCGGTTGCCAGTGATTCCTGGTATGCAGGCGCAGGTTGAGATCATCACAGGAAGCAAGAGCATACTAACTTATCTCTTGAAACCTCTTGTCGCTGTCAAAGAAAACGCATTTCGAGAACGGTAGTTAAACAGTTATATGCCCATCAAGCGGAGCGAAAAAGTCTCATGCGAAATATAGCTGCAGGGCAAACGTAATTGTTACCGTGCAGGCGACGTCGCGCCTGTTCAATTCAGCTGGCGGTCGCCCACTCATTCTCGACAATAACACGAAGCATCAGTTTTGCGATTGTTTTGCTGCTTTCGCGCATCACTCCCTCTCGTTTGTGCCGTGCCGGTTGCTTCTCGCGCGCGACCGGCTGGCGCTCATGTGATCTTGAACATTCCCTGTGTGTCGAGGTCAGCGAAAATCTCGGCACATAGGCTTGAGACAAGCTTGACTGCCGGCGGCTTTTGCCGCGACCGGGCTGTCGCGATGACCAGTTTGCGCTTCATGCTGTCATCAAGAATGCGATAGATCTTGAACAGCCCCATGAGATATTCACGACGGCAGAATGAATAGGGCAGGATTGTCGCGCACTGGTTCTCCTGCACCAGCACGCGCAGTGCTTCCAGGCTGTTGATGACAGCCTTGATATTCAGATGCGCCTCTTTCGAGGTCATCAATTTCTGCATGATCAATTGAATTGTATGCGTCAGCACCAGCGGTAGGCGTGAGAGATTTTGCCAATCGACGATCTCGCCTGCAATGCCGGTGGATTGCGGGCCCGTGACAAGAACCATTTCCTCCCGCGCGACCTCGGTGCGAGCGAGCAGCCTGTTCTTGGTCATGTCGGCAAGAATGCCGAGATCCACATGGCCGTTCAGAATCAATTCCGGTAGCGCAAGGCTGCCGCGCTGCTCGATCTTGAGCTGAATCTGCGGATAGGCGGCTACCGCGGAAATCAGTTTCGGCAGAATAACTGGACATAAAGTTGGCGTGATGCCGAGCACCACCGTGCCGCGCGGAGTGATTTCCTGTGCCACCACATCGTCACGCAATTGATCAATGTCCTGCAGAATGCGCGCCGCACCTTCCAGCAGGCGTTCGCCGGCCTCGGTCAGGCGGACGCCACGGTTGACCCGGGCAAAGAGCTTCACGCCAAGATCTGCCTCAAGGCCGTGAATGCGTCGCGTCAGCGAGGGCTGCGCCTGATGCAGCAATTCCGCCGCATGAGTGATGCTACCCAATTCCGCGATTTTTATGAAGGAGCGAAGACTGATGAGATCCATGGCCATAGTTATAAAGCATTTTAAGAATGCTGAAATAGCATTTGTCTATAATAGCCCACCCCCATAGGCTCGACCTTAAGAATAATTGGGGGGTTGCGCGCATGGGCGAAGTTCTGGTCGCCAGCCAAGCCGCTTTGGCGGAAGAGGGTCGCAAGGTCGTTTCGGTCGACGGCGTCGAAATCGGCATTTTCCTTGTCGGGACCGAGATCGTCGCCTGGCTCAATCATTGTCCGCATCAGGGCGGGCCTGTCTGCCAGGGCCGGTTGATGAAGGCGGTCGAGGAGCGCCTGGACGACGACAAGAAAAGCCTGGGCATCCATTACAAAGAGGGCAGCCTCAATATCGTCTGCCCCTGGCACGGCTTCGAATTCGATGTGCGCACCGGCAATTATGCGGGCGCAAGCTCCCTCAAGCTGAAGAGTGTTCCCGTCTCCATCCGCGATGGAGGCGTCTATGTCCGAGTCTGAGGTTGGTGCAACGGCAGCCGCGAAACTGTGCTTGGATGCGCAAGCCATCTGGGCGCAGGTGCAGCAAATCGAGCACGCCGGCCATGTGCGCGATGTCAGCAATGAGACGATCCAAAATCTACTGACCGCAGCGCTGAAATTATTCTCCGCCAAGATCGACACCAACCAGAAAAACTTTTCGCCCGTTCTCGAAGGCGCGAGCATTTCGGCAACCGAGGTTGCTGTTTTGACCGTCGAACTCATGCATGTGGTGGATTTGAATCTATTTGACCTGTCGATGTGGGCGTCGCGTCCGCGCGACTAAGCAGCATCGATGAACAGGTTGACGGAGTAAAAATATGTCGGACCAGCCGAAAATTTCAGAACTTCCGATCATCGATGCTTATACGCATTCGAACGATATTCTTGCGAAGGTGCAGCAACAATCGGCTGATCGGCGCATGGAGGATTATCTCATCGTCGATGTGGACTCTCACATCGGTGACGCCGAGGCATGGCCCGAGGTTTTGAAATTCATCGAAAATGATGCGACGCGTGAAGCTGCGGCCTTTTTCGGTGGCGGCACCGGGCGGGGTGCCTTCATCAACAATCAACCTGGCCTTCAGATGCAGCATGTGGGGGGACGAATCCCGCACGGCGCTGCATTGCAGGAGAAGATTGACGACAAATCCGTTCCGCGCGTGGTGACCTTGGCGCGGCGCGCCATGGATTCCATGGGTCTCAGCTATCAGGTTTTCTTCCCGAGTGCGTTGCTGTTTCTCGGCATGCATCCGGTGCGAGAAATGGAAGTCGAGCTGGCGCTGGCCTATAATCGCTGGATCGTCGAGCACGTGTTGCCGCATGAGCCCCGGATGAAGGCCATGCTGTATCTGCCCTTCAACACGCCCGAAGCCGCCGAAGCAATGGTGAAGCGCTTCATCGGCGCCAAGGGAGTGTGCGGCTTTCTCGTAACCAGCACACGCTATCAGCCAGTTCATGCAAATGAATATATGCGCGTCTATTCAATGCTCGAAGAAGCCGGGATGCCGATCGGCTTTCATGCGCATCACAACTGGAACAATGAATATACCAAGCAGCTCAATCGATTCCTGTCGATGCACGCAATCAGCTTCGTGCTGAGCAATCTCGTTCATATGACAAATTGGGTGATCAATGGTCTCCCGGAGCGATTTCCAAAGCTCAAGGTCATGTGGATCGAGAGCGGTCTGGCATGGGTGCCGTTCCTCATGCAGCGGCTCGATCATGAATATCTGATGCGTGTCTCGGAAGCACCGCTGCTCAAGCGTCTGCCCAGCGAATATATGCAGGAGATGTTCTACACCGTGCAGCCGATGGAGGCGACCAACATGAAATTGTTGGAAGGCACATTCGAGGCGATCAAGGCTGATACGCAGTTACTTTATGCATCGGATTGGCCGCACTGGGATTTCGACGTTCCCTCGCGCATCTACGATTTGCCGTTCCTGAACGAGCAGAGCAAGCGGAATATCCTTGGCGGAAATGCCGCGAAGGTCTTTAATCTGGAAATACCGGAACGCTACAAATCAAAATACTAAAATCTGGGGGGACACATGCTGCAAAAGCTTCTCAATGCGATCGTGCTCGGCGCCTTGGTTTGCGCGGGGCCTGTCTGGGCAAATGATCCCCCACCGATTATCAAGAATGAACAAAATGCAGCCGAACGCGATCGCGTTCTCAAGCTGATTGAAGAAGCCAAGAAAGAAGGCAGCTTCCATTGGGCCGGTGTTTTCATCGAGCCTGAAGAAGCTAAAAAAATCCAGGATGAATTCAAGGTCTATTATGGCCTGCCAAATCTGAAGATGGAATATTCCTTCGTCGGCTCCGGCCCGCTCGCTGTGCAGGTCGAACAGCAGATCAAGGCTAACAAGACAAATTTCGATATTGTCTGGGCTTCGGCTTGGTCCTGGTTCAAGGATCTGCACAAGCGCGGAGAGCTGCTGGAATATCACTCGCCCTATTACGACCAGTATACGCTCTCCAAGAAAGCTGGTCTCTCGCTTGATGGATATTGGGCCTCAGACGCGCGCACCTATCAGCCTATGTATAATGTGAAAGTCCTCGCGCAGAGGGGCATCACAAACTTCGATCCCAAGAGCTGGAACGACTTTCTCGATCCCCGCTTTGCAGGTCTCGTATCGCTAGGCGATGTGAATCAATCCTTCTCCTTCGCTGAAATGGCTGAAAGCATCCGCCGCACGAACGGTGAAGAATTTTTCATCAAGCTCGGTCAGATCGTAAAGCCTGTCTATTTTTCGAAGACGGCTGAAGGGCGCAGTTGGGTTGGATCCGGAGAATTTCCGATCACGCTCATGGGACACGGCAAGAACACCAGTGTTCTTCGCAAGCAGAACATCGACGTCAAGCTGGTCTTCCCCACTGAGGGCATTTTGCTGATGCCCGATACGCCGGTCATCTTGAAGAAGGCGCCCCATCCCAATGTCTCCAGGCTGTTCATGGATTTCGTGCGCAGCGCGCATGGTGTCGAAACGGTCAAGAATTCCGGCGCTGAATTGTTTTTCGGCCGGCCGGGCGTGAAGACATCCGATCCCGAATTGTTCCCGGCATGGGAAGACGTGAAGGCCATCCCGATGGACTGGGATTCGAGTACGCCTGAAACGATCAAGAAAATCCGGGATCTCATGAAAAAAGCAGGGATAGGCAAGGCTGGATGAGTGAAGCATCCACGTTGCTGCCGCACGCCAGCTCCCGGCATATTCAGCGTCGGGGGCTGCTTGTCCTGATCTATGCCATGCTTCTTGTCAGCATCATTTATCCGATGCTGATGATCCTTTACGAGTCTCTCTTCAACGCGTCGGAGGGATTCTTCGCTCATGCCGGGAGCGTCCTGACCGATCGCGACGTCGTGCTCGCGATCGGCAATACGCTGCAGATCAGTGTTCTGGCGACGTTGATCGCAGGCTCGCTCGGGGTCACGCTGGCATGGCTTGTCGCTCGCACCGACATGCCTTTTGCAAAGGTTCTCGACCCGCTCAACATGCTGCCTTTCTATCTCTCCAGCGTGGTCGGCGCGCTGAGTTGGCAGGTGATTGCGTCGCCAAAGATCGGCTTGCTCAACAAGCTGCTCGAGCCGGTCTTTGGTGCCGGACCGGTCGTGAACATTTACTCAATCACCGGCATTGCTTTCGTGCTTGGTCTTTTCTACGCGCCCTACATCTATCTCTTCACGCTAGAAAGCCTGCGCAGCATGGATGCCTCGTTGGAGGAGGCGGCGCGCATGGCGGGCTCGTCGATCCTCAACACAGCGTTCAAGATCACGCTTCCGCTTTCGGCGCCCGCCATTCTGTCGTCGTTCATGCTGGTCTTTGTGACATGTGCAGGCATTTTCGGTGTCCCGCAGGTTTTAGGAACGCCCGGTCACATCACGACAATTTCCACCATCATCTATCGCGCGATGAATGATTATCCGGCCGATTATCCGACTGCCGCTCTCTTAAGTCTGTTGTTGTTTCTGTTCACCGCTGCATTGATCGTGCTGCAGATCAGGTTCCTGAAAAACAAATCCTTCGCCACGATCACCGGAAAGGGCTACCGGCCGCGGCCGTTGAAGCTGGGGCGGTGGCGATGGTTCGGATTCGGGGTGAACCTGTTTTATGTCGTGCTGATCTTCCTGCCTTTTACAGCGCTCTGCGCCGTTTCCCTGCAGGATGCCTGGACTGGATCTTTCCATTGGAGCCGGCTCACCTTCAATAATTATCTCGCCGTTCTTTTTGTGGAAGATGCCGCAAGGCGTGGGTTCTCGAACAGTCTCATCATTTCTTCCGTTGGGGCCACAATCGCGATTGCGGTTTGCTTCTTCCTGGCATTGATCGTTCAGAAGACAAAGCTGCCGGGGCGCAAGGTCATCTCGCTGATTTCTACGCTTCCCGTGGCCATTCCCGGCATTGTTCTGGGTCTCGGGTTTCTCGTTGGCTTCATCAGCACGCCGCTTTATGGAACGATCTGGATCATCATGTTCGCCTATATTGTTCATTACCTGCCAACGGGTTTGAGCAATATGGAGGCGCTCGTTCAATCGGTCTCTAAGGAGCTTGATGAATCAGCGCGTATGTCGGGGGCCAGCTGGTCCGAGGCGATGCGCAAGATCATGTTTCCCTTGCTCGCGCCTGGAATGATTTCAACATGGATCTTGCTATTCGTGACATTCATTCGCGAAGTGAGCGCCTCTGTCATGCTCTACACATTGGGCACGGAAACGCTGTCCATTGCCCTCATCAGGATCATGGAATACAAGCCCTACGGAATTTCAGCCGCCTTCGGTGTGCTGCAAACGCTGCTTTTGATGGGCGCGGTTATTCTGCTTCGGCTGGTGACGAACAGAACTTCATCCAATAAGGGCGCCCATTGATGTCGGCACAAGAAAAGACGTCGCAGAACGCGGTTCAGATCAAGAATCTGACGAAGAAGTTCGGTTCGATCACGGTCATTGACGATGTCTCATTCACCGTCAAACGTGGCGATACAGTAACGCTGCTCGGCCCCAGCGGCTGCGGCAAGACAACGACATTGCGCTGTATCGCAGGCCTTGAAGAGCCGACATCGGGTTCAATCCACATCGGCGACACCATGGTCTTTGACGGCGCAAGCAGGTTTGAGCTTGAGCCTGAAAAGCGAAACGTCGGAATGGTGTTCCAGTCCTATGCCATCTGGCCGCATATGACGGTCGGGCAAAATGTCCGCTTTCCGCTCGATATCAAGAAGCTCCCGCACAAGGAGCGCAGGGATCGCGTCGCAGAGATTTTGAAATCTGTTGGGCTTGGCGATTACCTGGATCGTCCGGCATCGCAATTGAGTGGTGGGCAGCAGCAGCGTGTTGCCTTGGCCCGTGCGCTGGTCTTCGAGCCCAACGTCGTTTTGTTCGACGAGCCGCTTTCTAATCTCGATGCAAACCTTCGCGACCATATGCGCAACGAGCTGCAGGAACTTCAGGCACGCATCGGCTTTACCGCCATTTATGTGACGCATGACCAGAGAGAAGCCCTGTCGCTGTCTGACGAAGTTATCGTCATGAACGGGGGGCGGATCGATCAGATCGGTCGTCCCGAAGAGGTTTTTGCGCAACCGAAAACAGTCTTTACCGCGCGCTTTCTGGGCTGCTCGAACATTTTCAAGGGGCGCATGAGCGCTCCCTCGGATGATGGCCGGATCTCACTTACTGTGGCATCCGGGATCACGCTCTCTGGTCAGCACCATGGCGACGTGCCGCGGGTTGGGACGGAAATGGCTGTCGTCATCCGGTCGAACAAGATCAAGATCTCGCAAGTGGTCGATCATGCAGGGCCTGGAATGCATATGTTAACCGGCGCCATCGAGTCCAAGGTCTTCTTTGGCACCTATATCGAATATGGCCTGCGTGTTGGCGACTTGCAGATGAAAGCCGATTGCGACGTCAGCACGCATTATGACGTCGGCGAGCAGGTGCATGTCGCCGTCAATGAATCTGATTGTCTTGTCGTCAAGGTCTAAAAATTCAAGTCAGGTCTGATCATGCTTCCAGCCGAAAAAGTCATCATCAAATCAGTTAAGGCATTCGCCGTCGCCTTGCCGCTGACGAAGCCGATCAAGATGGCGCATGCCGTCTTTGAAACGGTCGAGAATGTCATTGTCCGGATCGAGTCCGACGACGGTTTTGTGGGTTGGGGCGAGGCGGCCTCCGCACCCAGCCTCACCGGCGAGACATGGCAAGGGATGGTGTCGCTTGTCGAAACCTATATCGCGCCGTTGCTGGTGGGGCGCGATGCGCGGCTGCGCGCCAAACTGCTGAGCCATATCGAGGCCAATATCTATGGCGCCACGGGCTCGATCTCGGCGGTCGAAATCGCCCTGATTGATCTTCTGGGCCAGCGATTTCATGTACCGTTTTCAATGTTTATCGGCGGCATGTGCCGCGATCATGTTGAGCCGATGTGGATCCTTGGGAATGGCTCCGTGGATGCCGATCTGGCAGACGCAAAGTCTCGTCATGAAAAAGGCTACCGCTCCTTCAAGCTCAAGGGCGGAACCCAGTCCATCGATCAGGAAATTGAGGCGACGCTGCGCCTGCGCGATCTGCTAGGGGCCGACAGCAAGATCTGTATCGATGCCAATTCCGGCTATGATCTGGCGGGCGCCCGAAAGTATATAGCGGCAACATTGGCTGCTCGCGTCGACTTCATCGAGCAGCCTTTCCCGCGCAAGGATCTTGTCTCGCTGAAGGCTTTGGCGGCTGACGGCTCGATCCCAATCTGCGCCGATCAGAGCGTCCATGACATGGCTGATATTCATCTTCAATCGGCCTGCGGTGTGTCGGGTATCGCGCTCAAATTGAACAAACTGGGAGGCGTAACAGCTGCGCTTCATGCGGCGGACATTTGCGATGAGCATGGGATGAAGATCATCGTCGCGGCCAAGGTTGCTGAATCCAGCATTGCGTCATCGGCCATCATGCATCTGGCGTCGATTGTGCCGTCAGTCGAGTGGGGCGTCAGCCTCACCCATGCTTATCTCGCAGCCGATCTCGTCAAGCACCCGCTAGGCCTGACAGAGGGCAAAAGTTTCCTCGGCAACAAGCCGGGACTTGGTATCGAAGTCGATCTGGATAATCTTGATCGCTTCCGCATCAAGTAACCGCTGACAGTTTCGAAGGTGATGAGGTTGTGATGAATTATGAAATCGCCCGCAAGATCCTCGATGTGTCGCGTGACGTCGCACGCAGCCGCAATTTCCAGCCCGTTGCGATTGTGGTTCTCGATGATCGTGGCGCCATTCGCGCAGTCCTTTCGGAAGATGGCACCAGCACGAAACGCGCAGAGATTGCGATCGGCAAGGCCCATGGCTGCATTGCAATGGGGATTGGGTCGCGCGATATTTCCAAGCGCGCACCTCATTTTCTCGCCGCCGTGACGCATGCTGTCGGCGGCATGCTCGTGCCCGTGCCCGGGGGGGTTCTGGTGCGCGATAGCAACGGCCAGATCATCGGCGCAGTCGGCGTGTCGGGTGAAACATCCGACAATGATGAGATTATCGCCATTGAGGGTATTGCAGCCGCGGGCTTCATCGCTGACGGAGGCTGAAGGGGTTAGTTCCCATGCAGACTCATATTGAATTTGTATTTGGCGCGAAAAAGGGATTTCCTGCCGATCGTGACGCGTTGGAATTCCAGCTGGCGAAAATGGGCGTACTTTTGTCAAGGTGCAGCAAGGACAGTAACCGCTGTTGGCCGCGGACAAGTGCGTGTGACCAGAAGGGCCCTTCAACTTAGTGGTCATTTCCGCACAGGTCGCGAAAATAATACCTGCCTCGACAAAGGCGTCTGGCGCCATCAATTGCAGCGCTCGTGCGCCAGATTGCCGATCTAGCCGGAGATGATTTCAGCCGTCCAGTCGGGGCGGCTCATCTGGCACATGAAATTCTGGGCTACGATTGGAGGGACTCTGCTCGGCCGGGCTCTCCGTTACGGATCGAGTTGTAGGTTGAACCCGGCACATCAAACCTCGGTAGTTGCTGATCCCCGCTGCCAGCTTAACGCCATTCCTTTCGGGTAAAGGCATTCTCTACGTCCTCATTCCAGCTTCAAATCAATGACATAGGAGTTATCATCTTCATTCTCTCTGGCGCGCCATTCTTCTCACTTCGGCATTTGAATAAACTCGGCCACCGCATCAACAATGGCTTTGGGGCTATTGTTCATCTCGGTGATGAGCTGTTCCATTTCGGCGCCCGAGAAGGGGTCGACATCGAGGCCGAGGCGCGAGGCCTCTTTCAAAAAGCCCTCATCCTTCATGGTCTGCTCGAAGGCGACGCGCATGGCTTTCACGCGATCGGCTGGCACCTCTTGCGTCATGACAAACGGATAGGCCATCGAGAATTTGCGCGCATAGAAGCGCAGCATGTCTTTGTCTTGTTCGCGGGTGGCCAGTTCAATCGCGGTTGGGACATCCGGCAATTGGCGCATGCGGTTGGTGCCGAATTGCACCAGCACGCGCACTTTGCCATCGCGGAACCAATCGGGACGCGCGGAGGTGAGATTGGGCAGAATGGCGCTATTGCCTTGCACTTCACCGCGCTCGGTGGCGATGAAGACATCATTCTGACCTTCATAGCCCGTCACAATGTCAAACTTGGCGCCCATCAGGCGCGAGAGGATGAGCGGCAAAGTGTAATTGTCACCACCCACTGCCGTTGAGGCCAGAATGACTTTGTTGGTGCGCAAATCATCAAATGTTTTGGCAGGCGCTGTGTGCCAGACCCACAAAACATGCGGCTGCTGCAGGGGCGAGCCGATCCATTGCAGCTTGTTCACATCGAACATGGCCTTGCCGCCGCCTTTGGACAGCATTTTCAGAGGGCCTTCGAGCGCAATATTGGGATTGGTCATGCCCATCACCGAGCCGTCTTTCTTGGCGGCATTGGTGAGGTAATTCATCATCGTCAGGCTGGAGGCGCCGGCCATATTCGAGACGACGAAATTCGGTTTGCCCGGAATATATTTGCCCATATGCGCAACCACAGCGCGCGACACGAGGTCGTAAGCGCCGCCCGCACCTGCGCCGACAATATGTGTGATGGTTTTGCCCGTGTAAAAATCCGCCACCGGATCGGCCGCGCGGCTCTGGGGCGTGGCGCCCAAAATCATGGCTGATGCGAACCCGACCAATGCAAAGGCCTTGCGCATATCGTCCTCCCTCGCGGCGTCTGGTCTCGTTGGGCCGACGCTCATTCTGATCTGAGGCTAGTCTGAGGAGCGGGGGCCCGTCAAACCGCCCGCAGTTGCCGGGGGCACCCTCTCGCCCTAGCATGTCGAAAAAGACTTAGAGGGGGAGGATTCTATGGTGGCCCGTGTCGGCCTCATCATTCCGTCATCGAACCGCATGGTCGAGCAAGAAATGGTGCGCTTCTTTCCCGAAAATGTTGTGCCGCACATCACGCGCCTGCGCATGACGGGCTCCAACCGCAAAACCATCGGCGATCTTCTGCCCGAAGTGGAGGCCGCGGCTGCCGCTCTCGCCGATGCCAAATGCGATGTGATTGTCTTTCACTGCACCGCTAATTCCATGTCGGAAGGATCGGATGGCGAGACGCGTCTTTTGGAGACGATCAAGAAAGCCGGCGCACCGCGTGTGGCGACAACATCCACCGCGATTATAGAGGCTTTGCGCGCCTTGCAGGCGTCGAGCGTCTCCTTGGTGACGCCCTATGATCAGAAGGTCACTGATCACGAAGTGCATTTTCTCGAAGAGCGCGGCTTTCGCGTGCCCTATGCCAGGGGCTGGGCCTTGGGCGGGAGTGACGCCTATTGTTCGACACCACCCCAGACATGGCTCGAGCGCATGATGGAAACCGCCGGATGCGGTGCGCAGGCGACGTTCCTCTCCTGCGCCAATGTGCAGGGCATTGCCATCGTGGAGGAGGTTGAGCGCAAGCTTGGCGTGCCGATGATCACCAGCAATCAGGCGGTGATTTTTGAAAGCCTGCGCCAGATCGGCTGGCAGGGGGATAAGCGCCCACCGGGCCGGGTTTTTGACACGCTTCGCCCAAGTTGAGCTTTCCAACGGGGCTGGTTTTGTTATGGTTTCAATATGACGGGCCCAATAAGAGCCTGCATCTTGGGAGGAACATATGGGGCATTCCGCGCGGATCCTTGCGCTCTTCAGCTCGCTCTTGCCATGTTCGCTGCCTGCGGTGGCGAATGAAGCGGCCTTCTTTCAAGACAAGCAGCTGCGGCTCATTGTCGGTTCGGCCGCGGGCTCGGGCTATGATGTGAATGCGCGCGTTTTCGCGCGCTATTACGCGACGCATTTGAGCCAAGGCGTGAATATCATCGTGCAGAACCAGCAGGGTGCGGGTTCGGTCGCTATGGCCAATCAGATTTACAATACGGTGCCAAAAGATGGCACTGTTTTTGGTGCTGCCATTAACGGCATGCCGACATCGGCTCTGTTCACGCCCGAGGTTGTTCAATTCGATCCGCGCAAATTTTCCTGGCTCGGCTCATCCAATCGCGACACGCAGATCACTTATGTCTGGCACACGGCGCCGGTGAAAAATCTTGCCGATCTGATGAAGACAGAAGTTGTGGTGGGTGCGACAACTCCTGGCACGACGCAATTCGAATATCCGCTTGTCGCCGCCAAATTGCTCGGCCTCAAATACAAATTGATCTCCGGCTATAAGGGCACAACCGATATTCACCTGGCCATGGAGCGCGGTGAATTGCAGGGCATGGGCTCGAATGCATGGTTGAGCCTCAAAGCGCTCAATGCTGATTGGATCAAAGAGGGGAAAATCATCCCTATCGTTCATTTCAATTTTGAGCGGCATCCTGATTTGCCCAATGTGCCGACGATTTTTGATGCGACGAAAACGGAATCAGATCGCCAAGCTATGGCGCTGATGGTTGGGCGTCTGGAATATGGACGGCCCTTCTTCCTGCCGCCCGGTGTCCCAGCAGAGCGCGTCACCTATATGCGCCGCGCCTTTGATGCGACGATGAAAGACCCCGCTTATCTCGCTGATGCTGAGCGCGCCAAGATCGACGTGGACCCAATCACCGGCGAGCGCGTCAATGAATTGGTCGAAAAGGCCATGCAAACCCCACCCGATGTCGTCAAGCGTGTACGCGAAGCGCTTGAGTCCGGCGGAAAGTAAGAAAAAATGAAGCAAGAAAAAGAAGCGGGCTACCGGCTCGCCGTGGATATTGGCGGCACATTTACCGACATTGTTCTCGAAACACCGCAGGGTTTTGAATCCGGCAAAGTGCTGACCACACCAGATCGCCCCGAACAGGGGGTGATCAATGGCGTGCGTATGGTGCTGGAAAAAGCGAAAGTGGCTGCGTCCCAGCTTGATCTCGTCATTCATGGCACGACGCTGGCCACGAATGCGATCATTGAGCGACGCGGGGCGCGCACGGCTTTGATCACCACGCAGGGTTTCCGCGACACGCTGGAATTCGCCTTCGGTCACCGCTTCGATCAATATGATCTGGAACTCGAACGCCCTGAGCCTTTGGTTTCCCGTCCTCTGCGGTTTGAGGCGGTGGAGCGCGTGGCGGCAGATGGGTCTGTGCTGCTGGCGCTTGATGAGGCCAGCGTGCGGGCCGTGGCCGCGCGTTTGCGCGAAGAGAAGATTGAATCTGTTGCTGTGTGTTTCCTGCACGCCTATCGCAATGGCGCGCATGAAAAGCGCGTGCGCGATATTTTGGCAGACGAATGCCCGGGCCTCTTCGTCTCGCTCTCGCATGAAGTCTGCCCCGAGATCCGTGAATATGAACGCACCTCGACAACAGCGGCCAATGCCTATGTGCAGCCGCTCATGTCCACTTATCTCGGCAAATTGTCAGATGCGTTGAAAGAACTGGGCGTGGCTGCCCCTTTGTTGATGATTATGTCATCGGGCTCGCTCACATCGGTTGAGACCGCGCGGCGCTTGCCTATTCGCCTTGTTGAATCGGGTCCAGCGGGCGGTGCTATTCTGGCGCGTGAGGTTGCGAAGGAAATCGGTGCGGATCGTTCGGTTGCGCTCGACATGGGTGGTACGACCGCCAAGATCATCATGCTCACAGATTACGAGCCGCGCCATGCGCGCTCCATGGAAGTGGCGCGCGCTTATCGCTTTCTCGCAGGCAGCGGTCTACCTTTGCGTATTCCGGTGATCGAGATGATCGAAATCGGTGCGGGTGGCGGTTCCATCGCCCATGTCGATGAATTGGGCCGCATTGCGGTCGGCCCCGAAAGTGCGGGCTCTGTTCCGGGACCCGCTTGCTATGCGCGCGGTGGCACACGTCCGACCGTGACGGATTCCGATTTGCTGCTTGGCAAACTTGATCCGGATAATTTTGCCGCGGGCTCGATGAAGCTTGATACGGAAAAAGCCCGACAGGCAGCCGAAGAACATGTCGGCAAGCCGGCTGGTATTTCTTGGGCCGATGCAGCGGGCGGTGTCTGCGAAATTGTCGACGAGAATATGGCCAATGCCACGCGCGTTCACGCCGCTGATGCCGGTGAAGAACTCGAAAGCCGCGTCTTGATTGCCACCGGCGGGGCAGGGCCGTTGCATGCAGCACGCATTGCCGAAAAGCTCGGCATGGCAACCGTGGTTGTGCCCAAAGCAGCGGGTGTGGGTTCGGCCTTTGGCTTTTTGAAAGCCCCGATTGCTTATGAAGCGGTCCATTCGCAAATCATGCATCTGGCCAAATTCGATGCGGCTGGCGCCAATCATGTTTTTGCGGATCTGCGCAAAGAGGCTGAAGCCGTTGTGCGCATTGCTTCCGCTGATCGGCCTCTGCGCGAGCGTCGCTTTGCCGACATGCGCTACAAGGGGCAGGGGCATGAATTGGCGGTCGAGATTCCCGCGCGTCTTTATGAGGCGGTTGATGGTGCGGCCTTGGCCGAACTCTTCGAGGCGCAATATCAAAAGAATTATGGACGGCGGATTCCTAATCTCACGGTGGAAGCGCTCACATGGACGCTGGTTCTCTCCGCTGTCGATGAAACCAGCACAGCAGCGCCCTTAAGCGTTGCGGCGGCGAGCCAGGCCAAAGCGATCCGTCACACGCGTGTCTTTGATGCGGAAATGGGTGATTTTGTCGAAGCGCAAGTCATCAGCCGCGAGGCGTCCCCACCGGGTACCACATTCCATGGGCCAGCCCTCGTTGTGGAGGATCAGACGACTGTCTGGGTTCCGTCGAGTTTTGATGGGCGCATTTCGCCCGGTGGTCATGTGATCTTGGAAAGGAAGGGCTGAGATGAGCTCGCAATTCCAGAAAATCCGCAATCAGGTCATGTGGGATCGCCTGATCTCTGTCGTCGAAGAGCAGGCCCGCACATTGATGCGTGTCGCTTTCTCAACCGTCGTGCGTGAAGCCGGCGATTTGTCGGCTGGTGTCTTCAACACCAAAGGCGATTTGCTTGCGCAAGCAGTGACGGGCACTCCCGGCCATATCAATTCCATGGCGCGCTCCATCCGTGAATTTCTGAAAGTCTTTCCGTCTGACACAATGAAGCCGGGCGATGTTTATATGACGAATGATCCGTGGCGCGGCACGGGGCATCTCTTCGATTTCACCGTTGTCACGCCGACCTTCCACAAGGGCAAGCTCGTCGCGATTTTCGCTTGCACGGCGCATGTGGCCGATATTGGTGGCAATGGGCCCGATCCCAATTCGCGCGACGTTTTTGCCGAAGGTCTGTTCCTGCCGATCATGCCGCTGGTCATGCAGGGCGAGATCAATCAATGGCTGATGAAACTACTTTGCGCCAATAGCCGCGAGCCCGAAAAGCTCGAGGGCGATGTCTATGCTTTGATTGCCTCCAATGAAGCTGGCGGCAAGCAACTCTCCAGCATGATGGAAGAATATAAGCTCGGCTCGCTGGATGATTTGAGCGATCATATTCTGTCGTCCAGCGACAAATCCATGCGCGAGGCCATTGCGCAATTGCCGAAGGGCACTTGGTCGCACAAGGTCACGATCGATGGTTTTGCCGATCCGGTCGAGATTGCTGCGACGCTGAAAATCGATGGCGAGAAAATCTATATTGATTTTTCGGGTACGTCGGCCGTCTCCAAATACGGCATCAATTGCCCAATTTGCTACACGGATGCTTATACGAGTTTCGGCATCAAATGCCTTGTCGCACCGCGCCTCGCCAATAATGCCGCTGTCTTGGCGCGCATTGTCGTCACAGCGCCGGAAGGCACCATCGTCAATGCGCCATTCCCGGCACCCGTCACAGCGCGTGCGTTGATCGGGCAAATGTTGCCCGATGTTGCTTTTGGTTGCTTTGAGAAAGCCATGCCCGGACAAGCGCCCGCCGAAGGCACGGGGGCGAGCTGGAGCTTGCGCTTTGGTGCAGGCCCCGGTGTCACAGGGCCTGATGCCAAGGGCACGAAGTTTCTCTCGCAGAATTTCCAGAGCGGCGGCATGGGCGCGCATTGGAAACATGACGGCATTGCCGCCACCCCCTATCCGTCGGGCGTGAAAGCCATTGCGATTGAAATTACCGAAGCCATGACGCCACTTGTTTTCTGGCGAAAGGAATTGCGGCGCGATTCCGGTGGTGCGGGTTTTTATCGCGGGGGGCTTGGGCAGACGATTGAAGTCGGTTCGCGCGAAGAGGAACCTTTTGCGATTTTTGCGCGCTTCCAGCGCGTGAAATATCCAGCCGCCGGGCGCGGTGGTGGTGCGGATGGGGCTGCCGGCACCTTGCATCTGGCCTCGGGCGCTGTCGTGCCGCCGCGCGGGACACAGGTCATTCCGACAGGCGAAAGGCTTGTGGTGGAAATGCCGGGTGGCGGCGGTTTGGGTGATCCGCTGAAGCGCGACCCGCAAGCGGTGCAGCGCGATGTTGTCATGGGCTATGTGTCGAAAGAATCCGCCCGCGATCTTTATAAAGTCGTGCTGGATGCCAAGGGTGCTGTTGATGATGCCGCGACGCGCGCTGCGCGAGGAGCCTGATCATGTTGCTCGACGGACAAGTTGCCATTGTCACAGGCGCCAGTGTGGGTCTTGGCCGTTCCATGGCAATGGCCATGGCGCGATCAGGTGCACGTGTCACGCTCGCCTCTCCGCAAAAGAACTTGTTGGAAGAGACAGCAGGCGAGATCAACGCACGCTACGGCGCCAAGCGCGCCATTGCTGTTGTGACGGATATCACCAAGCCTGCTGATTGCGCGCGTGTGGTGCAGGAAACGCTGAAGGCTTTTGGCGACCTTTCCGTGCTCGTTAATAATGCGCGGCGTGAACAGCGTGGTCCCGGCCTGCCGGTTGAAGGCAATAATTTTCCGTTCTGGGAATCCAATCCGGAGATTTGGGTGGAAGCGGTGAATGTGAATGTGTCGGGCATATTCCTGATGTCACGTGCGGTTGCGCCGCATCTCATCAAGCGCAAATGGGGCCGCATCATCAATATTTCGACCTCGCTCGATACGATGCAGCGCAAACATAATTCGCCATATGGTGTCACCAAGGCGGCGGTTGATGCGGCTTCTCTGATTTGGGCGGCTGATCTCGAAGGCACGGGCGTCACCTGCAATATTCTCATCCCCGGCGGCATGGTGGATACGGATGGCACGCGCCCACCCACGCCCGAGCGTCGTACATTGCCTGTCGATGTGATGGATGATGCCGTCATCTGGTTCGCCTCGCCGCAATCCAATGGCCACAACGGCGAGCGTTTTGTTGGTAGCCGATGGCGCAAGGATGTGCCGCCGCATCAGGCGGCTGTGGAGGCGCGTGAAGCGCCGGTGTTGAGAAAGCCTGATCCGCGGCCCTAATCGGGCCATTTGTTCCCCAATCGAGGGGTGACAGGGATTGTCGCCCGGCTAGTCTAACTTCTGCTCATCAAGGAGCAGGACCTATGAGCTTCGATAAAGCGGAACAATTGATTGAACTGGCACGTCGGGCTTCCTCCCGTCTGGGCCTGACATTGGATGATGTGGTTGAGCATTACGGCGTGTCGTTGCGCACGGCGCAGCGCATGTTTCGCGCGCTCGAAGCCAATTTCCCTGAGACTGAGAGCTTCACCGATGAGGCAGGGCGCAAACGCTGGCGCATGGCGTCAGGTCATATGCGCGAGTTTTTCTCGCTTTCGGCAGAAGAGGCAGCAGCGCTTGAACTTGGCATCAGCCATTTGAGTCATGCGGGGCTTTCGATTGAAGCCAAAGCTTTGCAGGCTTTGCGCAACAAAGTGCTGGCGCTTGTGCCAAGCCAGCAGATCACGCGCATCGAGCCCGATAGTGATGCCATTCTCGAAGCGCAGGGTTTTGTCGCGCGTCCGGGGCCGCGCCCGCGTGTGAATGAAGATGTGGCTTTGAATGTTGCGGAAGCGATCAAAGCCTGCCGCGTTCTCGACATCACCTATCGCTCGCATCTCGATGAGGCGCCTGTGGTGCGCCGTGTAGCGCCCTATGGGCTTTTGTCGGGTGCACGGCGTTATCTTGTTGCGCATGATCCGCAATCGAGCCGCAATGCGATCAAGACTTATCGCATGGATGCAATCAGTTCGGCCGTGCTCACCGACGAATATTTTGAACGTCCCGCCGATTTCGATTTGCAATCTTTCGCCAATCGCGGCTTCGGGCTTTATCAAAATGATGCCGAATATGGCGAGATCGAATGGCGCTTTGCTCCAGAAGCCGCCAACCATGTGCGCGGCACTTTGTTTCATCCCGAGCAAGAGGAAGAAACGCTCGCCGACGGATCCATCCTCATTCGCTTCAAGGCGGCGGGTCATCTGGAAATGGCCTGGTATCTCTACCAATGGGGCGACAAGGTCGAAGTGCTCAAGCCCGCAAAATTGCGCGATATGGTGAAAGCCTATCAGAGGTCAGATTTCCCCGCTCTACCGTGAGGGAAAGACGATGCATTGGATTGGTGTTGGCATCATGATCTGGATTGGTTTGGCGGTTGCGCCCATTCTCATCGCCACGGGGCTTGTGCTTTTGCCTTTCGCCTTTTTCATCCCAGTTTGCGCCATTCTTGGATTTCAATTGACGGGTGGATCGGGGGGCGCGTGGATCGGTGCAGCCATCGGCGCTTTCATCGCCATGAAAATTTGGCAGTCGTTCGATGATTAAGATCTCTCCGGCTTGGCCTTGGTCATCAGCCGAGCTAATCTGCTTGCCATGAATAATGCTTTTCTCGTCCTTCTCCTCGGCTATGTGCTGAGCCAATTTTATCGCGCTTTTCTGGCCGTCATTGCGGCAGATTTGTCGCGCGATCTCGTGCTCGGGCCAGCGGCGCTAGGCAATCTCTCGGCCATTTGGTTTGCCACTTTCGCGCTGGCGCAATTTCCGGTGGGTATTGCGCTGGATCGCATCGGGCCGCGTCGCACCATGGCGGGGCTTTTTCTTGTGGCGGTTGCGGGTGCGGTTCTCTTTTCGCTGGCGACGAGTTTTACGACAGCGGCTTTTGCCATGTCGCTGATCGGCATCGGGTGTTCACCGATCCTGATGGGTACGATGTATTATTTTGGCCGCACCGCACCGCCAGAGAAATTTGCGCTGCTCGGCTCCATGATTATCGGCTTCGGGTCGTTTGGCAATTTGTTGGGCTCTGCGCCACTGGCTTATGCCGCCGCCATGATTGGCTGGCGCGACAGTATGATCGGCATTGCTGTGGCCACCGCCATCTCGGCATTGCTGATTTTCATCGTCATCAAAGATCCACCGCAAGTCACCAATCAAAGCGGGACAAAAGACGGCTTCTTCTCAGGGCTTTTTGCGATTTTATCGATGCGCCCCATCCTGCTCATGGCAGCTTTTGCTTTGGTCAGCTATGCGAGCGTTGCGGCTTTGCGTGGGCTTTGGCTCGCTCCTTATTTCGGCACGGTGCATGGCTTTGATGTGACTGAGCGCGGGCATGCCGCCTTGCTCATGGCTACCGCTATGTCGCTCGGCGCTTTGGCCTATGGGCCGATGGAACAAAAATTTGGTGGCGCGAAACCTGTCATTGTCGCAGGCTGCTGCATCACATTGGGCGTGCTTTTCGCGCTTTATTTTTTCGGCGCATCATCGGCGACAGGCTCGCTGGTGCTTTACGCCATGCTCGGCTTTTTCGGCATGTCCTATGCGATCTTGCTCGCCCATGCGCGGCTGTTCTTTCCTGCGCATCTTTTGGGGCGCGGCGTCACGACGATGAATTTTCTCTCCATCGGCGGAGCAGGGCTGCTGCAATTTGTGTCAGGCGCTTTTGTTGAATCGCGTCTCGCTCAAGGCCTGCAGGGCGACCAAGTCTATGGCGCTTTGCATGGCCTGATTGGTGTTCTGTTGCTGGGCTCTTTCCTGCTTTATCTGAAAGTGCCTGCGCGCCCGGCCAAATAAAAAGCCCGCGCGTGAATGTCACGCACGGGCTTCATGAATAAGCTCAAAAAGCTGGAGTCTTAAGCGAAGGGCTCTTTACGAAGGCCGGTCGCGAGACCCTTGCTGCATTGCTTGAGGATCCAGGCTGCCAGAACGATCAGCAGGCCGGAGAAAGCAATGTCGAGCACGAGCACAACCTGTTGGCCGATGCCCTTGAAAATATTCGCCGCAAAGACCGAGATGATCATGAAGGCGAGCGTGGCGACCATGGTGACGAAGAAGGTCACGAAGCCGATAAAGTCGATGCGCTCGTAATGGCTTTCAAACACCGTGCCCTTGGCGGCATCCGTGTTGTAGTACCATTTACGGGCGAGATAATTATTGGCCAGGAAGAGCACAGCAGCGGCCACGACCAGTCCGAAGAAAATGGCCACGACATTATTGCCGGTCAGCATGCCGATCAGCGGGATGAGCAGCCAGACCGTGTTTACGGCGATAACCAAATAGCAGTTGCGCGCTGTCGCCTGGAGCTGGTCGAGGCTGACGGGGGCGAACTTATCTTCTTCACGCAGCGTATAGCCCGGAACGGCGAGGAGATCGGAGTTCGACAATCTGGACACTGTTTCTTCCCTTTTTTGTCCGGCACTTCACGGCCGCGTGATAGGAGTAACCCGTTCGGCTTGTGATGCCATGCCTTGCCTGTTCACGTTTCCGTGAGCTGGGGGCAGGGACGACTCAAGCATGGCTGATCCTTGCCCAGGACCAAAGCCACGCCTATGTCTTAGCGTGATTTTTTGAAACAAAACAGGAAATTCGGGATGAAACGTCTTTTCGTAGGGCTGGTTTTTGCCGCTGTCGGTTTTGCTGCCCCCGTGGCCGCTCAGGAATGGCCGACTCGTCAGCCGATCAAGGTAGTTGTCACCCTTTCCCCCGGAAGCGCCACGGACGTGCTGGCCCGTCTGGCCTTTGAGCAGGTCAGCAAGCAGATCGGGCAGACGATCATCATCGAAAACCGCCCCGGAGCGGGCCAGCGCATTGGCGCGGCCGCGGCCGCCCGAGCAGAGGCCGATGGCTATACGCTGCTGGTCAATTCCTCGACCCATACGGTCTTCCCGGCCATGTTCACCAATCTCAGCTTTGATGTGGTGCGCGATTTCGTGGCGCTTGCCCCTTTGGCCAGCATCCCGACCGTGATGGTCGTGCCGGCATCGCGTGATTGGGCCAATCTGGCCGATTTCGTCAAGGCGGCGAAAGCCAAGCCGGGCTCCATCAATTACGGGTCGGGCGGGATCGGCAATTCCACGCATTTTGCGGCTGAGCGCCTGCGTATGGCAGCGGGTTTTGACGGCGCGCATGTGCCCTTCGCTGGGGCGCCCGAGGCCATCAATGAAGTGGTCGCCGGTCGCGTTGATTTCTACTTCTCGCCCGTGCCCCCGGCCTTGTCGCTTATTCGCGAGGGCAAGTTGAAGGCGCTGACCGTCTCCAGCGCGCGTCGTTCCTCGGTGCTCCCAGATGTGCCGACGACCGTCGAGGCCGGATATAAGGATTCAGGCTATGAATTCTGGGTGGGCGCTTTTGCCCCGGCCAAGACCCCCAAGCCGATTGTCGACCGCCTCGCCAAGGAGTTGCGCGCTTCTCTCGATAGCGCGGAGGTGCGCGGCAAATTCGCCGCCATGGGCGCTGATCCTATGCCGATGAGTGCGGCGGAATTTGACGATTACGTCCGCAAGGAAGTGGACCTCAATATTGCCCTCGTCAAAACACTGGGCATCAAGCCCGAAGCCGATACGGCGAAATGAAAAAAGGCCCGCCTGATGCGGGCCTTACTTTTTTCGGGTTGCGTTTCAGCTCATACGTGCAACGAGCCTTTTCCGCTCCCGCTTGGAGAGTGCTTTGTAACGCGATCTGAAACAGACTGCAGATGTCTGTCAGATAAGTACAATTTGCATCAAATTTCGTCTGGAATGGGCCCGATTGGGCATGCACGCCAGTTGCTTGGGCGAGGGGGCAGATGTAGGTCTCATGCACGCTCTTCCGTTTCGGGGAATCATTTCATGCGCGTGCCGCTCAGTCTTGCCGGTCTGCTTGGCAAATCACAGCTAGACGTTCCTGCGTCTACTGCGACATCGACGCAACCTGTCAATGAAGTTGAACGTTCTGCTGCTTCGCTGATCCGCATCTTGGGCGGCAAGAATGAAGCTCTGCGCAATCGCTGCGAACATGTGATTGGCCTGACCCGCGTGATTGAGCCGTTGACCAACGAGCTCTCGGCGGTTTTCACCGATTTCCAGAAGGTTGTTGGCGAATTGCAGCTGACAGCTGGTCTGTTGGAAGAAACGCGCGCCAATCTGGATGCGCAGCGCCAATTGTCGGAAACCCAAAGCCTCGAAATTCAAGCGCTCTTCATCAAGCTCGAAGAAGTGCGCAAGGACAATGAGCGGCTGCTCAACGACAATGTGGCCGGCGCGCAGAATTATTCCGTTCTCGATGAGCAGTTCCGCTCCACCCGCGACCAGCTGTCGGAGAAAATCACGACACTTCGCTCGCGCGAGTTTGAACTCGAAAACGTCAAGAACGAAAACGAGGTTTTGCAGGAAGACCTCGGTCGTTCGATGCTGCGCACGCGCGAAGCCGAGCTGACTGTCGCCGAATTGCAGGATGAGAAGCGCAATCTGAACGATAAGGTTGCGCAGCAGGCGGATGAAGTGCTGTCGCTGACCCGTTCAGTGGATGATCTCACACAGCAGACCATGCTTCTCAAGAAGCAGGTGCTGGAATCCTCCGCAGCCACAGACAAATATCGTACGCGCATCCGCTTGCTCGAGACCGATCAGGTGGCTTTGTCGGCCGAGAATGAAAGCCTGCGTGGCGCTGTTGCCAATGCCGAAGCGCGCGCCGAGCAAATTCGCAGCTCTTATGAGATCAAGATCGAAGCGCTGAATTCGCGCATTCGCGTCTCCGAGCAATTGCTGGTGCAGAGCCGCGACGAAATCCGCCGCCTGTCGGACGAGCAGGTGCGTTATTCCGAGCAGGGTCGCGAGATCGAAAGCCTGCAGGCGCGTTTGTCAGAAGTGACCGCCGATTCCAACATTGCCCAGCGCCGTGCTGAAGATGCCGAACGCGCCTTGAGCCTGGCCAGCCAGCGCAGCGGCGAATTGTTTGGTAAATTGCAAAACGCGGAAGAACTCAATCGTCAGGCCGCCTCGCGCATCGAGAGCATGCAGTCGACGATCCTGCGCTTCGAATCCGAATCCGAGCTGCGCATCAACACGCTGCAAGCGCGCATCAACCAGCTGACGGAATCGCTCAACAAAGAGCAGATCGAACGTGGCTTCGTGGAAGGCGCTTTGGAAGCCGCCCGTCGCGACCGCGTCCAGATGCAGCAGACCATTTTCGAGCTCAAGAGCGGCAATAACAGCGGCTCAGAGCCCGGCCCACAGCTGGCCGTCGACAATGCCAAATCGACGCTGGAAAAAGAGCTCGACGAGATCAAATCCGATCTCATGCGCTCGCATACGGAAGTCCCGACCCTGCGGACACGCGCCAAGGCTAAAAAGCCAAAGGACGATTAAGGGGTATTATCCCTTTAATTTCAGTGTTTTAATGACGGCATGAAATTTGCTGATCCCAAGCAAACTGGGATCAGACATGAGCGTTACCGTCTATAATCCGACCACTGGCCGATATGTCACCACGCTGAGCACGTCAGCAGGGTCGCAGAAGCAGGCCTCTACGGCCGCGCTGAAGAGCAAGGCGGGTGGTCAGGCCGCGCCTCTGACCCCCAGTGCAAATGCCGTCCAAGTCTCGCTCTCGACAACGGCAAAGTCTCTCTTGGCGGGGACGGCGAAGCTCAAGGCAAATGAGCTTTTTACGAAAATGGAGCAGCCAGGTTATTCACCATCCGATTTGACTGGTGTCACCCTTTACCTTGATTCAAATATTAATGAATTGCTGCCGCCGGCGGTACCGGGCTCTCGCAAGACTTTTGATCTCGCCACAATTAAAAACTCAAGTGATAAAACGCTACCAATGTCGATGGCGGATATGCGCCTCAAGACGTCGGAATATAAAAGTTATAATGACACATCTATCGAATGGTACGGGTTGGGCTCAGACGGAAAGTGGGTTTCTGTAAGTGACGCCAATTTACCAAAAAGCTTTGATGCGGCAGGTGACGCATCCGTAAAATCTGCACAACTGTTGCCATCCACTTTAGGGTTCAAATCACTGCGTGCAGATTTCAGCCGTGTACCTAATTATGAAAAGCTGCTTAATCTTTTAACAGCGCAGGGCGGGCGTAAACTGGTCGATGTGCGTGCTGCTAATGATGCGCCGGTAAAGTTGGATGGGGAAACTTACGCCAAGATTCAGAGCAACCTACTTGCGCGTGATTTGCTCAAAGTGACGAGTAATTTCTCTTTAAATTTTATCACGGGTTTGGACGGAAAAGTAGCGTCCGACATGGATCCGGATACGCTTGCAGACTTCAAGAAACGGATTGAAGTAAACCAAGCGACAAAAGTGACAATTGACGGGCAGTCTAGTCCGGTGACGCTGACGCCTGACGTTGTGCAATCATTGGGTGCTAAAACCTTGGCTCGCTATTCAGGCAAGATTACAGTGGACGCGAGTGCTGAGTCGATTTTGGCGCCAGATAAATGGGAGAATTTGCGCGTACTCAACAATTACCGCGATATTGCAATAAATCTCAACCTAGGTGTTCCGTCATCTAAGTTTCCGATTGGTTCCCTTTCGACAACTATGTCGAAACTCTCTTACCAGCAATTTGTTGGCGGTTTTAACTTGGTTAATGCGATTACCGTCAAACCATCTCCTATTAATTTAGTTTCCACAGAATATACTGCTGCGACCAAGACACAAAAAATTCAAATCGAGGGTCAGTACCAAAATGGAGATACTGTTAAGATCTCTCTTCTTGGGGCAGATGGACGAGCAGTCGAGTTAAATGCGGGGCCGTTAACGCTGCCCAATGGTGCAAGCGCAGAACAACAAGCTAGTGCATTAACTCTATCGCTCAACACGGCACTTGCTTTGGCACAGAAAAGCGATCCCAATCTTTTGGGCATAAGCATTTCCCGGCAAGGAAATCAATTATTATTCACATGGCCAAACAGTGGATCTGTTCCTACAGCACCACTACAGATTAGCGTGCCCTCAGCGAATGGGGCTCTCAGTTTAGGTGTATATGATTCTCGGAATCGTTCACAGCGAATCCAAGTTTCGGAAGGTTTTTTAACTGGAAAGAGCTTCGCTTTATCTATCAATAAAGGCGATGGAAATCCTGTCTCTATACAAGTTGGTCCCCTGACAACCGAAGGGTCTAACAAAGCCGAGTTAACTAAAGAGATTGTTTCAAAAGTTGGAAAAGCTATTTTGGATAATGGTACGCTTGATTTGGCGGTCAAAGCAGATGGTGAAGATTTTATTGTAACTTGGAACACTGATTCACCTGCGCAAATGCCGCCTGTGTCCTTCCAATCATTTGCGCGCGCGACTGAAGGCAATCCGACCTTTGGCGTCGAGCTGACCAATGTGCCGCCCAGTGCAGTGGAAAGCCTCACCGCCTATTCGCAAGTCTATGGGCTCAATGTGAAGGGCTCGGCTGATCAGCTGATCAACAATAGCGACAAGTTGAACAAACTCATCAGCAATGGTTTCGTCAAAACGGTTCAGTTGATTGATGCCAAAACAGGTGAATTGATTGTTGCGCCCAGTGGGCAATTGCCTCTGACCGCGGCTCAGGCTGCGCGCTCGATCCCGCTGCTTGAAAAAGTCGGCGCAGGCATCATCACTATTTCTGACAAGAAATCGTCGCCATCCTCTTACGCCAATTTCACCAATGCGGCGGCGAATAATCTTGTGGGTGGCCTGCGCATCGTGGGGACCGCAACCGAGATTCAAAATTCGTTGCAGGGCTTGAGCGCTCTGGCACGCATGGGCAAGATCGCCACTCTGGTGATGACCGGAAATAATGGTCGCCAGACGACAATTGATAATTTCGACAGCTCCAAACTTTCCGCGCTCGTCGTGAGCCTGCGCCAGGGCGGCTAAGGTCCTTTTCCTGTCTCTGCCTTTGGGTTAAGCACAATCTGCGCAGGGCCTTTGCCATGCGCGGATGCAAGACGTGCGAGAGACAAGCATGACGAAGATTTTGGTCCTTGAAGGCGATGGCATTGGCCCCGAGATTACGTCCGCGACCGTGGACGTCTTGCGCCATGTCGACAAGCTTTTCGCGCTCGGTTTGCAATTTTCATCGAGTGACATTGGCTTTGCCGCGCTCAAGGCCTCAGGCACGACATTTCCCGCCCATGTTCTCGAGGAAGCCCGCGCAGCTGATGGTGTGGTGCTGGGTCCCGTCTCGCACAATGCCTATCCGCCAGTTGCTGAAGGCGGACTGAATCCATCGGGCGAATTGCGCAAGCGTCTTGATCTCTACGCCAATATTCGCCCCTCGCGCACGCGCGCTTCCATTCCCGCTCCCAGCCGTCATGCTTTTGATCTGATCGTCGTGCGTGAAAATACGGAAGGCTTTTATGCCGATCGCACGATGCATGAGGGTACAGGCGAATTCATGCCGATCCCTGATCTCGCCATGGCCATGCGCAAAGTGACGCGCCATGCGAGCGAGCGCATTGCGCGCTCTGCCTTCGAATTGGCGATGACACGGCGCAAAAAGGTTTGCGTCGTGCATAAGGCCAATGTCTTGCGCGTGTCAGATGGTCTCTTTCTGGATGCTGTGCGCCATGTGGCAAAAGATTTTCCGGACGTCGCCGTCGAAGAGCAGCTCGTTGACGCCATGGCCGCCTTGCTGGTGCGCGATCCGCGCCCCTATGACGTGATCGTCACGACCAATATGTTTGGCGATATTTTGTCGGATGAAGCCGCGGAGCTCGCTGGTGGCTTGGGCCTGGGCGCTTCGCTTAATGCGGGGACTGATCATGGCGTGGCGCAAGCGGCCCATGGTTCGGCGCCGTCTATTGCGGGGCAGGACAAAGCCAATCCGACGGCTTTGATTGTCTCAGCCGGCATGATGCTGATGTGGCTGTCTGCACGTCTCAATCGTTTTGAATATGCGCGGGCAGGGGCTGCGATTGAAAAAGCAATTGATCTGACGCTCGACAATCCCGCGACCCGCACAAGCGATCTGGGCGGCACGTTGGGGACGAAAGCCTTCACACAAGCGCTGATCAAGAACATCGTCGCTTAGCGCTCGCGTGAAGGCCTTTAGTTTCTGCATTCAATCCAGCGGTTCAACCTTGATAATGGAACCGCCATGGTTCGAGCCGATCCACAAGACGGGCTTGGCGCCGCGCGTGTCTAAAATGGTGCGGCGAATATTGGTCGGACGCGGCAGCAGATATTCGACATAAGTGCCGCTCGCCACATCGAGGCGTGCCACTTGGTCATTGCTCATCGAGCCCGCCCAAGCCTCGCCCTTGCCATAGACCGCATCATAGGGATTGCTCCAGGGTGTTGGCAGGCGCCATTCGGTCATGGCGCCGGTCTTGGGATCGAACATGCCAATCGCATTGGCCGCATATTCGGCAAACCAGAGACGGCCCTGTTCATCCATCATGCCGCGGCGTGGACGTGAGCGCAGGCTGGGTGTCGGATAGACGGTGAGCATTTTGGCGCTCGCATCGAATTTGCCGACGCGCGTATTTCCGAATTCGAGCATATAGGGATTGTTCTGCGGATCGGCGACAAGGCCGTAGCCATTGATGGACACGCCATTCACATCTTTGGGCTCGCCCATATCTTCATATTGGCCAGTTTTCACATCGACGCGGTAGAGTTTGTGTGTCTCCTGATTATTGGTCCAAATTTTTCCATCCACATTCGAATATTGCGGCGAGACCATGCTCTCCTGCGTTGAACCTGTCTGCCATTCTTGGGGCACAGGAAAGGCGGTCGCCTGTTTCGTCTTCATGTCGAATTTGGTGACGCCCGCCTGATACATCATGGCGATCCACAAATTGCCGTCTGCATCGGCATCAATTTGCAGCGAGCCTTTGGGCGCATCGGGCTTCAAAGTCGGGATCGGATAATCCGTGACTTTGCCGGTTGCAGGATCCAGCGAGCCGATGAATTGCGCGCCGAAATCCGAATACCAGATCATGCCATCCTTGGTCATGATCACATCATGGGGCTGAGCTTCGCGGCGGTTGAGATCATATTCGGTGATGACAACTTTGGTGGCGCGGCCCTTCGGGCGCGGCAAAGTTTTCATTGCATAAGAATGGGTCTTTTCGCCCGACAGATTAGCGCGGGCCAGCAATTCGGATGCGGGCTTGATGATTTGCGCATTGACGCGCGGGCGCTCGCCGCGCGGGCCGGGCAGGAGGGGTTGTGGCGCTTCTGGAGTTGAGCCCGGCGAATAAGAGCCCATGCGTTTGAAAATATCTGGGAAATCATCGGCCTTGTAATCAGAGCCAACGACACGGTGCAATGTGTGGCAGCCGGTGCAATCGGTCAGAAAATCTTTCAGCTTTTCGTCGCCGGGCATGGACATGATCCATTCCGCATTCGACATTTGCGCGCCGAGATCTTTTGTCTTGGCGAGTTTCACGCTGACTGGCTTCATGCCGTCGCTGACACTGATCTTCGCCGGGCTTTCGAGATCATACCCAATGGCGCGGATGGAGATTTCATAATCGCCCGTGCTCAAACGCCCAGCTGGAAAGCTGAATGCACCTTTCTCATCACTGACAACGGTGACTGTTTTATTCGTACCGCTTTTCTTGGCGCTGATCAGCACGCCTTCCAAAGCGCCCTCGGGCGCGCTCACTGACCCGTTGAAATTGGGTTCAGCGAAAGCAAAGAGACAAGACGTGAGTAAAAGAGCACTCGCTCCCGCAAGTTTTGCTCCCACAAGCGTCCGCGGCAATTGGCGCATGGCAGTCCTCCCCATTTATGAGCCTCCCCCAAGGCTCTTGAAGAGGAGCGTCTGCCCTGGCAGGAAAACCGTCAATGCGTCGGAAGTCGGATGCCGTCGCGCGGCGGTTCTTTGAGTTCAAAACAAGTGGTGCGCCGAGCATCCAGACAGCGCTGTAATTGCTCTTGGTCGTGAAATAATTTCACAACCCAGAAGGCAAAGGTGAACAGCAGCAGGAGAAAGACAGCCGCGATCCAATTGACCCTGGTGCGGTGCTTTTCTTGCTCTCTTTCTTGGCGGCTCTCGTCCGGAAGGTGCGGTTCAGCCATGATATCCTTTGGCTTTATTGGCTAGCGGGGCCTTATTCTGTGTCCTTGTTGCCGCAGAGACGGGCGGCTTTGCTTTTTAGGCCAAAAAAGGCTCGCATCTTCGGACCGGGGTTGCTAGGGGTCGCGCACCTCCTTCTCACTCCAAGGTGTTCTTCGGATGAAACCCGCCGACAAGCTTGCTTTGACTCGCCGCCTCTTTCTGGCCGCTGCGCCTTTTGGCCTCGCCGGTTGTGCGGCGACTGGGCAAGCGCCCAATGCGGCGGCGCCCTCGCTGCGGGAGATCCTTGCGGGTCCCTATGGCGAGTTTGAGGACAATGGCATCACCGTGCCGGAAGTCGATCTCGAAGATGTCGATCCGCGGTTCCTGCGTCAGACTGTTGATTATGCTGGCAAGCAGGCGCCGGGCACGATCATCGTCGATACGCCAAACCGCCATGTTTATTTCATTCGTCCTGAGCGCAAAGCAATCCGCTATGGCTGCGGGGTGGGTCGCGCCGGGTATGAATTCAAAGGCGGCGGCTATATCGGCCGCTCGGCCGTCTGGCCGCGCTGGGCGCCGACCCCAAATATGATTGCGGCTATGCCTGAGCGGTATAAGCCTGTGGCAGGTGGCATGCCGGGGGGGATCGAAAACCCGCTGGGCGCGCGCGCTCTTTATATTTGGCGTGATGGGGCGGAGTTAAATTACCGCATCCATGGCACCAATGAGCCCGAAAGCATCGGCACGGCCGTCTCCTCAGGCTGCATCCGCATGTTCAACCATGACATTATCGATCTCCACCGCCGTATTCAGTCGGGCGCCAAAGTGGTCGTGATCCATGGTGGTTCGGTGGCAAGCGCCTAAACTGGGCCTGTCGATGGACTATTTGTTTGAGGTCAATTTCTGCCGGTCAGGGTGGTCTATATTGGGTCTCTCAAAAGGAGAGGCATGATGAGCCAGTCATCCAGCAAGTCCCGCTATGATCTTGTGGCTATTGTCCTGCATTGGGTCATTGCCATTTTGCTCCTGCTGGTTGGGGTGCTTGGCCTGTTGTTTGAGGCTATTCCGCGCGCCTCGCGGCTTTTTTACATCAACCTGCACGCCACAATCGGGCTCGTTATGTTCGGGCTTATTCTGATGCGCTTGCTGTGGCGGGTGACGCATCCCGCGCCTGCTGCGGATCAGAGCTGGTCGCCGCTCGTCGTAATGGTCTCCAACCTCACCCATAAGGCGCTTTACGGGCTCCTGTTGGCAGCCCCCATCGTCGGGATCATTGCCTATGTCTGGCATGGGCGGGTGTTCAATTTCGGCCTGTTTAAACTCGATTTTGCCATAACATCGCAAAAGGTGATTTATGAGGCGGCCGAGGGGCTTCACGAAGCTTTCGCCTATGCCTTGATGGGGCTGGTAGCCCTGCATGTGCTGGGCGCCTTGTGGCATCATTTCATTGCTCGGGACGGTATTTTTGACCGGATCCTGCCTCGTTGACCCGAGGGTCTTGAAAAGCCGGGATTTCTCCGTAAGTGATGGCCGCAGTCGTTTTCATCTGAAGGCGACGGGGAGGCCAAGGCCCCAATCAAGCGGGCCATAAGGGAGAAGATCATGGCGGTCGGCCAAGCGCTCGTCGAAACGAGGGCGTTGATCAAGAGCTTTGGGCCCGTCCGGGCGGTGGATGGGATTTCCTTCACTGTGGGTCGCGGCGAAGTCGTGGGCTTCCTTGGGCCCAATGGCGCTGGCAAATCCACCACGATGAAAATGATCGCGGGCTTTTTGGAGCCGACGTCGGGCAGCGCCTTTGTGGCCGGTTTCGACAGCCAGCGTGATCCCATCTCCGCGCGCAATCATCTGGGCTATCTGCCTGAAGGCGCACCCGCCTATCCCGATATGACCGTCGCTGATTTTCTCGCTTTTGTGGCGGGCATGCGTGGCCTCTCGCCTGCACAAGGCCAACGCCGTCTGGCTGAGCTTGTTGAAAGCATTGATCTGGCCGATGTGTGGAACCGCCGCATTGAAGCTTTGTCGAAAGGCTACAAGCGCCGTGTGGGCATTGCACAAGCGCTTGTGCATGATCCCGATGTGCTGGTGCTCGACGAGCCGACCGATGGTCTCGACCCCAATCAGAAACATGAAATGCGTGCGCTGATCCGCACGCTGGCGCCGACCAAGGCGATTATCGTGTCCACCCATATTCTTGAAGAGGTCGAAGCCATTTGCACGCGCGCCATTGTGATTGCGCGCGGCAAAATGCTCGCCGATGGCACGCCGGCCGATCTTTTGGCCCATGCGCCGCACCGTGATGAGACCATGCCGCAACTTGTGAAGACGACTCCGCTGGAAGATGCCTTCCGTCACATCACGCTCGATCAGGCGGGAGTGTAAGATGCGCGCTCTTGTTTTGATTTTCCGTCGCGAATTCGCTGCTTATTTTGCGACACCTTTGGCGGCTGTGTTTTTGGCTGTCTTTGTGGGCGTCTCAACCGGCATGACCTTTTTCGTCTCCAATTTCTTTGATCGGTCGCAGGCCGATCTCTCCTCTTTCTTCACGTGGCAGCCTTGGCTGTTGCTGGTGCTGATGCCAGCAGTGGGTATGCGCCTGTGGGCGGAAGAGCGTCGTCTGGGCACAATCGAACTTCTCATGACGCTGCCCGTGCAGCCGTGGAAGATTGTTTTGTCCAAATGGCTTGCTGCTTTTGCTTTCGCGGGGCTGGCACTCGCTTTCACCATGCCGCTTTGGATCACGGTGAACTGGCTGGGTTCACCCGACAATGGCGTGATCCTCGCGTCCTATCTGGGTGCATGGCTGATGGCTGGCGCCTTCCTTGCCATTGCGTCTTGCATTTCGGCGCTCACCAAAAATCAGGTGCTCGCTTTTATCGGCGCTGTGATTGCGGGCTTCATCTTTGTCATGGCCGGATTTGATCTGGTGCTTGCCGCCGTGCGGCCTTGGGCGCCCGATGTTGTGGTGCAGGTGATTGCCTCCATGTCCTTCATCGGTCATTTCCAGCGCATTACGGATGGCGTCTTTGAAGCCTCCGCTCTGGTTTTCTTTATTTCGCTGATCGGCTTCGCGCTCTGGCTCAATGTCCAGATTCTCGATGCGCGCAAGGCTGCGTGAGGGCACACACATGACCAAGACCTTCACAACAGGACGTCTCGTCGTCATTGCAGCCCTTTTGGGTGCGGTGATTTTTGGCGCGATCAATCTGATTGCATCCAACACTTTGCGCGGTGCGCGCATTGATCTCACCCAACAAAAACTCTTCTCGCTGTCCAATGGCACGAAGATGATGCTGGGCGAGATCGTCGAACCCATTCGCTTCCGTTTCTTCATGTCGTCAGGCCTGACGCGCGAAGCCCCGCAGATTGCCGCTTTCGCCTCGCGCGTGCGCGCCATGCTGGATGCTTATGTTGCCTCTTCCAAAGGCAAGATCATCATCGAAGTGATCGACCCCAAACCCTATTCGGAAGAGGAAGATCGCGCGGTTGCCTTCGGCATCAGCCCGATGCAGGCGTCGAATGGCGATCGTCTGTTCTTCGGCTTGGCCGCGACCAATTCGACGACGGGCAAGGCGACGATTGCGGCGTTCTCGCCCGAGCGTGAAGCCTATCTCGAATATGATCTGACACGCCTCGTCGCCGAGCTCGACCGTAAGGGCAAGGCGGTTGTGGCGCTGATTGACGGGATGAATCTGCAAGGCAATCCGCAGCTGGGCATGCGCGAGCAGCAAGTGCTCGTGCAGATGAAGCAATTCTTCGATGTGCAGCCATTGCAAGGCGAAGTCACCGAGCTTCCCGAAAAGACCCGCGTGCTGATGGTCGTGCAGCCGCAGAACCTGTCTGACAAAACGCTGTTTGCGATTGACCAATGGGTCATGTCGGGCGGCGCCACGCTGATCTTTGTTGATCCCCACGCGGAAAGCCAGATTGGCCCGCGTGGTCAGCCACCGGCTGATAGCTCGTCGGATTTGCAAAAACTCTTTGCGGCTTGGGGCGTGCGATATGACGCAACCAAGGCGGTTGCCGATCCGGGCTTTGCTTTGCAAACAGAGCGCATGATCAATGGCCGCCCCGCCAGCATGAGCAATTTGCCATGGCTCGCCGTGCATGATGAAGGCTTGCGCAAGGATGACGCTATCCTCGCGCAGCTGTCGGCGGTGGTGATGACGACCGTCGGTTCGTTTGAAAGCGCCAAAGCAGGTGTGAGCCTGCGCCCGCTTGTCACCGCTTCCAAAAAGGGCGGCATTTTGCCGGCCGAACAGATGAAGGATCGCACGACAGATCTGCGCGCGCTGCTCGTCAAGATCGAGCCGCCTGCGTCAGCTCCTGTGATTGCCGCACGCCTCAATGGCACGCTGGAAAGTGCGTTTCCAAAAGCGCCTGAAGGTGTGACGCCCAAGAGCGAGCCGCTCGCGCGCAACAGCAAGCCTGCCAATGTCATTCTGGTGGGTGATGCCGACATGCTGATGGATCGCACCTGGGTGCAGCGTCGCAATGTCATGGGTTCGGAAGTAGCCCAAGCTTTCGCCAATAACGGTGATTTTGTCATCAACGCCATTGAGCAAATGGCGGGTGGCGTGGCTTTGGCCGATTTGCGCGGACGCGGTGTCTCGTGGCGCCCGTTTGAACTCATTCAGCAGAAAGAGCAGGAGGCCAACCAGCGCTATCGCGCCAAGGAACAGGCTCTGCAAGAAAAGCTGAAAGATGCCGAGCAGAAGCTGCAAGAATTGGCACGCGGCGGGCAGAAGGGCACGGAAGTGCTGACGCCCGAGCAAATGAAGACGATCGAAAAATTCAAGAGCGATCTTTTGGCCACGCGCGAGGAATTGCGCGGCGTGCAATTTGATCTGCGCAAGGATGTCGACTGGATCAAGAATATGCTCATTGCAGTGAATGTTGCCGGCGTGCCGATTGCGGTGGGTGTGATTGCCCTGCTGCTCGCCTTCCGCAGCCGCCGCCGCGCGCTGCCGCGCAAAGACGCTTGAGGATTGAACCGATGAATATGAAACAAATCGGACTTCTCTCCGCGCTCGCTGCTCTCTCTGTCGGGGCTGCGGCGATCTCGATGAGCTCAGGTCCACAGGGCTTTGCCTCCGACAAGCGCGGACAATTGGTGTTTCCGGGTCTCACCCAGAAAGCCAATGATGTGACGAGCATCACCATTCGCGATTTCGAGCGCAGCTTTACGGTCGAACGCCGCGAAGATGGTTTTTACAATAAGGAAAGCGGCTATCCGGTGAAGCCGGATGCATTCCGCGATCTTGTCGGCAGCGCATCTTTCTTGTCGTTTGAAGAAACCAAGACCGCTGATCCTGCGCGCATGGCTGATCTCGGCCTTGCAGAGCCGGGTGCAGCACCTGAAGCTGTGGGCCGCGATATGTCGTTCCGCGATGCTAAGGGCAATGTTTTGGGTGCGCTTACGGTTGGCAATAGCGATGCGACGGTGGGTGGCGCCCGTGGTGGCACATTCATTCGGCTCGCCGATCAGAAGCAGGCCTTGCTGGTGCGCGGACAATTGCGCGTGCCGGTGCCACATGCGGCTTGGTATGAGATCAACTTCGTCAACATCCAGCGCGATTCATTGGCGGGGATCACGATCAAGGGCGGTGGCCTCGATGAGATCATAACCAAGGCTGAGAAGAAGGGCGACGACATTACGCTCGCCAATGCGCCGGAAGGTCGTGCAGGCGATGGCTCAAAGCTGATGCGGCTTGGTTTCATGGTCGATCCGATTTCCTTCCAGGATGTGCGCAAGGCTGATGGCGCAGCGAAAGTCGACGCACGCCAGATGATCGTGACCTCATGGAAGGGCTATACGATCACTTATACGGTGATTGGCGATGTGGCCGATGGCTGGGTGCGTTTCACCACGCAGGTGACCAGTGATGTCGGCAAGGAAGAGGCCGAAGATTTCCGCCGCAAGACGGAAGGCTTTGATTTCAAGCTCGCCCAGCACGAAATCGACATGCTGCGCTGGACGTTGAAAGACGTCACACAAGAGGCGAAGAGCTAACGTCGCATATTCGCGTCGTCATTGCGAGCGTAGCGAAGCAATCCAGATTCTCACATGTGGCCTCTGGATTGCCATGTCGGCCCTTCGGTCCTCCTCGCAAAGACGGGATGGAGAGCGGTGCCTGTGCTGTGCCGCACTTAATCTGCCATAAGAAATCATAAAAAGAAGAGCGGCCACCTCTCCGCTCGTCTTTGCGAGGAGCGGGGCGACGTGGCAATCCATAGCGCGAACCTTCATTGATGCGCGCAGTGTTTGCCACGTCGGCCTTTAGCCCCCTCGCAATGACGTTTAGAGGTGATAAATCCGGAAAGCATAATGCCAGCTTTCCGTGATGGGTTTTCCCTCGGCCTGCAAGAAACATTGCATCGTGCCCACTGTTTCGAATTCATGCTGCACATCGAGCATGACGCGGAAACCGTTGATCTTGGGATAGGGCACCAAGAAGAAGCGCTGCATCTGCGCCTTTTGAGCCGAGGCTACGATCTTCACCAGTTCCGGATGTTTCAGATAATAGGCCAGATCTCCGCCGACGAAATCGACAATATAGCGGCGTGAATCGGTCGCTACTTTTTCACCAGCTCCCAATGCACCGGGAGGCGCCGAATAAGTGTCGCGTGCATAACCTAATTTGTGCAGCGACAGGCCGTCATGCATGGAGCGGATGCGATAGCCGAAGGTGAAACGCTTTCCCGGCTCCAGCGGCGCATCCGGCACATAAGCGCAAATGATGTTGTCCGCTGTCTCATCCTTGGTGGCGAGTTCGATCAATTCGATGCGGCCATTGCCCCAATCATGCGATGGCTCAATCCAATAAGATGGGCGCTCTTCATAGGCGAGTTCCACATCGGAATAATGCTGCGTATTGCGATCACGCTGCATCAGGCCAAAGCCTTTCAGGCCTGTCACAGAAAAATGCTGTACTTCTTGAATCTGCGGATTTTTCAGAGGCCGCCAAATCCAGCCGCCTTTTTCCGTATTGATGAGCAGGCCGTCGCTGTCATGCAGCTCGGGGCGAAACTCGTCATATTTGTTGCGGTCATTCATATGGCGGTCATTCTCACCCATGAGATACATGGAGGTGAGCGGCGCCATGCCGAGACGGTCCACCGCGACACGCGGGAAGATAGAGACGGTCAGATTGATGGCCGTTTCATCCTGCGGGAAAATATCGAATTGATAGGCGCCCGCGAGCGAAGGTGAATCGAGCAGCGCGTAAAGCGTGATCTTGTCGGAGCCCAGTGCTGGTTGCTCGATCCAGAATTCCTTGAAGAACGGAAACTCTTCATTGTTGTCGAGTTTTCCCGTGCCAATCGACAGACCGCGCGCCGACAATCCGTATTTCTGATCGCGTCCCAGAAAACGGAAATAGCTCACGCCGACAAAACTGATCAGCTCATCGAATGTGCGCGCGCTATTCAGCGGATAATGGATTTTGAATCCGGCATAGCCGAGATCGCTGGGCAGGTTCTTGCCAAAATCCGGATTGCGATATTCGAAATTTTTCGGATTGTAGTCGAACGGCTTTGCCACACCGCCGACGACCATATTGATCTTCACTTCGGTCTTGAACAAATGCCCGAGGTGGAAGAGCCCCAGATGCGCGCGCTTGTTGGGGTCATGGATCGGATCGGGATCATCTCGGAAGCGGATCGGGTGCCAATTGTCCCAATCGAGTGCTTCAATCTCTGGCGGCAGTTTCGTGACGCGTGGCTCAAAGGCGCGTTCCGAAAGCGCGCGGGCGCGCATCACCACATCTTCATAGGAAAAGCGCGGCGTGTCCGCCCGTGGGGCCGCCGGCATGGGCAGCGCATTGGCGGGCTTTGTCTGGGCAGCCGCTTGGTTCGCCGCCATTGCTGAGGCGAGGGCGGCCATCAATGTGCGGCGCGTCAGATCGGAAGAGGAGGGCACGCAGGAAATCCTAACAGGTCGAGAGCAGGGCCGAACATGCCCGGCAATTGAGGCTCGAACGGGGCGGTAAATTCCTTCATGGGGACCGATTTGGCAAGCGCAGACCCCTCCTAAAGAAGGGGGTCTTTTTCTGCAATGCGGCAAAGGATCCAGTCTTGATGCTGGCTTCGAGCCATGAAAAGCTCACGTCCAACGGCTCGATAAAAACAGAGCTGATTCCGGGGGAGGAATGCATGGGTAGGATCGCCTTGGGCGTTCTGGGGGCCGTGGCGCTCTGCGCCACCTCTGCGGCATGGGCCGCAGACAAGCCCGATTGGGCTTTTCCAGTCACTGATAAAGTGCAGCCGGCGATGCTGCCCGATGATGGGAAGCCAAAGACGGCGCCGGGCTCGACACGCACCTATACGCGCAGCCAAATTGAAGATCTCTACAATCCGCCGGATTGGTATCCTGATCAGCATCCGGCCATGCCGAAGGTTGTCTCGAATGGGCGTGCGCCGGAAATCCGCGCCTGTATCGCCTGCCATTTGCCAACCGGCACGGGCCATACGGAAAGCGCCAATATGGCGGGCATGCCGGCTGCTTATCTGATGCAGCAGGTCGAAGATTATAAGACAGGCGCCCGCAAAGGCTCGGGTTCGATGCTGGCCATCGCCAAGGCGATTACGCCGGAAGAGAATAAAGCGGCCGCCGATTATTTTGCCTCGCTGAAACCGCGCCCGTGGATCCGGGTGATTGAGACCGACACGGTTTTGAAAACCTATGTCGCGGCTGGCAACAAGCGCGCCATTCATCCCGACCATGTGTTTGAGCCGCTGGCCAATCGCATCATTGAAGTGGGCGAAGATGAAAACCGCCTGTTCAATCGCGATCCGGGCGCGGGCTTTGTTGCCTTTGTCCCGAAAGGTTCTGTCGCCAAAGGCAAGGCGCTGGTGGAAGCGGGCGGCGCACAGGCCTGCGCCTCCTGCCATGGCGAGGGCAACAAGGGCACGAAAGATTTGCCGGGCCTTGCAGGGCGCACACCAACCTACATCGTGCGTCAGCTGTTCATGATTCAGAATGGCGAACGTGCGGGCATGAATGTCGAGCCGATGAAGGCGATTGTCGCCAAACTCACCGTCGATGACATGTTGAATATGGCAGCCTATCTCGGCTCGCTCGAACCTTGATCGGGAGATTTTCATGACAAAAAGAAATGACATCACCGCGCTCGACGAGGTTGCTGGCAATGGTCTGCTCAGCCGCCGTCTGTTGTTGCGTGGCGGCGTGGCCATGGCTGGCGCGGCCAGTACATTGGTGGCGACACAAGGCGCTTCAGCTGAGCCTTTGAAAGAGCCCGAATGGAGCCGCTATCAGGGCACAACTGTCGAGCCCATGGGTCGTCGCTCGAAGAATGAGAAAGACACGACGCGCATTCTTACCAATCCCAAGGGCGAGCCGCGCACACAACATGCGCGCACGCCCCATCATTTGCTGAACGGTCAGATCACGCCCAACCATTTGCATTTCACCATCCTGCATAATGGTATTCCTGACATTGATCCCGAGCAGCACAAGCTCGTCATCCATGGCATGGTGAAACAGCCCATCGTTCTGTCGATGGATCGCCTGATGCGCTATCCGATGGTGACGCGCCAGACGTTTATCGAATGCGGTGGCAATTCGGCAGCGCTGTTTTCCAACGAGCCTGTGCAAGCCAATCTGCAATCACTCCATGGCCTCGTCTCCAACGCCGAATGGACCGGCGTGCCGCTATCTGCGGTGTTGGATGAAGTCGGTATCGACCCGAAAGCCAAATGGATGCTGGTGGAAGGTGCTGATACAGCCGCGATCACACGCTCTGTGCCGCTCAAGAAAGCGCTCGATGATGCCATTCTCGTGCTCTACCAGAACGGCGAGCGTCTGATGGCAGAGCAGGGCTATCCGGTGCGTCTGCTGCTTCCCGGTTGGGAAGGCAATATGAACATCAAATATGTTCGCCGCATCAAAATCGTCGATCAGCCAGCGCTGTCCTATTATGAATCGCGCAATTACTCGCCGCTGCTGCCTGATGCCAAGGCCTATCGCTTTTTCTTCGTCAATGAAGTGAAGAGCTTTATCACGCATCCGTCCTTCGGCATGAAGCTGAATGAGCCGGGCTATTATGAAATCTCGGGCATTGCTTATTCAGGTGCAGGACGCATCGAGCGCGTGCAAGTGACAGCTGATGGCGGCAAGACTTGGGCGGATGCGGCGGTGCAGGGTCCGACCATGCACAAGGCCTTTACGCGATTTACCATACCTTGGCGATGGGACGGGCAACCCGCTGTGCTATCCAGTCGCGCGGTGGATGATGGCGGAAACGTTCAGCCTCTGCGCGATGAATTCGTGCGCGAGCGCGGCGTGACGCAAAAGCCGGTTACCAATCCATTCGGTTTTCCAAACCAGCATTACAACAGTCTGACGTCATGGGGCATCAATGCCAAGGGAGAGATCAGCCATGTCTATGTCTAAGGTCTCGCTCGCGGTATTGGCCGCACTCTCGTTGTCATCGGTCGCTTTCGCTGATGACAAGAATGGCCTTGGCCATAAGGTTGGTTTGGGTCAGCCGATTACGGAAGCTGACATTAAGCCATGGGACATCACCATCCTTCCAGACGGCACCAATCTGCCGCCGGGCTCTGGTACGGCAGCAGTGGGCGCCAAGCTTTTCACTGAGAAAGGCTGCATTGCCTGTCACGGAGAAGGCGGCACGGGTGGATCGAATGGCGCGGTGATCACCGATATTCCGCTCGCGGGTCGCGGTATTGAAGCGACGAAAACGATCAAGAATTTCTGGAGCAATTCGACGACCGTTTTCGACTTCATCCGTCGCGCTATGCCGTGGAATGCCCCGCGTACTTTGACCGATAATGAAGTCTATGCACTCACTGCGTTCATTCTGGAAGGGAACAAGCTCATCCCACCAGGGACGGTGATGGATGCGAAGTCGTTGCCGCAGGTGAAAATGCCGAACAAAGACGGCTTTATCATCAAGTTTCCGGATCGGATCTAACCTCGTCATTGCGAGCGAAGCGAAGCAATTCATAGCACCAACCTCGGAGGTTGGGGGCTATGGATTGCCGCGTCGGCCTTTGGCCTCCTCGCAATGACGAGCGTTATTGCGCAGCTTTCAACCGCGCAAACCCGGCTTCCAGATCAGCGATGAGGTCGCTCACGTCTTCCAGTCCAACCTGAAAGCGCAAAGCGGGTCCGCCCGGATTCCATTTCGTTGCTGTGCGATAGGACGCGCAATCAAAGGGGATGACTAGGCTTTCATAGCCGCCCCATGAATAGCCCATGCCAAACAGCTCCAGTCCGTCGAGCATGGTGGCCACTGCGGCCTCCGACACTGGATGCAAGATCACCGAGAATAATCCGGACGATCCCAAAAAGTCGCGCTTCCAAATGTCATGTCCCGGCGCATCGGGGAGCGCTGGATGCAGGACTTGTTTCACCTCTGGTCGCGTCGCGAACCATTGTGCCAGAGCCAATCCTTGTTTCTCAGCTTCGCGCAGACGCAGTTCCATCGTGCGCAATCCGCGCAGAGCGAGGAAACAATCTTCCGGCCCCGCGCACATGGCAAAAGCATCAAAGGTCGCGCGCAGACGTTTGAACCAAGCGTCATTGGCCGAGACGAGGCCGAGCATCAGATCGGAATGACCCGAGAGATATTTGGTGCCAGCCTCCACCGCCAGATCAACGCCGCGCTCATGGGGCGGGAAGAAGAGCGGTGTCGCCCAAGTATTGTCCATGATGGTGCAAATGCCCCGCGCTTTGGCGGCGGCGGCAATGGCTGGCACATCCTGCATTTCGAAACTTTGCGAGCCCGGTGCTTCCACCAAAACAGTCGTTGTATTGGGTCGGAAGAGGCGGGTGATGTCGGCGCCGATCAACGGGTCATAATATTCAGTCTCAACGCCCATGCGCTTGAGCACGCTGTTACAGAAGGTGCGGGTTGGTTGATAGGTGCTATCAGTGACGAGCAGATGATCGCCCGCTTTTAGCGCGGTCATCAGCGCCAAGGAAATGGCGGCCAAGCCAGTGGGCGCCAGCACGGTGCCTGCGGCGCCAGCGATCTCCGTCCAGGCGTTTTCGAGGGCCTCGGTGGTGGGTGTGCCTTTGGTCCCATAGGAGAAACGGGGGCGGGGACCCTTTAAAGTGGCGACATCAGGATAGAGAACTGTGGACCCGCGATAAATCGGCGTGTTCACAAATCCGAATTGTTCCTCGGGCTCGCGCCCCGCAATCACCGCCCTTGTGCGGGATTTCAAGCCTTTGCGGGTTTTATCGCTCAATTTTGCCATTTTGACCCGTCCGACGCCTCACTTGACCCCCGTCCCAATCTCGCCTGTGATAGGCAGGACCGTGGCTGTTCCGCACTATAAAGGTGTGGCACGGATAAAAGAAATGAACCCACCGGATCTGATCGGGAGTTTTCTTCAGATGAAAGCAATTGCCGCGACTTTTCTAGCTGCCATGACGCTTGGCGCCATGAGCCAGAGTGCCGCCGCGCAGGCGGGCTCCAAAACCCTCGACCTCATCAAGCAAAAGGGTGCGCTGACCTGCGGCACCAATACGGGCCTCGCGGGGTTTGGCCTACCCGATGACAAGGGCAATTGGACCGGTCTCGATGTGGACCTGTGCAAGGGCATTGCCGCCGCCATTTTCAATGATCCGACCAAGGTGAAATATATTCCCCTGTCGGCCAAGGATCGCTTCACCGCGCTGCAGTCAGGCGAGATTGATGTGCTGGCGCGCAATGGCACCTGGACGCAATCGCGCGAAGCCGAACTCGGTCTTCTTTGGGTTGGCGTGAATTATTACGACGGCCAGGGTTTCATGGTTCGCAAGAAGCTCAACATTGCTTCCGCTCTTGAGCTCAATGGCGCATCGGTCTGCGTGCAACAGGGCACGACGACAGAATTGAACATGTCCGATTTCTTCCGCACCAAAGGCATGAAATATGAGGCTGTCGCCTTTGCCGATATCAACGAGGCCGTAAAGGCCTATGACTCGGGTCGTTGCGACGCTTACACGACAGATGCCTCTGGCCTCTATGGCTCGCGCCTCAAGCTCGTCAATCCTGATGAGCATGTCGTTTTACCTGAGATCATTTCCAAAGAGCCGCTCGGGCCAGCTGTGCGCCAAGGCGATGATCAATGGTTCAATCTCGTCAAATGGACGCATTACGCCATGATCAATGCCGAAGAGCTCGGCGTGACCAAGGCCAATGTCGATGACATGCTGAAGAGCCCGAACCCCGAGATCAAGCGTCTGCTTGGCGTGGAAGGTGACTTCGGCAAGGGTTTGGGCCTGTCGAAAGATTGGGCTTATCGCATTGTGAAACACGTCGGCAATTATGGCGAAGTGTTCAGCCGCAATGTGGGCGAAGGCTCAGCACTCAAGATCAAGCGTGGCTTGAACTCGCTTTGGTCGGCCGGTGGCATTCAATACGCCCCGCCGGTCCGCTAAGTTTGAAAAGGGCGGGGCGCTCCACCAGCGCCCCGTCATTGCATGTGCAGGTCGCTTAAAATGGTCTTTCCTTTGATGACGCGCAGCGAGGCAAGTGCATGAGCCTTGATGCCGCGCGCGAAAGACCCTCCGGCTCTTTTTTCTACAATCCGCGTGTGCGCGGATTGTTTTGGCAGGCGGTACTGATCCTTGTCGTCGGATTTTTGGGCTATGAGGCGGTGGTCAATGCGGCGACCAATATGCGCGCGCGTGGCATTCCGACCGATTTCGCATTTTGGGATCGCGTCGCTTCATTCGATATCAATCTGACGCTGATCTCTTATTCAGCCACATCGACCTATGGCCGCGCCTTTATGGTGGGCTTGCTCAATACATTGCTGGTCGCCGCTATTGGCGTTGTGCTGGCGACGGTGTTGGGTTTTTTCCTCGGCATTGCACGACTGTCGAAAAATTTCGTTGTGGCGAAACTTTCGAGTTTCTATGTCGAGATCATGCGCAACACGCCTCTGCTGTTGCAATTGCTGTTCATCTATAATGCAGTGCTGAAACCACTCCCCAATCCGCGTGACTCAATTTCTTTTGGTGCGGGCTTTTATCTCAACAATCGCGGGCTGGTGATGCCCGATCCGCAATTTGCACCCGGTGCCGGTTTTATTCTTGCGGCCGGTGTTGCCGGTATTGTAGCGAGCGTTTTTTACCGGATTTATGCCAAGCGTCGTCAGGCGCAGACCGGCGAGATTCTTCCGGTGGGCCGCGTGTCAGCTGCGCTGATCTTGCTGCCGCCGGTGATTGTCTATCTTCTTCTGGGGCAGCCCATCTCTTTTGAAATGCCGATCCTGCGCGGTTTTAATTTTGTCGGCGGCCTGCGTGTGCTGCCGGAGTTTGTTGCGCTGGTGCTGGGCCTCTCCCTTTATACCGCCGCCTTCATTGCGGAGATTGTGCGCGCGGGCATTTTGGCCGTCTCGCATGGACAGACCGAAGCTGCGCAGTCCTTGGGTCTGTCGCGTTCGCAGACTCTAAAACTCGTCATCATTCCCCAAGCACAGCGCGTGATTATTCCACCGCTCACCAACCAGTTTTTGGCGCTGACCAAAAATTCGTCGCTTGCGGTCTTCATCGGCTATCCCGATCTTGTGCAAGTCTTTGCGGGCACCGTACTCAACCAAACCGGCGCGGCGGTTCAGGTGATCGCGATCACCATGGCGGTATATCTGGTGATCTCGCTTATCACGGCGGTGATCATGAATCTCTATAACCGCCGCATGGCCTTGGTGGAGCGCTGACATGAGCCTCTATCTGCGCCGAGATGAAGCTCCGACAATGCCGCCGCCCGTCCGCGCGGGTGGCGCCATCGGCTGGCTCAAAGACAATATTTTTTCCGGCTGGGTATCGGGCCCGCTGGCTCTGGCCTTTATCGCGCTGATCGTCTGGGTGACGCCTGATCTTGTTCGCTTCTTCATTCTTGATGCGATCTGGACGGCTGACGATGGCGCAGCCTGTCGTGTGCAAGGCACCGGCGCGTGCTGGGCCTTTGTGGATCGCAAACTCGATTTCTTCCGCTATGGCTCTTATCCGGTCGCAGAACATTGGCGCGTTGATGTTGTGATCATGCTGGGGACTGTGCTGTCTGCGCGATTGCTCTGGCCTGATGGCAAGAAGAGCACCTTTGGCCTTTTCGCTTTTCTCATCGGCATTCCTCTCTTTATCTTCCTAATGATCCCCGGCCCCGCAGCTATTATCCGCGAACCGAGTTTGGAACTGGCGATTTTGGCAGGCGGCATTGCACTGGCCTGTGCGCTTGAATTTTCCAAATTGCGCACGCTGTGGGTGGGGCTGATCTTCTTTGTGCTCTATCCAGTCCTCGGCGCTTATTTGCTGAAGGGCTCACCGCTGCTCGGGCTCATCCATGTGGATACCAATCTCTGGGGCGGTATTTTCCTGAGCCTGCTGGTGGCTACTATCGGCATCGTCTTCTCACTCCCCGCAGGCATTTTGCTGGCACTGGGTCGCCGCTCGGAATTACCCGCGGTCCGGTTCTTCTCGATCCTTTACATTGAATTCGTGCGCGGCGTGCCCTTCATCACCGTGCTGTTTATGGCCAACACCATGTTGCCGCTTTTCGTGCCCGACAATTGGTCGCCCGATCGCCTCATGCGCCCCATTGTCGGCTTTGCTCTGTTTGCCGCCGCCTATATGGCGGAAGAAGTGCGCGGCGGGTTGCAGGCCATCCCGAAAGGCCAGAGCGAAGGCGCCATGGCTTTGGGCCTATCCTATTGGCAACGCATGCGTCTCATCATTCTGCCGCAAGCTTTGACCTTGGTGATCCCGGGCATTGTGAATATTTTCATCTCGCTGTTCAAAGACACGACTCTGGTCGCCATTGTTGGCATCTTCGATTTTCTGCGCGCCATTGATGCGGCGCGCATTGATCCGGTCTGGTCGGGGCCGACGGTGTCGCCAACGGTCTATACTTTCGCAGCCGCCTTCTACTTCATCTTCTGCTTCGGCATGTCGCGCTATTCCCAAATGATGGAAGAGCGCCTCAATGCCGGACGCCGCCGCTAGGGTTTTTGCCATGACCGAGAATGCCATTGAAATTACGGCCATGAATAAATGGTACGGCCAGTTTCATGTGCTGCGCGACATCAATCTTACCGTGAAGCGTGGCGAGAAACTCGTCATTTGCGGGCCCTCAGGCTCGGGCAAATCGACCATGATCCGTTGCATCAATCGGTTGGAAGAGCATCAGCAGGGCAAAATTATTGTCGATGGCACTGAGCTTACCAATGATCTCAAGCGCATTGACGAAGTGCGCCGCGATGTCGGCATGGTATTCCAGCATTTCAATCTGTTTCCGCATCTGACCATTCTGGAAAACTGCACCTTGGCACCGATCTGGGTGCGCAAGATGAAGAAGAAGGATGCCGAAGAGATCGCCATGCATTATCTGACGCGGGTGAAAATCCCCGAGCAGGCGCATAAATTTCCCGGACAATTGTCGGGTGGGCAGCAGCAACGCGTCGCCATTGCGCGCTCGCTTTGCATGAGCCCCAAGATCATACTCTTTGATGAGCCGACCTCAGCTCTGGATCCGGAAATGGTGAAGGAAGTGCTCGACACAATGGTGTCGCTCGCACAAGAGGGCATGACCATGCTCTGCGTGACCCATGAAATGGGATTTGCACGCCAGGTCGCCGACCGCGTGATCTTTATGGATCAGGGTCAAATTGTCGAAGCAAATGCGCCGGAGGCGTTTTTCTCAAATCCGCAGCATGAACGCACGAAGCTTTTCCTCAGCCAGATTCTGCACTAGCCGCTTATCATCAGCTCAGGGGGCGGGGTTTCCTGTTGTCTCTTCAATCGTCGTGGGTTTGACGATGGATGCAACATCGGCAGGAATGACGGCATCGACGGCCTGCCAGTGCGTGGCAAGGTTTTGACCAATCGTTTTAATTGTCGTCATCGAGATGGCTGCGATGATCGCAATCATCAGGCCATATTCGACGGCTGTGGCGCCGCTTTCATCCGCCATAAATCTGTTCAACATGGCGCGTCATCCTTTGTGGTGTGGTTTCGCTCTGATCATCATTCTTGGCGGGATCGTCATTGAGAGGGTACTGATCAATGACGATCCGGGCCATGAATTTTCAGATGCGAAGACGTGCTCAGAGCCCTTATCAGGGGGTCGGGTTGCCCGTGGTTTCTGTGATGGTCGTCGACTTCACAATTGAGCCGACATCCGACGGAATAACTTTCTCGACAGCTTGCCAATGCGTGGCGAGGTTCTGCCCGAGGGTTTTGATCGTCGTCATGGAAATGGCGGCAACCAGAGCAATGATGAGGCCATATTCAACGGCCGTAGCACCGGATTCATCGGTGAGAAGAGACTTGATCTTGAGCATCTGAAAAATTCCTTTTGAAAATCCGCATCTGAAATCTTTTTTCGCAAGCTCGAATAAAAAACAGCCAAGCCATTTCTCTCGCTTGCAGGTGAATGAAAGCTTGATGGTTGCCGCAAAGTCCACGTCAGACTTAAAATGATATTAACGACGAAAAATCTTGTTTGTTTTTCTGACGCTTAGGAGATCGCTAGCGGGGGGGCTGTTTTGAGGGCCCCAGCGGCCTTGAGGAAAAATCGCGCATCTTCAATCGGCTTGCTCTGAAAATGCGCGCAAAAAAACGGCGGGGTTTTGCCCCGCCGTCTTTATTTCAGAAGAATGCCATCAGCTGATCACGAGCAACCCGTTGTTGATCCGCAAGTGTCGCACTTCAAGCAAGTGCCGTTGCGCACCAGTGTGAAGTTCGCGCATTCGGGGCAGGATTCGCCGACATAGCCCTTCATGCGGGCTTCAGCGCGCTTGTCCGCAATCGACGGACCCGCCGACTTCGCGGCAGGAGCCTGCCAATCCAGCGTGTCGAGTTCCGTCGTGACCGCGCTCACTTCCTCGCGGAAGCTGACTTCGTTCTTCAGTGCCGTTGCACCCACAGTGGCGAGTGCTTCCGCACCGCCGTGCACGACCATCAGCTTGTCAGTCTTCGAGCGAACGAAACCGCGCGAGACATATTGCTGGGTGGTGGTGGCCGGTGCGCGGCCCTGGTCTTCGCCCTTGCCGATGGCCGTCGAGCCAATGTCGGAGGGGTCGACATGGGCAAGATCATTGCGGCCGAGGTAGGAAATGGCGAGTTCACGGAACACATAGTCGAGGATCGACGTGGCGTTCTTGATCGCGTCATTGCCCTGCACGAAGCCGGCTGGCTCGAAGCGGGTGAAGGTGAAGGCATCGACATATTCATCCAGCGGCACGCCATATTGCAGGCCGACCGAGATGGCGATGGCGAAATTGTTCATCAACGAGCGGAAGGCAGCGCCTTCCTTATGCATGTCGATGAAGATTTCCCCGATGCGACCATCCTGATATTCGCCGGTGCGCAGATAGACCTTGTGGCCACCCACAACCGCCTTCTGGGTGTAACCCTTGCGGCGATCAGGCAGACGCTCACGCTCGCGCGTACGCTCCACACGCTCAACGATACGCTCAACAATCTTCTCAGCCACAGCCGATGCACGCGCGGAGGCGGGCAGGGCGGCAATCGCGTCCATGCCATCTTCATCCTCGTCCTCATCATCAGAGATGAGCTGCGAGTTGAGCGGCTGCGAGAGCTTTGAACCATCGCGATAGAGCGCATTGGCCTTGAGAGCGAGGCGCCAGGAGAGAACGTAAGCTTCCTTACAATCTTCCACCGTTGCGTCATTGGGCATGTTGATCGTCTTGGAGATCGCACCCGTGATGAAGGGCTGTGCTGCCGCCATCATGCGAATGTGGCTCTCGACCGACAGATAACGCTTGCCCGTACGACCGCAAGGATTGGCGCAATCGAAGACCGAATAATGCTCTTGCTTGAGATGCGGTGCGCCTTCCAGCGTCATCGCGCCGCAAACATGCGTATTGGCCATTTCGATCTCGGTCTTGGTGAAGCCGAGGAAGGGCAGCAGTTCGAACGTCGGATCGTCGAGCTTTTCAGCCGGAACCTTCAGAGCGCCTGTGAGGAAGTCCGCACCCAGCGACCATTTGTTGAAGACGAACTTGATGTCGAAAGCGCCAGCGAGGGTCTTTTCGAGTTCTTCCAACTTCTGGTCCGTAAAGCCCTTGGCGCGCAAAGTTGCATGGTTGACGCCCGGCGACTGACGCAGCGAGGCATGGCCGACTGCGAAAGCTTCGATCTCAGCGAGCTGTGCTTCGCTATAGCCAAGCGCACGCAGAGCTTCGGGCACCGCACGGTTGATGATCTTGAAATAACCACCGCCTGCGAGCTTCTTGAACTTCACGAGTGCGAAGTCAGGCTCAATGCCGGTCGTGTCGCAATCCATGACGAGGCCGATCGTGCCGGTCGGGGCGACGACGGTTGTCTGCGCATTGCGATAGCCGTGCTTTTCACCCAGAGCCAAAGCCTGATCCCAGGCGTGCTTGGCGCGTTCGATGAACACTTTGCCATTCTGCTTCATGCCATTGAGCGTGGCATGATCGAGCGGCACGGGTGTGATCGAGAGAGCCTCGTAACCATCGCCATTGCCGTGCGCGGCGCGGCGGTGATTGCGGATGACGCGCAGCATATTGTCCTTGTTCGGCTTGTGGCCGGGGAAGGGACCATGCTCCTTCGCCATTTCGGCGGAGGTGGCGTAGCAAATGCCGGTCATGATTGCGGAGAGTGCACCGCAAATTGCGCGGCCTTCATCCGAGTCATAGCTGAAGCCCGACGACATGAGCAGGCCGCCAACGTTGGCATAGCCCAGCCCCAGCGTGCGATATTCATAAGACAGCTGCGCAATTTCCTTCGACGGGAACTGCGCCATCAGCACCGAGATTTCGAGAACGACGGTCCACAAACGAACAGCATGTTCGTAGGAGACAATGTCGAATTCGCCAGTTTTCGGGTCGCGGAAGGTGAGCAGGTTCAGCGAAGCAAGATTGCAGGCCGTATCGTCAAGGAACATATATTCCGAGCACGGGTTGGACGCATTGATGCGGCCTGATGCCGGGCAGGTGTGCCAGTCATTGATCGTCGTGTCATATTGCAGACCGGGATCAGCAGACGCCCAAGCGGCATAGCCGATCTTTTCCCAAAGATCCTTGGCCTTGAGCGTCTTGTGCAATTTGCCATCGGTGCGGCGGATGAGGTTCCAGTCTTCGTCATTTTCGACGGCGCGCAGGAAGTCATCCGTGACGCGCACAGAATTGTTCGAGTTCTGGCCAGCGACCGTCAGATAGGCTTCTGAATCCCAGTCGGTGTCATAAGTTTCGAACTGGATTTCCGTGTAGCCCTGCTTGGCGAACTGGATCACGCGCTTGATGTAGCTATCCGGCACGCTGTCGCGGCGAGCCATTTTGATCGCCTTCTTCAACGCCGGATTCTTTTCCGGGTTGTAGCAATCATCGCCATCGCCTTCGCAATTCACGGCGGCCTTCAAAATGGCCTTCATGTGCTTCTTGACGATCTTGGAACCGGCCACCAACGAGGCGACCTTCTCTTCTTCCTTCACCTTCCAGTCGATGTAGGATTCGATATCCGGATGGTCGGCATCAACGACAACCATTTTGGCCGCGCGACGTGTCGTGCCGCCCGACTTGATCGCGCCCGCTGCACGGTCGCCGATCTTGAGGAAGGACATGAGGCCCGACGACTTACCGCCGCCTGAGAGCTTTTCGCTTTCGCCACGCAGTTTCGAGAAGTTCGAACCTGTGCCCGAGCCATATTTGAACAGGCGCGCTTCACGCACCCAAAGATCCATAATGCCGCCTTCGTTGACGAGATCGTCAGCGACCGACTGAATGAAGCAAGCATGCGGCTGCGGATGCTCATAGGAAGACTTGGAAGCGGTCAGCTTGCCGGTCTTATAGTCGACATAGAAATGGCCTTGGCCCGGACCATCAATGCCATAGGCCCAATGCAGGCCCGTGTTGAACCATTGCGGGGAGTTCGGCGCAGCGATTTGGCGCGCGAGCATCGAGCAGAGTTCTTCGTAGAAGGCGAGTGCGTCTTCTTCAGTGTTGAAATACTTGCCCTTCCAGCCCCAATAGGTCCAGGCGCCGGCCAGACGATGGAACACGTCTGTGGCAGTCTTTTCCGAACCGTAGCGCTCTTCCTTCGGCAGCTTTTCCAGCGCCGCTTCATCGGCGACTGAGCGCCAGAGGAAGGACGGCACATCATTTTCTTCCACCTTCTTCAGGCGAGCCGGCACGCCGGCCTTGCGGAAGTATTTTTGCGCAATGACGTCTGTCGCCACCTGGCTCCAGGTCGCTGGCACGTCAATATTGTCTTGCGAGAAGACCACCGAGCCATCCGGATTGCGGATTTCGCTCTTGCCCTTACGGAATTCAATGCCCGCGTAGGGGCCCTGGCCTGCCTTCGTATACCGCCGCTCGATGCGCATTCACGTCTTCCCTGTCATTCACGCGTGAGACACCCGTCCCCGCGGGGCCGTTTCCACAGCCCTGATTCCAAAACACAATTCTTGACGAAACTGGCCGTTCACCCTTGTGAGGCATCCGGAGCACTCAAAGGCAGCGCGCCTCGTTGGGGGCGCTTCTGCCTTGCTTATTCCCTCTCAAGGCGCAGCCTGTTTCCGGCGCGTTGCAAGTGGCAATCAGCGATGGACACAAGGTGAACCGGCGCGCGTCTTTCGTCAAGGTCTTGTGTTTCGATTTGATCGCGGGACTAGATGTTGTGCTTCCTGTGAAGATTGGGGATGACTCAGAATCGCCCGATACAAGTCCCTGTTAACTATAGTGTTTCGTCCCCAAACGGGGATTTTGAGGGGCTTGTACAAGTTGGGATTAGCGTGGTTTTTCAACCCCACATACCCCCAAATGGGCCCCAAAGACTTGTGGCTAGTTGCGCCACGCCTGATGTTGGGGCAGCTGGGGATGGCGTGAGCGGCGCCGCAAATTCGCTCGAATCCCCATAGGTAAAGCTCGAATCGGAAGCCGAACCAGTCGATTAGGCTTTCGCTAGCAGCCCCCTACGAATCGATGCGCAGTTTTGGCGCTTGTGTGCTGGACAGGGCGGGGAGCGGGGGGCATATTCCGCGCCGCACCTTATGCCGCGCAACGGGGATTCTCATGCCGAACTGGCTTCTTCAGCTTTTGACCTGGTGGAATGGGCAGACGCTCAACACGCGTTTCCACACCTGGCGCAATGGCGAGCTCGTCGGCCAAGACGAATTCGGCAATCTTTACTACCAGACCAAGGGCGCCAAAATGGACCCCGCTCTGGGCTATGTGCGCCGCTGGGTGATTTTTAGTGGCGTCAGCGAAGCCTCGAGTGTGCCGACCGGCTGGTACGGCTGGCTGCATTACACAGTCGATACGCCCCCGACCGCTGAAAACTACAAAGCGCGTTCTTGGGAATTGCCCTTTGAAGCCAATCAGACGGGCACAGCCAATGCCTATCGCCCCGCAGGCTCCACGCTGGCCTCAGGTCAACGTCCGGCAGCGACGGGCGATTATCAGGCTTGGACCCCAGGCCAATAAAGCCCCTCGTCAGCGGGCTGGTTTCAAGCCATGTTTCCGCCCCATCTGGCCCGCATGACAATCGGCATATGATCAAAGCTTCTTCAAATTTGCGTCTTCTTCTCGCGGCTGCGGCTTTCGCGGGCGGGATGGGCGTTGCGCAGGCCGATAAGATTAAACATCCGACCGCTGTCTTTGCCGGGCTCGACAAGATCACCGGGCGCATCATCACATTCGATGTGGCGATGGATGAGACGGTGCAGTTCGGCACGATCCAGATCACACCGCGCATCTGCTATACGCGCCCGCCGACCGAAGCGCCGCAGACGACAAGCTTTGTCGAAGTTGATGAAATCAACGCGCAGTCTGAGATGAAGCGCATTTTCTCAGGCTGGATGTTTGCAGCTAGCCCCGGCCTGCATGCGATTGAACATCCGGTCTATGATGCCTGGCTCACGGATTGTCGTGGTGGCAAAGATATTATCGTCACGCCGCCGGAAACAGCCGATTTGCGAGATGCGACACCACCAGCTGAGCGTACACCCGCGCAGCGCCAGCAGCCTGCACGACCAGCCACACCAGGCCCCGTGCCGCCGCTTGGCAATGCGATTGAAGTGGGCGCTGCACCGGGATCACGCACCGGCACGCCAGCTGCACCGCCGCCATCCAATTTGCCAGCTTTGCCTGTGATTGAAGCGCCGGTTGCCGCTCAACCGCGTTCACCTGCACCCGCGCAGCAACAAGCGCCGCAGCGTTTGCCAACCGCGCGTGAAGCGCCAATTGCTTTGCCACCGGGCAATATTCCCAGCGGCCGCTAATCTTTCAAAATCTCAAGAATTTTTGCGCCAGGTACTTGCATGCCTTTCGGCCAGACAAAGAAGTTTGCGCTGCGACCAATCGCATCATCAAGCATGACGTGATAGGCATCGCGTGGAACTTCCACCGCGCCTAATGTTGCCAGATGCGGTGTGATGAATTGCGTATCAAGCACGCGGAAACCGCCTGCGCGCAAACGCGCCACCAAATGCATCAGCGCGACTTTTGACGCATCCGTTGCGCGATGAAACATGCTCTCGCCAAAAAACGCAGCGCCAATCTTTACGCCATACAGACCGCCCACGCGCTCGCCATCCAAAAATGTTTCGACCGTATGGACGAAACCAAAATCAAAAAGATCGCGATAGAGTTTGCGGATGCGCCTGTTGATCCATGTATTGTGACGATCGGGGGCCGCAGCAGCGCAAGCCTCAATCACCGCGTCAAAATCATCATCCACGCGAACTTCGAAACGATCTGCGCGAATGACTTTGGCGAGGCTCTTCGAAATGATCATTTTGTCGAGCGGAAAGACACCGCGCATTTCTGGATCGACCCAGAAAAGGGACGGATCATCCGCGCCCTCTGACATGGGAAACATGCCGACCGCATAGGCGCGCAACAAGATTTGCGGCGTAATCTCCGCAGACCTGTCATCTTCCGGCAAGGGCGTTGTCATGGAGGTAAAAGTGGGACGGGTGGGCGCAATCGTCAAGCCAGATATGAAAATGGCGGGCACGAAGGCCCGCCATTTTTGACTTTGCTGTAGCGCGACGGATTTTATTCGCCGTCCATGCCGCCTGTGGCCAAGAATTTTTCCAGCCAGTGAATGTCGTAATCGCCATTCTGCACATCGCCATTGCGCACGAGCGTGCGAAACAGCGGCAGCGTTGTATCAATGCCATCGACGATGAATTCGTCGAGCGCACGGCGCAGACGCATCAGAGCTTCGGTGCGGTTGCGGCCATGGACGATGAGTTTGCCCACCAGCGAGTCATAATTGGGCGGGATCGTATAGCCTTGATAGACCGCAGAATCGACGCGCACGCCCAAGCCACCGGGGGGATGGTAATAGGCAATCTTGCCCGGTGAGGGACGGAAGGTCGCGGGATGTTCTGCATTGACGCGGCATTCAATCGCCGCACCTTCAAAGCGCACATCTTCTTGGGCGATCGACAGAGGCGAACCTGCTGCAATGCGGATCTGTTCGTTCACCAGATCAATGCCGGTGATCATTTCTGTCACCGGATGCTCGACCTGAATACGGGTGTTCATTTCGATGAAATAGAAACGCCCGTCTTCATAGAGAAACTCGATCGTGCCAGCGCCCGAATATTGCAGCTTGCGCATAGCAGCGGCGCAGATCTCGCCGATCTCGGCACGCTGTTCAGCGTTCAAGGCAGGTGAGGGGCTTTCTTCCAACACTTTTTGGTGGCGGCGCTGGAGCGAGCAATCGCGTTCGCCCAAGTGAATGGCATTGCCTTTGCCGTCACCCAAAATCTGGATTTCAATGTGGCGCGGCCTTTCGAGATATTTTTCGAGATAAACAGCGTCATCACCAAAAGCCGCTTTGGCTTCTTGCTTGGCTGTGTGTAGAGCATTCAGCAGATCAGCTTCGGTGCGCGCCACTTTCATGCCGCGACCACCGCCGCCCGCAGCCGCTTTCACGAGAACCGGAAAACCGATTTCGCGTGCGACACGGATCGCTTGCTCGTCATTATCAATGCCGCCTTCAGAGCCGGGCACGCAAGGAATGCCAAGTGCGAGAGCGGTGCGCTTGGCTTCGATCTTGTCGCCCATGATGCGGATATGTTCCGCCTTGGGGCCGATGAAACCAATATTGTGTTCTGCCAGAATTTCCGCAAAGCGTGCATTCTCGGAAAGAAAACCATAGCCTGGATGGATGGCATCCGCGCCGGTGATTTCGCAAGCCGAAAGCAGGGCTGGAATATTGAGATAGCTGTCGCGCGCGGCGGGTGGGCCGATGCACACGCTCTCATCTGCGAGCTTCACATGCATAGCTTCCGCATCAGCGGTGGAGTGAACCGCAACTGTCGCGATGCCAAGCTCTTTCGCTGCACGCAGAATGCGCAGAGCAATTTCGCCGCGATTGGCAATGAGGATCTTGTCGAACATGTCTGTTCTTTCTGAAACCGTTGCCTTTATTCGATAACCAGCATGGACTGGCCGTATTCGACGGGCTGACCGTCTTCGACGAGAATGGCCGTCACAGTGCCACCACGCGGCGCTACGATTTCGTTAAACGTCTTCATCGCTTCGATGAGCAGAAGTTTCTGGCCTTCCTTCACCTTGGAGCCGACTTCAATGAAGGGCTTGGCATCGGGGCTCGGACGGAAATAGGCGGTGCCAACCATCGGCGACTTCACAGCACCCGAATGATCGGCAGCTGGTGCAGCGGCAGCAGCAGGAGCGGCTGCGACAGGTGCCGGCGGGGGCGCAACGACAGCAGCCGGTGCATGATGCGCAGGAGCTGCGACGCTGAAGGTTTGTGTGTTGCCAAGCTGGCGGGCCACGCGCACACGCAGGCCTTCGCGCTCAACTTCAACTTCCGACAGATCGAGACGCGAAACGATTTCTGCGACCATTTCGATCAGCGCGGGATCAACGCCCGAGATTGGACCGCGCTTGGGCGCAGGCTTGGCGGCGGCTTTTGCTGCCTTCTTGGGCGCTGGCTTGGCGACCGCCTTCTTCGCTTTGGCCTTGGGGGCGCGCGCGGCAACAGCCTTGGTTTTCTTCACGGGCTTCTTCATGGGAAATCAGCTCTTGTTTTTGGATTGGGCGATCAGCGCATCAAGCGCAAGATCATAGGAAAGAGCGCCGAAGCCGAGGATCACCCCGGCCGCGACGGCGGAAATCATGGAATGGTGCCGAAAATCTTCGCGTGCATGCACATTGGAGAGATGCACTTCGATGACCTTCACACCCGCTCCCCGGATCGCATCATGTATGGCGATCGACGTATGCGTATAGGCGCCAGCATTCAGAATGACCGGCGCACCGGCTTTGCCGGCGTCTTGCAACCAAGTGACCAATTCACCTTCAACATTCGTTTGACGAAAGTCGAGCGTCAGGCCTTCCTTTGCGCAACGCGCCTTGAGGCGCGCCTCGATATCGGCGAGCGTCACTGTACCATAGGTCGCGGGCTCCCGCGTACCAAGCAGGTTCAGGTTCGGGCCGTTGAGGACATAGACAGATTTCATGCCGAGGACTGGGGTGGGACTCAAAAACTGAGGCCCTCTGTAGAGGGGGAGTCTCTTAAACCGGTTAACGGGCTGATGGAAGCCTGAGGGTGTCTTCTCTGGGGACTACCCGCAGCTCGCCTTGCCGCATTTGCGGATATTGTCGAGGCGGCCCTTGATCTGCCCATAGCCGACTGCGCCGACCACGACCTCGTCGCCCACCACATAGGTGGGGGTCCCCGTCAGGTTGAGGGCGTCGGCCAGTTTGGCGCTTTCTTGCAGGGTGGCTTGGACCTCGGGGCCGTCCATATCCTTGGTCAGGCGGTCCATATCGGCGCCGCTGTCACGCGCGGCGGCCAAGGCTTGGGCTTTGCCCACCTGCCCGCGGGTGCCCAAAAGCTTCACGTGGAACGCCCAGAATTTCTCGCCCTGCAGTTGCTTTTTGACGGCAATGGCCACTTGGGCTGCTTCCACCGAGCCCGGCCCCAGAACTGGAAAATCCTTCAGCACCACACCTAGATCGCCATCTTCTTTCATCAGGCGTGTGAGGTCGGGAAGGGCCTGTTTGCAATAGCCGCAATTGTAATCGAAGAACTCGACCAGCGTGACCTTGCCCTTGGGATTGCCCACCACTGCCTGATAGGGCGAATTGGTCAGCATCTCGCCATAGGTTTTCAATGCACCGGCACGTTGCTCGGCCTCGGCGCGGGCCTGTTTGGACTCCAGCGCCGCATAGGCATCGCGCAGGATTTCCGGATTGGTGAGGAGATAATCGCGGATGATCGTCTCGATCTGCTTCTTCTGGGGGGCAGAAAAATCCTGCGCCAAAGCCGGGCTCAGCGCGAGAGCGCTTGCGAAAAGGGCGGCGGCAAGGCGGGGGAAAAGAGACATGCGTGGCTCCGGGCCGGGATCGGCTAATCGAATTTGGGAGGACGATAGTTCAGAATATCGTCGGCTTTAAGCCAGCCCGGCGAGCCCTTGGCAAATTGTTTCTGGGCGCGGTCGGCCTGGGTGCGGGCGGCAATCATATTGCCTTGGAGAAAGAGCGCCTGGGCGGAGGCCAGCTGGGCATTGGGCGTATCGCCGCGCCGCTCATAGGCCATGGCCAGATATTGCCAGGCCTCGCCATAATCATCTTCGCGCTGGGTGACCTGCGCCAAAAGATTGGTCGCCTCTTTGGCGTCATTGGGATTGCCCGTGCCAATGAGCGCATGGCCGAGCAAAACCTTGATCGGCGTGGCGGAGGGGGCAAGCGCGGCCGCGCGGCGCAGATAGGGCAGCGCCTGGACCGAACGCCCGCTCTCCATCAAAGCCTGACCTTTAAACTCCTGAAAATATGGATTGCCCGGCTGGGCGGCGATCAGCGCATCGGTTTGCGTGAGGGCGACATCGAGTTTGCCCGCACGATAGGCGGAAATGGCGCGGGCATATTTGGCGGGCAGTGATTGATCCGCCGGGCCATAGCGACGTGCAACTTCAGAGGCGGTTGCGACAAAGCCAAACAATTTGGCGCGCATCAAATCATGGCGGGCTTGGCGCTCGGCCGGATCTTTGGTGGTGAAATGCGGTGAGGCTTTGACCGCCGCCTGCAAGCTCGAAATGCGATCACTCGGCAGCGGATGCGACATTGTATAGGGGTCGATTTGCGACGTCTTGAACAGCGCATCATTTTGGAAGCGCTCCATCGTCGTCAGCAGGCCTTGTCCGGATTGGCCTGTGGCTGTGAGATAATTCACCGCTGCGCGATCAGCCGCCTGTTCCTCGCCACGCTGATAAGCAAGCAAAGAGCGGCGCACCATTTCGGCGGGGCCGAGCAAAGCGCCCATCGTGCCGACACCATCAGAACCGACTTTGCCATAAGGGCCGGAGCGCGCGGTTGCCACAACAGCCCCCGCACCCATCAACATGCCGGCCACCATGAGGATTTGTGCTTTCGCCAATTCCTGTCGCTGGCGTGCGAGATGGCCGCCGGCAATATGGCCGCTTTCATGCGCGAGCACGCCGATGATCTCATTCGGCGTTTTGGATTCCATCAGCGCGCCGACATTGATGAAAATCTTTTGGCCATTGGCCACGAAAGCATTGAAGGAGCGGTCGCCAATCAGAAAGATGCGTGTTGCGCCCGCATTGATATTGGCAGCGCGAAAAATCGGCGCGGTATATTCGCGCATCAATTGTTCGATCTCCGCATCGCGGATGATGTTGGGCGCTTTCTCCTGCGCATATGCGGGGAGGCTGGCGCTGGCTGTCAGCAGAGCCGTCAAGACGCCTATGGCGCGGCGCACTGGCGCGGCGCGCGCGGGCCTGCTAGGGCTCTTCGCATCTGATGGGTCGGATCGGGTCTGGTTGTCGCGCATGGCGTCCCTGGTCCTGCCTTGGGTCTGAATCAACTCAAGCCCTCTTCTTCAACGTGGCTATTATGGCGCGAGCGGGGCAGGGGCGAAACCTCTATTGGTCGCAATCGACATGTCGTCTCACCTGATTTCCCCCTCGCTGCGCTCCCGCATTGCCCCTTTCATCGCCATGGATGTGATGAGTGCAGCTGCCGAGCGTGAGCGCCACGGTGGCTCCGTGATCCATATGGAAGTGGGCGAGCCCGGTGCACCGACGCCGGAAGTCGCGCGCAATGCGGCCAAAGCGGCTTTGGATGCGGGGCGTATTGGCTATACGCAGGCCTTGGGACTTCCGGCTTTGCGTGAACGCATCTCGCGCTTTTATGTCGACACTTACAAAGTGGATGTCCCCGCGTCTCGCATTGTCGTCACGACGGGATCCTCGGCCGGTTTTCTTCTATCTTTCCTTGGCCTGTTTGATGCAGGCGCGCGCGTAGCCATCGCCGAGCCCGGCTATCCGGCCTATCGCAATATTTTGGAAGCTTTGGGATTGGTCTGTGTGCCGCTGGCCACGCAAGCCGCTACTCGTCATATAGTCACGGCACGCATGATTGAAGAAGAGCATGCGCGTGCACCTTTGCAGGGCGTTTTACTGATGAGCCCCGCCAATCCGACAGGCACGATGATGTCGCCGGAAGATTTGCGCGCGATTTGCGAGACCTGCGATCGGCTGAAGATTGCCTTCATTTCGGATGAAATTTATCACGGTCTGACTTATGAAGCGCCTGCGCAAACGGCTCTGGCTTTTTCGCCCTCGACCATCGTCGTCAATTCGTTCTCGAAATATTTTTGCATGACGGGCTGGCGCATCGGCTGGCTTGTTGTGCCCGATGAGCTCGTGCGTTCTGTCGAGCGCTTGCAGCAATCAATGGCTATTTCCGTGCCCTATCTCAGCCAAGTCGCCGCGCAATCTGTCTTTGATGCGGGCGATGAACTGGAAAAGGTGCGCCAATCTTATGCGCGCAATCGCGCTTATCTGATGGAGCATTTGCCCAAGATCGGGCTTGGCTCTTTTCACCCTGTCGATGGCGCTTTTTATGTCTATTGCGACATTTCGCATCTGACCAATGATTCAAGCGACTTTTGCAAACGCATGCTGAATGAAGCCGGTGTCGCAGTCACTCCGGGCCTCGATTTCGACCGCGCGCGTGGGGCACAAACTATGCGGATCTCCTTTGCAGGGCGCGAGGAAGATATTGTTGAAGGCGTGCGGCGGATGGCCGCTTGGCTGACATAAAAAAGGCCCGCATGAAGCGGGCCTTTTCTTTTTAGTTTCCACCAAAACTCTGTTTAGCGCGGCTCCACCAGCCAGAGCGCTTCGGGCCCGCTGGGGCTTCCGGCAGAGGCTCTTGTGCGGGCTCTTCAGCACGCTTGGGTTCTGGCGCTGTCTCGACCGGCATAGAAGCCTTGGTCTCAACAGGCTTGTCTTCGGCAGAGGCAGCAATCGGTGCCCAATCCCAAGCCGGCGCCACAGGGGCCTCAGCGGCCGGCGCTGATGGCTGTGCCTCAGGCTCAGCATGTTCGGCACGCGGCGCATCGCCATTTTCGGCATTGTCACGGCGCTCGAAACCATCACGACGACGATTGCGGCCACCACGACGTGAGCGGCGACGACGGCGCATCGGATCACCTTCGACCGGATTGCCATCAGCATCGAAGCTTTCGGCTTCAGCTGTATCGACTTCGCCATCGCCATCATCAGGGCGGCGCGTAATGTCGCCGCCGATTTCGGCCACGACATGCAAGCCATCATCAGACGGCTGCGGTGCATCCGGATCAGAAATGCCGCGTTCACGATCACCGCCACGACCACGACGACGACGACGGCGGCGGCGACGACCACGGCCATCACCTTCTTCGCTGTCACCGCGGGCTTCGCCCTCGGCGCGCTCTTCGCCATCTTCGTTTTCGTCTTCTTCGTCCTCGACCTCGTCTTCGATCTCTTCATCATCCATCGGGATGGAGTCGATGCGCACGAGTTCCTTCTTTTCATAGGAAATCGGCGGGGAGGCGAGTTCGCCGCGCTCAAGCGCGTGATAGGCGGTGCCGGTCAGCGTATCATCGGCTTCCACCGTGATCTGCACACCAAAGCGTTCTTCCAGTGCGCGCAGATGAGCGCGCTTCTGGTTGAGAATATAGAGAGCCACTTCCGTGCGTGTGCGCACGGTAATGTTGTGCATGGCGTTTTTGACCAAAGCATCTTCCAGCACGCGCATGACATGCAGCGCGATGGAGGCGATGGAGCGCACCGAGCCAGATCCTGCGCAATGCTGGCAGACAATGGTCGAGCCTTCGAGCACGCCTGTGCGGATACGCTGGCGCGACATTTCGAGCAGGCCGAAATGCGAGATGCGGCCGACCTGAATACGGGCGCGATCGTTTTTCAGCGCATCCTTGATGCGACGCTCGACGGCGCGATTGTTACGGCCTTCTTCCATGTCGATGAAGTCGACAACAATGAGGCCTGCCAAGTCACGCAGGCGCAATTGGCGTGCGACTTCATCGGCTGCTTCCAGATTGGTGCGCAGCGCCGTGTCTTCAATATTATGTTCGCGGGTCGAGCGGCCCGAGTTCACGTCAATCGCGACCAAGGCTTCGGTCTGGTTGATGACGATATAGCCGCCGGACTTCAGCGTCACGACATTGGAGAACATGGCGTCGAGCTGGGATTCAGCACCGGCCTTGGCAAAGAGCGCCTGCGGTTCGCGCCAGAACTGAACATTCTTGGCGTGGCTTGGCATCAACAGGCGCATGAATTCCTTGGCTTCGCGGAAGCCGTCTTCGCCTGAGACGATCACATCGTCGATGTCTTTATTGTAGAGGTCGCGAATGGCGCGCTTGATCAGCGAGCCTTCCTCATAGACGAGGCAGGGCGCCGAGGATTTCAGGGTCAGCTCGCGGACCGTTTCCCACATGCGCAGAAGATATTCGAAGTCGCGGCGCACTTCCTG